>CAYQVT010000107.1:0-11141 GCA_964420885.1 uncultured Gammaproteobacteria bacterium
GCAAATTCGTGACGAGATTGCGGAACTTGGTTGGCAGAAAATCGTGGCGTTTCAAACACGTAACCCAATGCACAGAGCCCACGAAGAATTGTGCAAAATGGCCATGCAAGCCACGGGTGCTGAAGGCTGCGTGATTCATATGTTACTCGGTAAATTGAAAGAAGGCGACATTCCTGCTGATGTACGCGATGCATCTATTCGAGAAATGGTGGCGAACTACTTCCCTGAAAACAGTGTGATGGTAACTGGCTATGGCTTTGATATGCTCTACGCAGGGCCACGGGAAGCGGTATTACACGCTTTATTTCGTCAGAATATGGGCGCAACTCACTTTATCATTGGTCGTGATCACGCAGGTGTGGGCGATTATTATGGCGCTTTTGACGCGCAAACAATCTTTCAAGAAAAAGTGCCAGAAGGCGCGTTAGAGATTGAAATATTCAACGCCGATCACACTGCTTATTCCAAGATATTGAATAAAGTTGTCATGATGCGGGATGTGCCCGATCATAAATTCGAAGACTTTGTTATTCTCTCAGGTACCAAGGTTCGCGAGCTTCTCGGAAATGGCATTGCGCCGCCACCGGAGTTTTCACGACCTGAAGTGGCCCAGATATTAATGGATTATTATCAAAGCCTATAATCGTTTAGCCATAGATAGTATTGATGAAAGTAATAGATTGTTTCAATGGTGATGCAGATGGTATTTGCGCTTTAACTCAGTTGCGATTGGCGACTCCTGTGGAGTCCGAACTGATAACTGGGGTTAAGCGTGATATAAAACTGCTTGACCGAGCGAACGTTAGTGAAGGCGACCAAATCAATGTGTTGGACGTGTCGTTGGATAAAAACCGCTCTGCATTAGAAAGCATATTAAACAGTGGAGCTGATGTCTTTTATTGTGACCATCACTTTGCTGGCGAGGTGCCAACGCACCCCAGGCTAAGTACTTTAATCAATACGGCGGCGAATGTATGTACATCCTTATTGATCAATCAACATCTCAAGGACGCATTTCTAGAGTGGGCGGTAGTTGGTACCTTCGGCGACAACCTAAAGCACAGTGCTCAGGGTTTAGCGAAGTCTTTATCGTTAAGCTCGGGTGACCTAGAGCAGCTAGAGAATTTGGGTATTTACCTGAACTACAACGGCTACGGAACATCCTTAGATGATTTGTACTTTCATCCGGCCGATCTGTTTAAGCGTACCTCACAATACGCCAGTGCAATGGAATTTATCCGAGATGATAAAGAGACCTTCGGTGTACTTAAAGAAGGCTTCGAGCAAGACATGTCAAAAGCGGCGGCGATTCAGCCTCGTTTCGACTTGAAGCATGCGGCCGTATTTGAATTGCCAAACGCTGCGTGGGCCCGACTCGTTAGTGGCGTGTTTGGTAATGATCTTGCGAATCTGAACCCAGCAAAAGCCCACGCCGTTATCACTCGGCGAGACCAAGGTGATTATGTAGTCAGTGTGCGTGCTCCCTTAGAAAATAAACAAGGCGCCGATCAAATTTGCCGCCAGTTTGAAACTGGCGGTGGTCGAGCGGCGGCGGCAGGAATCAATGCGCTTCAAGAAAATGAAGTCGATCGCTTTGTAGAGATATTCAGCGGTTTTTACGCCTAATGTTTATAGCTACTGTTCAATTTGAACGGCAAGCGAATTTCAACTGAACAGAAATCAGCTCAATTGTTCTTTCAATACGTATTTCAATACTTTTCCTGCGGGGTTGCGTGGTAATTCGTCGACGATGTGTAGTCGCAGCGGAATTTTATATTTAGCGAGATGCTCGGCGGCGAATTCTCGTAACTCTTCAAGCGTTAGAGAACTACCTTCGCTTAGCGCGGCAATGGCGGTCACGGCTTCGCCCCATTTATCATCGGCGAGGCCGATCACCGCAACTTCAGAAATTGCCGGGTGTTTGAACAGCACACTTTCGACCTCGGCGGGGTATAC
The DNA here is from genome assembly GCA_964420885.1 of uncultured Gammaproteobacteria bacterium. Lineage (GTDB taxonomy): Bacteria > Pseudomonadota > Gammaproteobacteria > Arenicellales > Arenicellaceae > Arenicella. The sequence continues at coordinate 1,957 of CAYQVT010000107.1, forward strand.
GTTCTCGCCGCCAGAAATGACCATGTCTTTAAGACGGTCGCAAATAAACAAAAAGCCATCTTCATCCAAATAGCCCACGTCTCCTGAATGAAACCAGCCTTCTTTGTCGATGGCTTCCTGGCTGGCTTCAGGGCGATTCCAGTAGCCTTTCATAATATTCGGGCCCTTAATGCATATCTCGCCTCGTTCACCTTGCGCGATTGGCGTATTTTCACTATCGACGATTCTTAACTCAGAATACAGTGGCGGTTGGCCAGCGGACCCTAATTTACTCAGTGACCATTCGGGCGTTAAAAAAGAGGCAAAGGGTGCCGTTTCGGTTAACCCATAACCCTGACAAAATGCCACTCCGCGCTTATCGTATAAGGTTAACAGCGATTCTGGTGGAGGTGCCGCGCCGCAAACTAGGGTTTCAACGTCACTAAAGTCGGTGGTGTCAAAATCTTCGTGTTGCGACATAAACAAAAACATCGCCGGGGCGCCGAACATATGCGTAACTTTGTGGTCAGTAAATGCCGCTAACACAGCCTTAGGGTCGAACGCTCTCATTAACACCAACGTTGAGCCCAAAGTGAACGAGTGGAGAGTTAGTACGTTGAGACCGCCAATATGAAACAATGGTGCTACCACTAAATTTACGCTGTCGCGCGAGGCGGCGAAGGTGAAATGAGCGTTGATATTGTTCCACATGATGTTTCCATGCGTTAGCATTGCGCCTTTTGGGAGACCTGTGGTGCCAGAAGTATACATAATCAAGGCGACATCATCAGGCTGTGCGATCACTAAATCTTCGATCTCGTCGGCCTCAGCACGTTCGTCTATTAGATACCTCCAATTCTCGTATCTGCTTTCGGCGCTAAAAAAGTGATGGCAACACAATCTTTCCTTTATACCGTCAACGGTTTGTTGTAGCGCGTCGTCGACCACCAAACTGTGAATACCAGCGTCGTTAATTATGAAACTCAGTTCTTCCCCAGTTAGCCGAAAATTAAGAGGCACAAAAATTGCACCGATGGCGTTAGCTGCGTAGAGTGTTTCAAGAAACGCAGGTTGATTAAATCCTAGAAAACCCACACGATCGCCAAAGCATACTCCGCTCTCTCTAAGAAGGGTTGCTTGTTTCCTGACCAGTGATGCAAACTCACCATAAGTTTGTTGTTTACCTTCGAACACCAGTGCTGTTCGCTCAGGGTTTAGTTGGGCTCTTCGCAGAACGGTATTGGCTAAATTAACGGGTGGGTTGGTCGAATGCATTCTTAACTCCTCAGTTTCTATTCGTTATTTATCAGTCTATCATTTGAAAAGGACAAATAGGAACCTTCACCATGTTTTACGATAGATCTGGCATCGTTGATGATTAAAAAGTTTGTTTGAACTGACCTTTTATGAATGAAGAACGAATGCCGGTGTTGGTCGCTTGCGGCCAAGTGGTCGACCGTCCGGATAGTGGCTTAGATTTGACTCCGATTGATATGATGGTCGAGGCCGCGCGCGCGGCGCAAACTGATAGTGGTGTGTCTAAGCTACTGCGCGCAGCGGATGTGTTGGTGTCAGTAGGTTTAACCGTTGATGCGGCACAAGTGAATACACCTGTTTCAGGGCTCTATAAAAATGTGCCTAAAACTGTTGCTAACCGTCTCAAACTCTCACCATCACGTTTGGTTTATACCCATTCAGGTGGTAACACGCCTCAGCGGCTGGTGAACCATTTTGCCGCCGAAATAGCCAAAGGTGAGGCCGAAACGGTGCTTCTAGCCGGTGGCGAGGCACTCAATACAATGAGTCGCCGTTTCAATCATTGGAGTAAGTTATTGTTGCCCAAAGGCGCTTGGAAAGACGCCCCGGGAGGCGTGCCTGACCGTTTCGGTGATACCAAACTTGGCAACTCAAGATACGAAGGGGAATACGATTTGAATCTCCCTGCTCACGGATACCCTTTATTTGAAAATGCATTACGGGTTCACTATGCGCGCTCGCATGATGAGCATCGTCAGAAAATTGGAACGATGTTTGCCGATATGACCAAGATAGCTTCGGACAACCCTTATGCGTGGTTTCAGCAGGCTAAGAACGCGGAGGAGTTAATTACACCGAGCGGCTCGAACCGTATGGTTGCCTACCCTTATACCAAGCAGCTTAGTTCGATGATTCTGGTTAATCAGTCAGCTGCCGTTGTTTTGACCTCGGTTGCAAAAGCGAAATCACTGGGAATTAGTCGAGACAAATGGGTTTTCCTGCATGGATGCGCGGATGCCAATGATGTTTGGAACATGAGTGAACGAGAGAATTTTCACTCATCAGCGGCAATGAAAGCGGTTGCTAAATCAGCGCTATCGATGGCAAACAAAGATATTGATGATATGGCGTTCTTCGATATTTATAGCTGTTTTCCGTCCGCGGTGCAGGTCGCTTGTGATGAATTTGGAATAAGCCATGAAGATCGTCGCGGTTTAACGCTAACAGGCGGCCTGCCTTATTTTGGCGGGCCGGGTAATAACTATGGCATGCACGCGATTGCTGAGATGATAAATCGGGCGCGTGAGAATGAATTCGAATTTGGGTTGTCTAATTCAAATGGTTGGTATTTGACCAAACATTCCATTGGCATCTACGGTTGTCAACCACCAAAGAAAGAATGGCTGGCGCCGTTGGTTGAGATAGATACGAAGGCCAAAATTTGCCTTGCAGAAACCGCATCGGGTAAGGCTCAAATGGAAACCTTCACGGTTTTGTTCGATAAGTCTAATCAGGCGTATAAGAGTATCGTAGTACTTCGTTTGGATAGCGGTGAGCGGTGCCTCGCGACGACTAATTCAGAACCGAAAACGCTGCAATCTTTAATGACCGCGGAGGAATTTAAATTGGACGGTGTTGTGGATACTGTCGACGGTGTTAACATCTTTAGCTTTTGAACCGTATCAGACTCGAACTGAGTGAGAAAACGTAGTCTTAAGCCGGATCGATTTGATACAAATTAGATTCTAACCTGCTTTGAAGGCCAATTGAGGTTATCATTAGACGCCGCGAATTTTCTGTGTGTATTTAGCACCTTGATAATATCGGCCTGTCAAAGTTTGAACTAAAGTAAATCGAGTAACAATAATGTCCGTGCTACCAGAATCTATTCCCTGCATAGTAGGAGGGTCACCTTTATCGCTGTACGCTCAGATCCCGACTATTCATACTCAAGTTTCCAGTAGACAATTCGCAATCTATTGGTCGAAAGAAAAGAGGTACGGGTGTTTGTATCCAACGCCTACTGCGGATGAACTGACTTTATTTTATTCTGGCTCTGAAGAGTACGATGATTATCTTAGTGGTGTGGAAGTTGGGCAACAAAAAACACCGAGCCTATTAGAACGTGCTTTGATTAAGGTAGCCTGGAAGCGAGATCATGGCCAAGAAGTATCACCAGAATTTTTAGCCAATCAATATAATTTCAAGAACCTCGATATCTGTGACATTGGTTGCGGAGGTGGTGCATTTTTAGAAGCAATGGGCGGTTTTGGTAATACCTTGTCGGGAATAGACCCACACCCCGTTGCCGTTAAGGCCGCGAGTGCGCGCGGAGCGCGGGTCAGTTTGGGAACTGCCGAAAATATTCCTTCAGAGATACCTAATGAGTCTTTTGATTTGGTGACGATGTTTCACTCATTGGAGCATTGTAATGATCCGTTGTTAGGGATAAAGAATTGCCTTTCTTTGGTGAAGCCTGGAGGACACATGCTAATAGACGTACCCAATCACGCAAGTAAGGGTTTTGAATCTCTTAAGCAAGCATGGTTTCATACCGATGCGGGACGGCATCTCTTTTTCTTTACGGCGCCATTTCTTCGAGAACAGATAGAAAACGCGGGAGGTCAAATCGTCAAGACCTTCTACACTGGTTATGCTAGGCAGTTTCGCAGTGTATGGGTAGAGGCGCAAGCCGCGGTGTGGGACTCAATATGTAGAGGCGAAAAACCAGGGTCGATTTTTGGGCTTCCTCGACGGCCTTCAATGCTTGGCGCAGCTTCTTTGTTGTTAAGTACTATACTCAATGGGTCAGATGATGCTAAGTACGACAGTTTTGCCGTCCTTGTAAAAAAGCCGGCAGCGAGTCGCGAAAGAAGTCATTCCTAATCGTATCGGCAGCTTTATTTTTTCAGGGTCAAAATAGACTAAGCAAAATTGAATAGGGCGCCTACTCAACTAGTCTAATGCTACGGATAAATATTTAATTCTAAGTTCTAAGGCTCGATATCATGTTGTAGACTATCGAGCTATTGTGCCAGGTAAAATTATACTGGTTTCTGATGGCTAACAACATTTTCGAATTTATATGAAGCAGACCCTTATTAACTTATTGCCTCCTAGTGTTCGCCGTGGACTGCGTAGAGGAATTTACCGATATGCCACACTGGCGTCTCAAGCAGGCCAAGACTATTGGGTATTCGGCGAAGTTTTCAATGAGAAAAAGCAAGGGTATTTTGTAGATGTTGGCGCCCATGATGGCCTAAATATCAGCAACACTTATTTGCTCGAAAAACGCTATCAATGGTCCGGTCTTTGTATCGAAGCCAACCCAACAACATTTTTAGAGTTAGAACTCAATCGCAATGTGAGTTGTTTGAATATTTGCCTTGATCAACAAGAGGGTGAAGTTTTATTTAATCCTGATGGTGTCATGGGCGGGATCGTCGACCAAGGTTTAGATAACGAACAATCAAGCGTGAGCGGCGCAATTACCTTAAAGACTAAAACTCTAAATTCGGTACTGGCGGAAGCGTCGGCACCAGAGGTTATCGATTATTTGTCAATGGACGTTGAGGGAGCCGAAGAACGAGTTTTAGCCGATTTCGATTTTAGTGCCTATACATTTTTGTGCATTAGTATTGAACGCCCATCTGAACTCATTCAAACGCTATTAAGAGATAATAACTATATTTTAGTAAAGAGGATTCCCGGTTTGGATAGCTTTTACATTCATCAAGATTATGCCGAGGCTTATTATCAAAACACGCTCGAATTTTATCGAAAGAAACGCATGCCGTTTGGGTTTCGCTAGGACAAAGCGCTAACTCAATTATCGGCGGACTTCTTCGAGCCCCCTATTATTGAAATAATATCTATCCATAATCGTTGGGAATCATAGAAACTAATACGCTAAAAAAGAATAGAAAATCTGAAACTATCCGTCAGTAAGCAAGTGAGCACAAGCTACCAAAGGTTATTAATAGTAAATAGACAACGAATCAATTTCAGGAGGCCTGTTTTTTGGTCTGAGTGGAGTAAATGAAGCAATATCAACTTGTTCAGATTTGAGTATCGCTTTAGAAAGGTCTAGGTAATCTGCAGGGGCTAGGTTCGAATTATTTTTCATTTAAAGAAACAAATAGCCGCAATAGACAAATGTTTTATGGTGTTGATTGGCAAAGCACTCGGTGATCAAAAAAATAATTTAAGTCTTCTCCAATCGCGACAATACCTAGAAATACTAAGCCTATCGTGAAACCACCATGAGTGTTGACCCACATGAGAATAAGCAGAGGAAACGCGTAACTCAACTGCCAGGCATTCTCCCCACCACTCTTTATTGCAAAATAGAGTGCTACTGACACACTCATAAAAATAAAGCTGAAAAGTTCTGGCTTGATTAAGCCGCCGCTGACATAGGAAATAAGATAGCAAAGAAGAAACGCCAGCCACACAATTGCTGTGGGTTTAGATTGTTGTTTCTTCGCGAGATATAATAACAATGGGATCGGTAACAACATCGCAAAATAGCGAAGCGCAAACAAACCGTTAAGACCAAATGCTTCATAAATTAAGTATAAAGTGATCTCAGCTATCCAAGCACAATAGGTCGGGATATTACAGGCTTCCGTCCAGCTGAATACATGATGATCGAGGATTAGGGTGCCGTTATCGAGCGAAAATTTTCCATAGGCCAGTTGCCTCCAGATATCGCCATCCGCATTCGCGCTAGTCGTCATGGCGAGGACAGCAATTACGGCAACAAACAAGGCCGAATAATTAGAAACCATGCTCGACTTAACCGTCATAGTGTAACCTTAAAAATATGAAGTTTATTAAGATAAGATCTGGTGAGCTTCGAATTAGACTTGGTATGCTTCTTTATTCGCTCATAGAAATTGATGAAATCCTAGACACAGGATTACTGTCGATGATGTCCATTTAATGTTACTGCATTGTAAAGCGTAAGCGACCCCTCATCAATCGCATTGCTTTCTGTAATTTTCTAGTCACCTCTAACATTGTTCATTGTTTTAGATAAAGCATAGGTTCTATGACGAGCAACAAATATCGAAGGCGAGCCTAAACGTAAGTTTGAAAATCGCTAAATCTTGGCTTAATCGCAGTATCGATGAAAATTTGATGGGTTTTAAATCCATCAATATATCTGGCCACTCCCACTAATTTAGGTTCCTCAGCCGCTGCGATGTAGTTGGAGGTCTCTTTGTTAGTTCCCTAGATCGCTCTTGTATAGAGACGTGCTTAGATTTCTTTTAAATTGGCCAAGTAAGCTGCACTATTTTGAGTGTAATGAGCCGCACCCATCTTCAGCATTATTTGAGTTTTTTCGTCGAGTTCTTTGACGATTTTAGCTGGTGACCCAAGAACCATTGATCCGTCAGGAATATCAGTGCCTTCGGTGATAAGTGCGTTGGCTCCGATCAAGCAATGTTTGCCAATTTTTGCACCGTTTAGAATCACCGCATTCATGCCTATCAGTGTTCCTTCGCCAATACTGCAACCGTGAAGCATTACCTTGTGTCCGACTGTGACGTCCTTGGCGATGGATATTGGAAAGCCGTCATCGACATGTAAAATCGACCCATCTTGAACATTAGAGTTTTCGCCGATATTGATGGGTTCATTGTCTGCTCGAATCACACAATTGAACCAAACGCTGGCATTGTTGTGCATGATCACCGAGCCAATCAGGTCGGCTGAGGGAGCGACGAAGCACGAGGTGGCGATTTTTGGCGATTTGTCGCCTAGTTTATAAATCATCTATTATGTACCTAAAAGTTACATTCCCGACACTAAGTTGATCATCACCCCAGCAGCAACGGCCGAACCAATAACACCCGCGACATTAGGGCCCATGGCGTGCATCAACAGAAAGTTCTGTGGATTGGCTTCAAGGCCAACCTTGTTGGCAACTCTTGCCGCCATCGGTACCGCCGAAACGCCGGCCGCACCAATGAGCGGGTTTATCTGATGCTTAGAAAATTTATTCATAAGCTTGGCCATTAACACGCCCGCCGCTGTACCAATGCAAAAAGCGACCGCGCCTAAAGCTAATATACCGAGAGTTTCATAGTTCAAGAACTTCTCTGCGCTCATTTTTGAACCGACACCAAGGCCTAGAAAGATTGTGACAATATTGATCAGTGCATTTTGAGTAGTGTCACTAAGCCGTGCTACGACCCCGCATTCTTTCATTAAGTTACCAAAGCAGAACATGCCTAATAATGGGGCTGCATCGGGAAGTAAAAACGCTACTAAGACTAACAAAGTTAGCGGAAATACGATTTTTTCTGCACTCGAAACCGTGCGTAGTTGCTCCATCTTGATCTGTCGTTCTGCGGGCGTTGTCATGGCGCGCATGATGGGCGGTTGAATAATGGGTACCAATGCCATGTAAGAGTAGGCCGCGACTGCAACAGCGCCTAAAAGTTCCGGTGACAATTTACTGGTGACAAAGATTGCTGTGGGCCCATCTGCACCGCCAATAATACCAATTGAAGCGGCATCTCGGATACTGAAATCCAGTATGCCAAAATGGCCTAAGGCAACCGCGCCTAAAACGGTAGTGAATATTCCGACTTGTGCCGCGGCACCTAAAAGTAATGTCTTCGGATTTGCTAGAAGAGGACCGAAATCGGTCATTGCTCCCACGCCCATGAATATAATCAAGGGGAACATGCCTGTTTCGATACCGGCGCTGTAGATATAATAGAGCAAGCCACCTGGGCTTGTCATGTGACCTGCTGCATCGTAAACAGGCGCTAGATCAAAACCGGCCCCAGGGATGTTCGCAAGCAACGTTCCAAAACCAATAGGCACTAATAATAGCGGTTCGAAGCCTTTTCGAATGGCGAGAAAGAGGAGTCCTAAGCCAACCAGCATCATGACAAGTTGCCCAAGTTGAACTTGAGCCAGTCCAGAGCTTAGCCATAGGCTATTTAAGTTATCCATAATTGTCTCTCTAAGCGATGCTTAATAGAACATCACCAACGGTAATGCTATCGCCTTCGCGAACATTAATGGCGGTGACTTGGCCGTCGCTGGGTGCTGCGATATTAGTTTCCATTTTCATGGCTTCTAATACCATTATGTTATCGCCGGCCGATACTTGGTCGCCGACACTCACAGGAATACTGATGACGTTGCCTGCTAGAGGAGCGTTGACCGGTTCGCCTCCCGAAACAGGCGGTTGGCTACTTGCGTTCACTTGCGATGTACCTTCACCAATAGCGGTTATGCCGGATAGCTCTCCACCTTCAGTCACCGTCACCGTATAACGTTGGCCCTCAACCTCTACGGTATATATTTCGTCACCCGCATCGGTTGTAGGGGCTGCGCTTTTGGCTGTGCCCGTCGGTTTGGGTTCAAACGCGCTTGGATTTCTTCGGTTTTGAATAAAGTTCAGGCCAACTTGTGGAAACAAAGCGTAGCTAAGCACGTCGTCGATAAAGTTCTCACTCTCTTTGGTCTCTAATGAGTGCTCATCAACGACACATTGAAATTCAGCCGTTAGGGTGTCCATCTCGTGCTCAAGTAAATCGGCCGGACGACAAGTTATCGCTTGTTCTCCGTCATCTAAAACCCGTGCTTGCAGTTCTCGATTAACCGGTGCCGGTGTCGCTCCGTACTCGCCTCTTAGTACGCCTGCGGTTTCTTTTGCGATGTTTTTGTAACGCTCGCCCATCAATACATTGATCACCGCTTGCGTGCCGACGATTTGAGATGTGGGCGTGACTAGAGGGATAAAGCCAAGGTCTTCACGGACGCGTGGAATTTCGGCTAATACATCGTCTATTTTGTCTTCAGCATTTTGTTGACGTAGCTGATTCTCCATATTGGTGAGCATGCCGCCAGGAACTTGGGCCACTAGAATGCGTGAATCAACTCCGCGTAATGACCCTTCGAATTGAGCGTATTTTTTGCGTACC
>CAYQVT010000107.1:11151-11467 GCA_964420885.1 uncultured Gammaproteobacteria bacterium
CTCGCGAAAATACGCCGAGATTTCCTCGAGCTTTTTAATGTCTAAGCCGGTATCTCGCTCACCGCCTTCAAATATCGACACTACGGATTCGGTTGCAGAGTGGCCATAGGTCATCGACATCGATGAGATTGAAGTGTCGACGTTGTCGATACCCGCTTCCACGCATTTGGTGATGGTCGCCGTGCTTAACCCAGTGGTGGCATGAGCGTGTAACTGAATTGGAATTGAAATGCTCTTTTTTAGTTCGGTGACCAGCTCGTAACCCACATACGGTTTTAGTAAACCAGCCATATCCTTAATACAGATAGAGTCGGCA
>CAYQVT010000108.1:0-11266 GCA_964420885.1 uncultured Gammaproteobacteria bacterium
CGTGAACGTCTGGATAAGCACTGACCTTGACGGAACACTATTAGACCATCACGACTATGGCTATGCGCCGGCCCTGCCTGCACTTGAGGCCTGTGCGAAACGGGCTGTACCGATTTTGCTCAACACCAGTAAGACATTGGCGGAGACCCGCTCCTTACATCAAATACTCGAGTTATCGGCACCCATCGTAGTTGAGAACGGTAGTGCGCTTATCTTTTTGCACAACGGTGTTGAGACTCAAGTATTTGGAGAACCTCGCGATCGAATTTTAGACTTCATTGAGGATACCCGTAGTACACAAAATTTGCCTCTGCTCGGTTTTAGCGATTTAGGGGTTGATGGGATTATGCAACACACTGGCTTGAGTCGCTCGGCGGCCCAGTTGGCGGCAGACCGTGCGTACTCAGAACCTTTTCTATGGCAAGGCGAGCAACCTGAGCTGATGAGCTTTATACATCTGGCGGCCAAACATGGTTTACAGATTTTAAAAGGGGGGCGTTTTTATCATTTACAAGGGCAAACCGATAAAGCGAAACCACTTACTTGGCTTAATAGAAACCTAAACCACCTTTTTACTCAGGAGTTGAAATTTGCGTCGATGATAGCTCTTGGGGACAATCATAACGATGTCGCGATGCTTAATCTCGCCGACTACCCCGTGTGTGTCCGATCTCATACTACGCCCTTCCCAACTCTAACCACCAAAAAAAACGTGCTCTACACCACTGAGTATGGGCCAAAGGGTTGGAACGAAGCAGTATTAACTATATTAAAAACGACAATTTAATCTAAAACAGAGAATGGAGTAGCATGGCTGACTTTTATCAAAACGGTATCATCACCACCTTGCATAATTTGCATCAGCGTTCATTGGAAGAGCTTGAACGCGAACTAAAGAAATTTAGCGACAAACGACCGATGGCCTTGGTGCTGCCCTCCTTGTATTCTGAATTAGAAGGCGATGCGCTACCAAACATCGTACAAGAACTCAGTAAAGTAGATTATCTTACGCAAATCATTATTGGGCTCGACCGCGCTACCGAAGCGCAGTATCGAGCCGCTCTGGAATTTTTTCAGCCGCTGGGCGATAAGGCTAAGATACTGTGGAATGACGGCCCCAGACTGCAAGCGTTGGACGAACAATTAAAAACCAAAAATCTAGCCCCTAAAGAACTCGGAAAGGGCCGCAACGTTTGGTATTGCTTTGGCTATATCTTGGCCGATGACCGTGCTCAGGCAATCGCCTTACACGATTGCGATATTGTGACCTACGACCGTAGCTTGCTCGCGCGACTGCTCTACCCAGTGGCTAACCCCAATTTTAATTATAAATTCTGCAAGGGGTTTTACGCTCGTGTTGCCAGTGCCAAAATGAACGGGCGTGTAACTCGCTTACTGGTCACGCCTTTAGTTCGAGCACTTAAAAAAGTGTATGGCCAAAATGACTACTTGGATTACATCGACAGCTTTCGCTACCCACTCGCCGGAGAGTTTTCGTTTAGAACCGACGTGATAAACGACCTTCGTATTCCCAGCGACTGGGGCTTAGAAATTGGCGTACTGTCCGAACTAAACCGGAATTACGCTAACAATCGAATATGTCAGGCAGACATTGCCGATGTCTACGACCATAAACATCAAGATTTGTCACCAGACGACACCGCCAAGGGTTTGTCAAAAATGTCGATCGATATCTGCAAAGCCTTGTACCGTAAATTGGCCACAAACGGAGTCGTTTTCAACTCTGAAACCTTTCGAGCGATCAAAGCCACCTACTTTCGTATTGCCTTGGATTTTGTCGAAACCTACTACAATGATGCGCAGATGAACGGCTTACACTTGGATATTCATGCCGAAGAAGCCGCCATCGAGTTATTCGCTGAAAACGTGCTGAACGCCGGCCAAGACTTTCTTGAAAATCCAATGGAAACCCCGTTCATACCGAGCTGGAATCGAGTCATGAGTGCCTTGCCAGATGCACCTCAGATATTACTAGACGCCGTAGAGCAAGACATGCAAGAGTTTCGGCCGTGAAGACAAACCTTCTTGACGCCGTAAGTGATCATTTAAGCCGCATCTATCCTAATGCAGATTATCGGGAAATCGCTAAACAAGCCCTCCAAACAATGGGGCTGGGTGATACTCAAGCGGTGTGCGCTCTGCATCAAAATAAGTGGAGCCAACGAGATGCTTGGGTGATTACTTATGGAGACAGTATTCAAGCTCCCGAAGAAGCCCCGCTTAAAACACTCAAGTTTTTCGCTGATAGCTACCTGAAAGGTGCCGTATCGGGCATACATATTTTGCCATTCTTCCCTTACAGCTCAGACGAAGGGTTTTCAGTTATCGATTACAGTCAAGTGAACGAGAGCCTGGGCGGTTGGGAACATATCGAAGCCATTGGCAAAGACTACGATCTAATGGCCGACTTGGTTATCAATCATTGTTCTCAACGTAGCCGGTGGTTCGAGAATTTTCGTCAACGCAAAGACCCAGGCAAAGATTACTTCATCGAAGCATCGCCGGATGATAATTTATCTGAGGTCGTTCGCCCTCGTACGTCGCCGCTATTGCGCAAAACTCGCACCTTGGATGGCGAGAAGCACGTTTGGTGCACCTTTAGCCACGATCAAGTCGACTTGAATTTTGAAAACCCTAAGGTGTTCTTAGAAATGGCGCTGATCGTGCGCCGCTATTTAGAGCAAGGGGTGAAGATTTTTCGCTTAGACGCCGTGGCGTTTCTGTGGAAAACCAAAGGCAGTTCATGCCTGCACCTACCCCAAACACACGAGTTCGTGCGCTTGTTTCGTACACTAATTGAAGCGCACACGGCCGATGCAATTGTGATCACTGAAACAAACGTGCCTGTTCACGAAAATTTATCGTATCTGGGCAACGCTAACGAAGCCCACGCTATCTATAACTTCTCATTACCTCCGTTACTCATTCACGCACTGCTTAGTGGCACAAGTGAGCACTTAAAACGCTGGCAAATGAGCATGCCACCGGCACAAAATGGCACCTTCTATTTTAACTTTATCGCCAGCCATGACGGCATTGGTTTACGCCCAGTCGCGGGTTTACTCAATCAAGTTGAGATAGATCAATTGATTAACACCATGCAAAATTTTGGCGCGAGAGTTTCTTGGCGCTCGATCTCCGAGGGGAAAAATGAACCCTACGAAATCAACGTCTCTCTTTTCGATGCCCTGCAAGGCACACATCAAGGCCCCGACACATGGCAATTGCAACGTTTTGTGTGCGCGCATGCAATCATGTTCGCCTTAGAGGGAGTACCGGGAATCTATCTTCACAGTCTTCTTGCAACCCAAAATGATTATGATCGCTTAGAGCTTACCAATCACAATCGAAACATTAATCGCCACAAGTGGTCTCTTAAAGAACTCGAAGAACGGCTCAATAAGCCCAACAGCAGCAGTGCCCGAGTGCTAAACGAAATCACACGCTTATTAAGATTACGAGCACAACATTCCGCCTTTCACCCCAACGCAGTTCAATACACTCTTCATTTAGGAGACAAGGTGTTTGGTTTTTGGCGGCAAAGCACCGACCGACAGCAAAGTATCTTTTGCATACACAATGTGAGTGATCAAACAGTTGCCATTCCCGTTTCGTCGATTAACCTAGTCACAACCCAACGTTGGGTCGATTTGGTGTGTGATCAAGAGCTTGACATGGTTGATGCCGATTTGACCTTAGAGCCCTATCAGTTTGTTTGGTTAAGCAATGTCAACACCGTTGAATAATGTCTTAGTAAGATGCCGATTGTGACCGAAAGTATTGGCACGATTGATACCGCTTAAAGATAGCAATGTTGTTTTACTCAGGGTGGGTTTCGGCGAAGAACGCTAAGTTATTGCAGAGCACGTCGACTTTATTTTGCGGCCTCGAAATGGCTATGTCTTTACATGTTGTTTGTCGTGCGTTGTGTAAAGTCTTTTGAAAATTTGTGGCCCTTGGGACGTACTATGTAGATCTGAAAGTTAGCGATGCCTGAGCTGCTTGACGCTTGTTCGAGTTTGTAGATCCTTCGGCCTCGCTCGTAACGAAGATATCAGGATGACTTATTGTTACTTTCCAGATGGCTTGGTATTACTTTCGGGATTCCCTAGTTTAACTTTTCATTCTTGCTTGGAGATCCTTCGGCTTCGCTCAGGATGACTTTTTGTTACTTTTAGGATGACTTTTTGTTACTTTTAGGATGACCTGGTGTTTCTTTCAGGATGACTTATTTTTCCTTTCCAGATGATCTCATGTGAGCTACTACCGCTAGCATTTCGTGAGGTCCATTTTTTGCGAATCAAGGCGGGGTTAAATTTATGGAGAGGCGCGTACTGAAGTACCCAAGGGCATCAGTACGCAGCGTGCCAGAAATCTAACCCCAACAAAGAGTCGCGACAAAATGGATCCGTCAAATTAGAATTTTCCGTAGTAGCCCTCTTTAAGAGCATCAAACAAGTTTGCGGCCGTATGAGTTTCACCATCGTACTCGACCTCTTCGTTGCCTTTAAGCTCCATGGTAGAACCGTCTTCTAGGGTGAACTGATAAACCGTGTTTTCTAAGTCATCTTCCTTCACCAACACGCCTTGAAAAGCTTCTGGATTAAAGCGAAAGGTCGTGCAGCCTTTCAGGCCTTTATCGTAGGCATACATGTAGATGTCTTTAAAATCTTCGTATGGGTAATCGGTTGGCACGTTGGCGGTTTTAGAGATGCTTGAATCAACCCATTTTTGCGCGGCGGCTTGAATGTCCACGTGTTGCTTGGGCGTGATGCTGTCCGAGGTAACAAAATTAGGCGGCAATTGCTCTTCTGGATCTTCAGAAAAAGGCATGGCGTTGGCGTTGACCACTTCACGATAGGCCAGTAGCTCGTATGAGAACACATCGACTTTTTCTTTGGTTTTGCGACCTTCACGAATCACGTTACGGGCGTAGTGATGTGCAAAACTGGGTTCGATGCCATTGCTTACGTTATTGGCCATCGACAATGAAATAGTGCCTGTTGGTGCGATGGAGCTGTGGTGTGAGAAGCGCGCGCCGATGCGCGACAGCTCTTCAACCAGCTCTGGGTCGATCTCGCCAATTTGTTGCATATAACGACTGTACTTGGCGTGTAGCTCAGCGCCATTAACAGTGTCACCCATGGTGTAACCGTCTTTCACCATTTCAGGGCGTAGCGCCAGCATTTCGCTGGTTACGGTGAATTCTTCATTCATGATAGGCGCAGGGCCTTTTTCTTTCGCGAGTTCCAGCGCTTGGTTCCAACCTGACATCGCCATTTCGCGAGCGATGGATTCGGTGAATTCCACCGATTTTTCGTCACCGTACGTCATACCTAACATGGTAACCGTAGACCCTAGACCCAAAAAGCCCATGCCATGACGGCGTTTACGTTCTATCTCTTTACGTTGGCCATCCAGAGGTAAACCGTTGATTTCAACAACGTTGTCGAGCATTCGAGTGAACACGGCAACCACTTCACGGTATTTTTCCCAATCAAAACGAGCGCTGTCTGAGAATGGGTCAACCACAAACTTAGTTAGGTTTACCGAGCCTAATAGGCAACTGCCGTAGGGTGGCAATGGTTGTTCGCCGCAAGGATTAGTGGCACGAATATTTTCAACAAACCAATTATTATTCTTGGTGTTAACTTCGTCGATTAAAATAAAACCCGGCTCAGCAAAATCATAAGTAGACGTCATGATCATATTCCACAATCGATTAGCTGGAATCGTGCTGTAGATTTTACAGGCGGTTAAGCCTTGGTCGTTCTTAATGTAACCATTCTCGGCTGGGTAGCGGCGCCAGATCACTTCATCAGAGGTGTAAACATCGAGTTTGTCTTCTCTGGCTTCTTTGGCGGTGATTGGGAATGACAACTTCCACTCGGCGTCATTTTTAACCGCTTCGATAAATTCAGCGGTAATAAGAAGCGATAAGTTGAATTGGCGTAATCGACCATCTTCTCGCTTGGCGCGAATGAACTCCATCACATCAGGATGACTGACGTCAAAGGTCGCCATTTGCGCACCACGTCGGCCACCTGCTGAACTTACGGTGAAACACATCTTATCGAAGATGTCCATGAACGACAGTGGGCCAGAGGTATACGCCCCTGCGCCTGACACATACGCGCCTTTTGGTCGTAAGGTTGAAAACTCATAACCAATGCCGCAACCTGCTTTTAGGGTCATGCCCGCTTCATGATTCTTATTAAGAATGTCATCCATCGAGTCTGTGATGGTGCCCGAGACCGTGCAATTGATGGTTGAAGTTGCAGGCTTATAGGCTTGCGCGCCGGCGTTTGAAATAATACGGCCAGCAGGAAGTGCGCCATTATCTAATGCCCAAACAAAACGCTCGTACCAATGTTCGCGTAAGGCGTCGGTTTGCTCTACACCAGAGAGTGCGGTGGCAACGCGCTCTATGGTATCGTGAGTTGAGTCATCAACAGGGTTGCCAGCTTTATCTTTAAGGCGATATTTTTTGTCCCAAATATCGGCCGAGGTTGATTGCAATGACATTTGCTTCAACTTGATCTCGCCGCCTTTGGCCGCTGCGTTTACGCTGACAACTGTTTGACTCGAAGACTGTAATTCTTCTACGGGTTTACCCATTATCTGTTTCCTCTATCACTCTCAAGGTTGTGATAGGCAACCTTGGGCTATTTATTAGATTAGCTGCCGACAACACCATTTTGATCAATGGGGTTCACATAAAAAAGCTAACAGCTGTATTCTTGGTTTTGGTAGTGCGTTCTCGTTCTAAAGAGTTTTGTGAAATAACACACACAGCAGTGCAACATTAAATCCTTAATGCAATTCGCATCGACAACCAATCAACAACCCAATTTCCCATAGATTGGCCAACATAGCTTTGAATTAAGAATGGTTTACACTTTTCAGCAAAACGCCACACATATCGCCGTTAACAAGAACGACCATCGCCGCCAAACTAGGCGAACGCGGCTTCTACATTGACTAAATTCAATGCTTTAGAAGCACCTCTTCAACAAAAACGTTGATTCGTGGTCAGTTCTGAAAAAACACTATATATTGTGGTTTCAGTCAGAGCAAGGACAAGATAATGGGTATGAAATAAAAGCGCAAGCGATTTATTTAAATTTAAAAAAGAAAATTAATTGCAAACCTTTTGCCATATTTTTTTACCGCTAAACCTAAAAAAATTTAACGTATAGTCACATAACTATGCTATAGCAAGGCGCCAATTTTGTGACAATAGTGCTAAACTTGAGCTAACAAAACAGAATAATAATAGCTTTGCTTTAACACTCAGTTATTCGAGCAGGCGTGAACACTTCTCAGCATTAGCTTATATGGCACTAATTAAACTAAAAACACTCATCCGCATCGCTGTGATTATGGCCTGCTTGGCGTTTAGCCATAGCGGCCATTCGCAAGATGAGGTGGCCGCTAACCCGGCCTCACCGACGTTAGAAGCCGACTATCAACAAGAGCTGGATAAATGGATGTTGCAAGCTTATGAAGGTGATCGTGATGCTCAATTTAAGGTTGGTGTATTGTTTACCAATGATCAATTTCAATCCGCAGACTTAGAGCAATCCGTTTATTGGTATAAGCAAGCAGCGCGCCAAGGTCACTCTTTAGCTCAGTATAATTTGGGGCATCAATATCTAACTGGTAGCGGCGTTAAGCGCAATGAAGCTGAAGCCATGAAATGGTGGCTAAAGGCGGCAGAACAAGATCACCCTTTAGCGCAATTTAATATTGGCCGAGCTTATTATTTAGGCATCGGTTTAAAAGAAGATCATGCGCAATCACGATTGTGGTTTGAACGTGCAGCAAAGAATAATGAGCCCAAATCGATCGATATCTTAAAACAGTTAAATTGGTCTGAACCAGGGGAATACGACGATACCGGCAACACGGCCCCAATCGCAAAGCAAGCACCCGCGGCGCAAGCTCAACAGCCTAACAAACAAGCGGATAAGCAAGCTAAGAAACAGTCTAACAATAAGCTTAGCGCGACGGCGGCTGCCACTAATACTTCCGCTATAGCGAATAAAAAGGTAAGTAGTACCGAACAACGCAGCACGACGGTTTCCACTAATATAAAGCAAATAGACCCAGCGCCAGTGACAACCCCGACAAGCGTTGCAAAAAAAGCAGCAACGCCGCCCAAACAAGTCAATCTATCTAACCCGATAGCGGTTTACACCAATCCGTCGAAACGCAGCGTGTTAATTACTATTCTCGATGAACGCAAGAATTTGAAAGTTATCAATTCATCGCCTGATTGGACCGAAGTTACTAACGGCAATGGTTTTCCTGTTTGGGTTCATCAAAATTATATTGTCGTGTCAGACGACATAGGTTCGATTCAAGGCAACGCAGTTAACGCACGCTCAGTGCCACTGATTACCAGCGGCACCATTGTTGGGCAGTTGAACGACAATGAAACATTGGCCGTAATCGATAAAAAAAATGCATGGTTTCGAGTGATCTCACCAAAACGGTTCAGAGGTTGGGTCAAAACCGACGAGTATAATCGAACCGGCAGAACGAGAACCACTTCGCAGACAGCGAGTAACCGCGCAAACACCATAAACGTTCCTGATGTGCCATTGAGCAACAACGCGTCGATTAACGACAACGATTGGCTCTTTAGCCAACCTGCAAATGGTTACACATTGCAACTTGCGAGTTTTGATGATCGAGCAAAGGTAGCCGAGTTTACTTCGCGCAAGAAATTCATTAATAATCCTAACTTACACAGCTTCACGTCTAGATCTAAAGATATTCTCTGGACCTATTTTTTATACGGTGCATTCACGTCAAACGAGGCCGCCAAGCAAGCTCGTATTGACATCAATCAAAAACTCGCGTGGGTTAGAAGCTTCGGTAAGCTTCAACAAAACCGTTGCATATCGTGGAAGAAACAAATTCCCGCGCCAAAAGAATTGAATAAATACTGTTCGTAATGAGCGATAGCAAACACGTTATTTCGCCTTTTTACGGCGAACACGACCACAGTCACTGTGAAGCACAGGCATTGGAATCGGCCATCGCCGAGTGCGCCAAACAAGGCTTACGATTAACCAACATTCGCCGACAAGTATTGGAAATTATTTGGGCTCAACACAACCCGATAGGCGCGTACGACGTGTTACAAAAGTTACAAGAAGCTGGGCATAAACCGGCGCCGCCCACCGCTTATCGAGCATTAGATTTTCTTGTGTCAGCGAAGCTAATTCACAGGATCGAATCGTTAAACGCCTACATTGGATGCCCTTCTCCGAACGCCAACCACCAATGTCAGTTTTATATTTGCGTTGATTGTGGACACGTTGCTGAACTCAATAACTCAGATGTATCGGAGGCCTTAAACGCTGGTGCGAGCACCATTGGCTTTGTTAGCCAACAGCCCGTGATTGAAGTGCATGGCATTTGTAAGAACTGCAGTGATTAGCATCGAGTGGCGATTTCACCGACTTTGTTTATCCAAGTTTCGGAGATAGTCTAGCTTCAGCTTAATTTTTATTTCTAAGCCACGTTCTACCGGCTGATAAAACTGTTGGCCGGCTAATTCGTCTGGTAAGTAAACTTCACCAGCGGCATAACCGTCGGCCTCATCGTGTGCATAACGATATCCTTTACCATAATCTAACTCTTTCATTAGAGATGTGGGCGCGTTTCTGATGTGCATCGGCACCTCCAACGAACCCGTTTGTTTTACTACTGACATGGCCTGTTTATAAGCGGTGTACACTGCATTGCTTTTAGCGGCAATGGCTAAATAAATCACCGCCTGAGCCAGAGTCAGCTCTCCCTCAGGGCTGCCAAGACGCTCTTGTGCTTCCCAAGCATCCAAACAAAGTCTCAATGCGCGCGGGTCGGCATTGCCAATGTCTTCGCTGGCCATACGAACAACTCGCCGCGCAATGTATTTTGGGTCACAGCCTCCGTCGATCATTCGACAAAGCCAATACAAGGCAGCGTCGGGATCAGAGCCACGCACTGATTTATGCAACGCTGAAATTTGATCATAGAAAGCATCGCCTCCTTTGTCGAAACGGCGAGTACTGCCGCCGGCCAATATGTCAACGATCAATGCACTGCTTATCGTTCCATCTTCGGCTAGATCAGCAGCAATCTCGAGCATTGTTAAAGCACGGCGCGCATCGCCATCCACCAGCTCCGCTAAACGGAACTTATCTTCTCGAGACATGGTTAAATTGTATTGCCCGAGTCCTCGCTCCTGATCCACTAAGGCTCTATCAATCAGCTCGACGATATCGTCAGGCGAAAGAGACTGAAGCACATACACTCTGACTCTCGAGAGTAACGCATTATTCAATTCGAAAGAGGGGTTTTCGGTCGTCGCTCCAACAAACAAAATGGTTCCATTTTCAATATGCGGGAGGAACGCATCTTGTTGCGCTTTGTTAAAGCGATGCACCTCATCAACAAATAACACCGTATTGCCAAGGCCCGCCTGCTGACGATCATGCGCGGTTTGCACGGCTTGGCGAATATCTTTAACACCCGAAAGCACCGCCGAGAGAGAGACAAAATCGGCATCACTTTGAGCCGCCAGTAATTTTGCTAGCGTCGTCTTACCAGTACCTGGTGGCCCCCAGAAGACCATTGAATGTAGCTTGCCGCTTTCTATAGCGGTTCTTAACGGCTTGTGAGGAGCCAACAATTGAGTTTGTCCAGCCACCTCATCTAATTGTCGCGGGCGAAGGCGGTCAGCAAGCGGTTTATATTGATCTGGGTTATTAATCGGTCTTTCTCGAATCAAATAAAACCAACGGTACCACTAATTTAGTTCGACTTCTGAAGTAATCTTCCACTCCCCGTCTTGCTTCGCAAGGCTAAGTCGTTTGCGCGAGTTTTCGATAAAATCTCCGGATTGATAACGTTGATTAAATTCGACGACGCCGGAATTCAACTCTTCCAACATTGATACCTTAAACTCACTTAAATCGACGCGAATGTTCCTTTGAGGATAAATTCGAGACCTGCGGTTGGACTTCCATGCCTCTAGAGGTTGCTTATCGGCCGGTGTAAACTCCGAACTATAGCTAGAAAGGTAGCGATCAACGTCACCGTTGGACCAAGCTTCACGCCATCGCTCTACCAGATAGCCCACTTCAACCCTCACCAACGATTCAAGTTCGTCATTGGCGGGCAATAAGGCCTGTTGCAATTGTTTCACTCTCGCTTGACTCGCTCGCTCAGCAAACTCGGCTTGTTGTTT
>CAYQVT010000109.1:0-3985 GCA_964420885.1 uncultured Gammaproteobacteria bacterium
CGCCGCCGAGGCGATTAATGACTCTCTTCCCGAAGGTATGTACAGTAGCTGCGAAACAGGTGCAATTGTGATGAGCCAATGTGCAGGCCAGTCAGAAGGTTTTAAAATAGGCTCATGCCGTACCACACAAGTTACGGACTGCACGGTTGTCGGTTTAAGCCCAGGACAGGCTGGCTATACTGGAGTGCCGATAACTCAATCCTCGAGTGGAAGCGCAGAAGTGAATCTCAAGCAACGTGAGTCGGAAGACAGCGAAAGTGATGGTGATAGCGAAGTCAGCAGCTCGTCGGACGATTCTCGAGAAAGTGACAGTCAAGCAGACTCTTCTGACGATTCAAGTATTAAAAATAATAGATCGGGTGGGCGCGGTATTGCAGCAAAAGGCTCTCCACCCTTGGTGCTGATTAAGTCTCCAGATATATTGACCAAAGACCCATATTTCGCGCTATCTGATTTGAGTGACCAAGAACTTAACCAAGTAAATAGCTTTCCGCCTGCTCTTAGCCCTACTCCGACTGGCGGCCAGTGCTCGATATAGTCATGCGAAACGAAATAAAGAACAATTCGAGTAATACCGAATTCACAGAAACAGTGAGAAACATTATGAACCCATTCACAAAGACGACTTCACGATACATCGCCATCGGTACCGCGGTTGGCATGTTGATAGGTACTGGCTCGGCATTTGGTAATCCTACTGATCCTAACGTGGTGGCTGGTTCGGCGAGTTTTGAAGTGAATGGCGCTGAGCTAGAAATACACAATAGCTCTGGAGCAATTATTGAATGGAATGGTTTCTCCATTGATAACAACGAAATAACCCGCTTCATTCAAGAGTCGTCGAGTTCAGCCGTTTTGAATCGAGTCACCGGCGGTGACATAAGCGAAATTTTCGGAGACTTGCAGAGTAACGGTCGGGTTTTTCTAATAAACCCAAACGGTTTAGTGATCGGTGAAGGCGCAACTATTGATACCGCCGGATTTATTGGTTCAACGCTGGATATCTCCAATCAAGATTTTGCTGATCAAAACTATAATTTTAGTGGCGATCGAGGTGTTATTGAGAATCGCGGTTTAATCCACGTGCGTGGCAACGGTGACCTTGCGCTAATTGCTACTTCAGTTGAAAACAGTGGCGTACTGAGAAACGATGAGGGCGATGTTTTACTGGCCGCCGGTCATTCTATTTCGCTAACCTTTAGTAACGTAGATAATATTAGTTTTGACGTTGAGGCTCCTGAAAACGAGGCCATCAACTTAGGCCAAATTATCGCAGGCGCGGGTAATGCGTCGATCATTGGTGATCGCGTTTCAAACAGTGGGAATGTAGTGGTCGAAAGCGCTGACGGGCGCATTTTCTTACAAGCCTCTGATCTCGCTCTAGTAAGTGGCGAACTCAGCTCGAGCGGAGGCGATATTCACCTCGAAGCTCGGCAACTCGAATTACGCGACGCAACCGTCAACAGTAGCTCACAAGGTGTTGCCGGCGATATCTCCTTACTTGGCGATAACGTTGGCGTATTTTCAGGCAGCAAGGTAAGCGCCACGGGTGATAGTGGCGGCGGCACGGTGCTGGTTGGTGGAGAGCAACAGGGTCGCGGCGATACTCGCACCAGTGATTTTGTTTATCTTGACGAAAACGCCTCAATTAGGGCTGACGGTGGCACTAACGGCGATGGCGGCACGGTGATTTTGTTTGCAGAGAACAGCGCACGTATCAATGGTGAGTTAACCGCCAGAGGCGGTTCAGAGTCGGGCGACGGTGGCTTTATCGAAACCTCTGGCCTGATCGGCTTACAATTAAATACCATTCCCAACGCCGGCGCTAACAATGGCGAAGCAGGTACCTGGTTAATCGACCCAAGTGATGTTTTTATCACTGATGACCCATTCATTGGTGGCGAGTTACTTATTGGTGGCCCTAGCAATGGGCCAATAATTTCGCCGTTCGACGGAGCACCTTTACGCGTTGGCGATGAGATTATCGATATTGACACCGGCTTTCCGGTCGACCCGATCACTTTAAACATAGACCCCGACGGCTTTATTCTCGATACCAATATCGACATTATTCGGCAGCCTCAGTTCGAACAGGGGTTTGTTTCTGGCGAATTTGGTGCGATGAACGACGCTTTCTTACCACTCTTTGCCGAGACTGCCATCAGCCCCTTCGATATTGAGACGGCACTCATGTCAAATGATATTACCATCGTCACAAATGGCGCCTCAGGTGGTGGGTCCGGCAATATTTTTATTCTGTCACCCATTTCCTCGATTTCGAATAACACGCTTACCTTTGAGGCTGAAGGTGATTTCACTGCGACGGCCGATATCACCATTGATGGCCCACTGGTGCTTTCCGCTCAAAATGTGTTCTTAAATAACCAAATTACCAGCAGTTCAGTCGACATTACAAGTCTCTTCGACATAATTGTTGCCGGACCCCTAAATGGTTTCGACTCGCTTGATTTTAATTCGCAATCAGGAAATATCATATTAAATACACCTCTTTCGAGCACATTCGCAAACAACGTGAATTTGACTGCCAACAGTATTTTTGTAAACGACGAGATTCGTTTAAACGATCCTTCATCAAACTTAAATTTTTCCGCTAATGAAATCTTTATCCGTGCAGTTGATATCCGGGCTGATAGCCTTCAGAGCACTGGGACACTCATTTTTCAGGCCTTCGGCGGCAGATCCTCATCTGAACTTATTGTGAACCAGCTAATTGGAGACAATAATATAACGCTTCAAAACACCGATCTGGATTTTATAAGTGATACAGAAACGTTCTTCCAATCGCTAGTCATTAATCCGGGTGAACAATCGGGAGGCCAATTTACCGCCCTATCAAACTTCGATTTGGACGCACCCTTCCACAGCATAGGCATGTTGCAAGTGCTAGGGGCTAGCCCTGGCACTACCCTCGGTTCAGCAACCGCGCTCACCGGCAGCCGTTTTACATTCGATGGTGGCTTTATCGACGGACCCTTCCTGTTTGATGGCATGACTGCACCCAATTTTCAGTTTAATGCTGACATCGTTCTCAATGGCACCTTCACTATCAATTCGGATAGCGGAATTGATGCACTTGCTGATGACACTACCTTTACTAATAATGGCACTCTTTTATTTTTTCGTAATTCAGAGGAAGGTAGCTCCGAAATAAACACCTTTGACCCTCTAATAAATCGTGGCTCGCTGGTTTTTGGTTCTAATAGTTCGACGGGAACTGGTTCTCAGTTCTTGGTACCAAACGGTATTGTTAGCAATGGCATAGATAATCGCGCCAGCTTAAGTATTGATGAGAATGTTGAGTTAGTAACAGGGAGCTTAGAGCTTGGGCAAACAGAAGTATTTCTGAACGGTTCGTTAATACTAAACGAATTTGGGGCGGAGATAATGCCACAAGCTATTGATTTGTTCGTTGACGACGGCGCTCGCATATTTGGCAGTGGTGGTATCGGCTTCGCATCAGATGCAGGCGCCGTGTCGGGCACCGTCTTTGTAGAGTCCGGTGGTACGCTTGCGCCCGGTACCTCACCAGGAGTGCTTGATATAGACGGCGACTTAGTCTTATTCGACGGCTCAATACTTGATCTTGAACTAGGCGGCCCTACCGAGGCCGAGTTTGATATCGTTCGTGTGACTGGTGACCTGACCATTGGTGGCCAAGGCAGCAATCAAGCTCCACCCGGAGTGCGATTGAACCTAGTCGCGATTAATGGTTACGAAGTTGATCCAGATGTGGTGCATGATATTTTGCAAGCCGATGGTGAAACTATAGAGTCTGACACGCCGTTTATAACCAATACCTTCGGCTTTGACGGTCGTGAGGTAGCCATTGGGGCAGAGGGTGTCGGTGTGCGAGTAAGCCAAGACGGCTCCTTGCCATCTACTGACGAACCGGTCGTAGAGGAGCCTCCAGTCGTTGAAGAACCACCGGTCGTTGAAGAACCACCGGTCGTTGAAGAACCACCGG
>CAYQVT010000109.1:4085-11215 GCA_964420885.1 uncultured Gammaproteobacteria bacterium
TCGTTGAAGAACCACCGGTCGTTGAAGAACCACCGGTCGTTGAAGAACCACCGGTTGTTGAAGAACCACCGGTTGTTGAAGAACCACCGGTTGTTGAAGAACCACCAGTTGTTGAAGAACCACCAGTTGTTGAAGAACCCGTTGAACCAACTCCTGAACCGATCGCTGAGCAACAGGCGACCATAAGTGAAGATGTTATTAACGACATTGTTCCCACCGAAGTCAGTGACTCAGGTTCTGGGGCGGCGACTGGCTCAGGGTCAGATTCTGAATCCTCTGAAGATGAACCCGAATCAGAATCTAGCTCCAGTGAAGGTGGGTCGGAAGACAGACCAATCGTCAGTAAAAACGGAATGTGCCGCTAAGGGTCTTCTAACTTTCTAGCAGGCCTTGGTATATTTCGAAGAGGAATGAAATTGCCAAGGCGATTTGGGCCAAACTCGGCTGCTTAATTCTCAGCACAGAGCGCTAGGGATAAAGTGCCTATACGTGATAGCCTAGAATCGGCGCTAACCACCGCTCAGTACTCATCAAATCTACGCCTTTTCGGTCAGCATAATCAATAACTTGATCTTGCTGGATACGAGTCACCGAAAAATAACGTGATTCCGGGTGCGCAAAATACCAACCACTTACCGCCGTTGTTGGCAGCATAGCAAAGCTTTTGGTGATGCTCATTCCTGCATTTTCGCCCGGTTCAAGCTTACACCAAAGGGTCGCTTTCTCCGTATGATCAGGGCACGCTGGGCAACCAGATGCTGGACGAATACCGCCAAACTTTTCACGAATAAGTGAATCATTATCTAGGCTCGATTCGGTCATATGCCGAGTTATTTCTGACTTTTTACATTGGAGAGCCATTCTTTCATTAACGATACTTGTTAAGCCCCAGCCACCATAACTAGGTCAATTTACTACTTGCTCGTGATTGCGACTCTGAGTGACCCAGTTGCATAAACGCATGGCTCATCTCTATAGTTGAATATGGTTGCTTCTGAAAACACCTTATTAGCAATCTGTTTATTGGTTTTGGCGAGCACGTAAAATCGGCCTTTTTCGATAGGGCGCGCGATGTCAATATTCAAATGGCTTGTGGCGAAGTCGCCGAGCTCTGCGTATTTCAGGCCGGTTAAGCCAAGCGCAAAATCCAACATCGCGGAGATAACCGCGCCGTTGATAAAATCTTGACCAATGCCACCAAGATGAAATGCTTCGATGTCTGAAATTTCACACCGAGGCAGTTCTGAGTCGTTTAGCGTGACGTTAAACCCAAAACGTTGAGAAAATTCGGAAGCATTAAAAAGCCTTCCACTTTGTCCCATTCCCCAGCAGCGATAAATTTTGCGAGGGTTGCCGAAAAACCTTTGGCCTTCAAAAATAACTCCCAATTGGTTGAGTTGATGAACACCTAAGTATATCTGATTGACAATACTGGCCTGCCACAAAACGGAATTTAATCTTGTTCCTGATATCCGCTTATGTGCACGGTAAATCCTGGAATGCCGAATGTGGTTTTCACTTCTACGTTTTTTGAATAGACGGTGAACGATGCTGATTACAAGAGCGAGAGGAAACCGAGGCGAATACATGCAGGGCAGGCGATCACTTAACGTATATTTTCGTATAACATTACTAAGACTGGCGGAAACAATAACCAAAAGCCAGAAACAGGCATAACAACCGCCCCCAAAATAACTAGCAGTAACAGGGACACAACGACACTTAGAGGAATTGGCACTGCCTTATATTCGAAATTACGGATCAGAATGCCTAGTGGCAGCATCAATATACCGAACAGAAAAAACCATGCCGCGAGCGACGAACTTGCAGTTGTCGCTGAATTAAAAAACCCGTTTTTTATCATATCTAAATAGATTGAACCGAAGTTCGATATAGCAAATAAAGTGTGCAGTATCGAAATAATGACGACGCTATTGCCTTTCCAATTTTTCATATGTGTATTCTCAAATTAGTGCCGGCCATTTTAAGCTATTAAAGCTGGTCGTGGTGTACTATCAGGGCGCTACTAAGCGATGCCTGTTATCTAACGATCATGCCCCTTTTTTGTTTAATCCTTCACGTCAAATTTTTAAGTGTAACGACGACTAAAAGCACTGTTTGTAATAATGTAGCAACGGCGTTAGGCAACCACACGCCAATGTGACGAAACCTCAGGCCATAGAAAAACCAGAACAAATATACAAAGACAAAGCCAATGAGATGAAACCAAGAAAGGCTACTTGGTACGGTTGAAAAATACTCATGATTAAGCTGAACCGCTATTAAGACGCAAGCACCTAAGCCAAATACGGTTCCGATGGACTCCCAAGTTTTTGCAGGGATATTGTCTAATAATTTCAACATGCGAATTTCATCCTAGCAAATAGCTGTGCACTTTGAGAGAGAGGGTGCCTTATTGCAAAGATGATATTTCTTTATTCGAGCAATTGTAAATGGAATCACAGTTTTAAGGTTCGCCGATGTCAAATTTGTATTGGACCCTATTCCAGCCGATAAATATGTGAGCCCTGTGGTTCTTGAACATTTTCTAATTTGCCTTTTGCATATCGTATTCATAAGTGTCTTGCCCAACAATCTTGAAGCCTAATTTTTTGTAAAGCTCGACTGCTGGGTTTTTCTTAAGCACGCTCAGCTTTACCGTCCTATCTTTTTCACCGTTCAGAATTTGTTGAATAATTTTTGTTCCGTACCCTTTCGATTGATGTAGTGGGTCAATTTGAAGTTGAATTAGCTCCAATTCTTTAGTGGTAGTTTTGTATTTAACCATGCCGATTAACGTGCCCTGATAAAAAACTAAGTAAGAGCATTCGTATCTATGATTAACGCGTTCTAAGTGCTCCTGTTCCGTTAGGTACAGGCCCGACTCTTCAAGATGTTGCTGTATGGTTTTTGTTCTAAGCGCCAACAGATAGCCTTTATCAGACTCTGTTGCTTTAACGAACTCGAGCATCAAGAATACCTAAGAATAACAACGAGATAAAAACGATCAAGCAACCACTAATCATGTTTCGTATTTCTTGCACTAAGTAAGACATAGCTCAAGCCAATTAGGGCGAGGTTTGTCGTTACCGGGTTAAATGCTTCGATCAATAAGCTAGGAAGTTGAACAGCAACAAACGCGCACAGTGATATTAGCGCGGCGATATTGAGTTTAATAAGAGGCCGGTTTTTATACAAAACGATGAGTAATAAACCGAAAATAATTTCCATCACTCCAGCCGTTTTCGTTACCAAGTATGATGCGTGCTCAGACAAGCTCATGGTCGCGGTGAGTGTTTTCTCAATCGGTGCAACGGTAATCAATTTTGGAAACAGTCCGTGATAAATCCAACTGAACCCCAAAATAAACCTTGCTACTTGGATTGCGTGATTGTCCATTGATAATTTAGGTGCCTTTGTTTCAGTTTGAATCTCTATTAACGCAGTGCGCGTAAGTTCTTACGTTCTTGAAGCTAGGTGGCTCTCCCCTAACCATAGTTTTTTACTCGCGTTGACACTCTATCTCAGTTTTGGAAATTGCCTTTTCCCTTAGCGCCGAAAGTTTTTTAAGTTCATTATCTGAGCGGTATCGGTCAAAACTTTTCCGATCTGGAAATTCTAATATGTGAATTTCTTCTCCGCTATTTCCTAATCGCTTTACTTCGAATGCTTCGATTAACTTACCATTGTATCGCTTTAAAATTTGAATGGCACACTGTTCAAACTCTTCAAATAGATCAAAATCTATTACGTACAGCTTCACATAAATTTTGATCATACGAAGACTCAGACTTTTGCGATAAACGTAGCGGTAACAAAGCCCAAAACTCGCTTTTTGTTGAATGCTTCTATCTCTGTCAACAAAGCCTTTTTGCGGTTTACTCTCAGTTTAGAGCAATTGATTGCATATTTAGGCCCATCACCAATACGAATAAAGCTGGCTGAGAATTCTTGTAAGTATCTTTTTATATTCTGTTGAGGTAATTGTGTTTCCCTGGCAATGGTTAATACAGGGGCACCTTGTTTTCCTTTAGCTGTTAAATAGTCATAGACTTTGATCACCTCGACTACGTCTATTGCATTATCATTCATCGCTTTCATGATCTTAGATCTACTTAAATCACAGTTGCCAATTTCTGAACAAGGATAACCTTGGTCAGTGTTCTTAACTCAGTTCTCATCGCTAAAACTTTGGTAGACGATTGGGTTAGCGTTTTGCCGCTGTCGTTGGACGGTACAGCCAGCTCTATAATTCATAAGAAGCGTTTCCACGAAAACCGTCAACCAACACCCCCGATTTTACCGAGTCTTGCTCGTGTTCTGGCTCTCTCCAAGGCTCTTTTAGAGCACCCTCCAACCATAGTTGAAGAGATGGCCTAGAAAGCAAAAAATCGACGTATTTCAATGCCGAAGCGCTCATATTAAGCCCGTACGACTTAATGCGGAAACCTACTGGAGCATAAAATGCGTCAACCGCAGTAAACTTTTCGCCCGCCAGAAAAGGCCCTTGAAAACGACTTAGGCCATCATTCCAAAGCTCATCGATGCGAGCAATGTCTTTTTTGAGTGATTCATCAATAGTTTTTAGCTCGACCCTTATTCCACAATTCATTGGGCATTGATTTCGTAACTCAAAGAACCCCGAGTGCATTTCTGCGGCAGCACAGCGTGCCCATGTCCGGGCTTCTACTTCTTGGGGCCACACCTCCGGGTGTTTTTCAGCAAGGTATTCGCTTATTCCCATAGAATCCCAGACTATTTGCTTGTTATCAACAAGGCAGGGAACCAAGCCTGAAGGCGAAAATTCTCTATATTCTTGCCAGTTTGACCCGGTTTTAAAAGCCGACATTTGTTCCTTAAAGGGAATCGATAGCTCTTTCATCAAAACCCAAGGGCGAAGTGACCAAGAAGAATAATTTTTGTTAGCAATATGGAGTGTATACATTACCTAGCGTTGACCGTGTTTGATTTTTAAAGGTATGTTGAATTGGTTTCAGCATCGTATTTTGTTCTCGCCAAGACGTATTGCCATTGCTATGAGTCATTCGTCATTAGACGATAAGGTGCGCTTAGGGTGCATGCCATTAACCATGCCCATAAATGGTGGGTGAATAGAATAGCCAACCATGCTTAGCAGCGACTCTGGAATAGTGTTTAAGGTCTCCTGGCTCAGTTCTAGGAAGAAGTTCTCTTGTGGTCTCAGCCAAGGCTCACAGTATTGACAAGTTGCCGCAAGGCGAGACAATTCAGATTGGTTGCTACCGCCACCGTGCCAGGTGGTTCCTAGAAAGAATAAGGCTGAACCAGCGGGCATAACCGCGGCAATGGTTTTACTACGATCAGTGATTATTTCTTCACCATATAAATGGCTTTCGGGAACAAGAACCGTAGCGCCGTTGTCTTCTGTGAAGTCGTCAATAGCCCAAATGGCAGCGGCGCCGAAGGCAGCACGCGGGCGCGACACTGCGTAAAATCCATCGTCGTAGTGCAAAGTTTGAGCATCTTCGCCAGGAAGTATATTGATGATTTGGGCTTGGCTGAGTAAGTAATTAGGCTGAAAAATGTGATTTAACAGGCCGGTAATTCGCGGGTGAACAACAAGAGAATCAATCGCCCGCGTTTTTTCCAGCACGTTATAGACTCGTTGCGTTTTTATACCTTCAAAATTGTTTCGCCCTGCATTGTTCAAAAACGGGGTCGCATCGTTGCGAATGAGTTCTAACTCTGTGTCGCTTAGTAAACCTTCTATAATGACATAGCCGTTTTTCTGCACTTCTTCCAAATCTGTGGCAATAAGTGTTTGAAGAGATTCTACTTCCTTGGCTTTATACGCCTTGTGCGTACCCGCAAGATCACTTCCAAGGTCGTTGATTGAATCAATTTTTTTGGTACCAGTCATAACGCGCTCTTCTCCCTATGTTCGACGCTAACAATAAACGTTTTTTGTAAAGCCTGCGTGAGATAGCGGCAAATACTAAGCAAAATTTAGTATTTAGTGAACTTATCGCGCATTCTAAACATTCATTTGGGTCAAGATCTTGTTACGACTCTTTTACATATACGTTTGGAAAATAACGTTCCATAAAGCTTTGCGGGCTGCTTACAGGCGTAAAACCGAATTGCTCATATAAACCATGGGCATCAGAGGTGGCGAGTGTAAAGCGGCGCACACCTTTGAGCCTGTCGTATTCTATAATATATTTCATGAGCTTTTTAGAGACCCCACGCCCGCGAAACTCCGGAAAAACAATCACGTCTACTAGGTTAGCAAACGTCGCGTAGTCAGATATCACGCGCGCGAAAGCCACTTGCTTACGCTCATAATATCCGCCAAAACAAAGTGAATTATCAATCGATTTTTCCACTATGGAATAGTCTATTCCTTTTGCCCACGAGCTTTGATTAG
The DNA here is from genome assembly GCA_964420885.1 of uncultured Gammaproteobacteria bacterium. Taxonomy (GTDB): domain Bacteria; phylum Pseudomonadota; class Gammaproteobacteria; order Arenicellales; family Arenicellaceae; genus Arenicella. The sequence continues at coordinate 10,492 of CAYQVT010000109.1, forward strand.
TCAAAAACTCATGAATTAAGGGTACATCTAGTAGGGCGATATCGGTGCTAAAACTAGGCTCATTGGATGCTTTACTATTTATAAGGGTTCAAACTAGACGCGCTACGTTTTCGTGTCAAATCAAAATATTCTTGCGTTGGTAGAATCAGCCTGGCTTCTTTATAAAAGTGGTCGCCACCGAAGTTTCGTAACAACTAGACGAACATTATTTGAAAAGGTCTTAGGTCGTCTCGTTTCGAGATGTATATCGACACTACCGTGTTTGAACAACAATATTATTTGAAGCAGGAAAGTGTTTAGAAAACTCAGGCCTTACCAATTGCCTAAGAAAAGTTCCATATCTTTAAAATAGCTTTCTACCTTATTGTAATAATCTCTGTCTTCGACGGGGTTCTTCTCAATATAATCTCTAGCCCTTTCAATAAATATAGTTATGGGGTGAAAGTTACCGCAAACATAGCAAGCAACTATATGATTCACGTAACTCACTAGTTCATAAACTGCCACATTTCTGCGGAAAGCGCTGGTAGGTAGAGAATCTTCATGATTGAGAACTTTATGCCAGTTCTCTATTTTGTCTTGAACTTGATTAGCAGTATCCATTCTCTATAAGTGAAACTAACGCCTAGCGAATGGGCGGCTCTTCAGAGCCGTCCATTTCATTGCGCTTCTTGTATGGTCTATCTAGTTGTTTTTTCATCCTTAACTCTTTTCTATTAAACGG
>CAYQVT010000110.1:0-11077 GCA_964420885.1 uncultured Gammaproteobacteria bacterium
ACCCAGTTATTACTCATGAAGGAAGCCTTAGTCAGTCGTCACGTGAAGATTTTAGCTCTCCCTGGCTCATCGATGATGACCTGCTCTGCCATTATCGACCCATTGAGGGCCGCTAATCGTTTATCGAGATTACCTCTGTTTAGCTGGGAAATATTGTCGTTTAACGAAGACCCGATCGTTCTCTCTTGTGGCATCGAACTGCCCAATGATGGAACGTTGTCGGTTCACAGCAAAGCCGATCTGCTCATTGTAGTGGCTGGATTCGATCATCAACGCCATTGCAAAACCAAGCAACTAATCACACTTAAGAACGCGTCACGTAACTGCGACACGGTGTTCGGCGTTGAATCAGGCACGTGGTTATTGGCGCGTGCTGGAATTATCTCAAAACAAAGGGTGACGACCCACTGGGAAGATTTAGAACATTTGACTGAACAGTACCCAGATTTGCAGGTCAGCTCAGAGCGTTACGTAGTCGATGGCAAATTATGGACATGTTCTGGTGCAACACCCGCGTTCGAAATGATGCTCCATTACTTAAGAACGGTGCACAAACATTCACTTGCACTAGACGTTGCCAGAGTATTTATTTACCCGGAAACCAGTTCAGCTTCAGACGAACAAGCGAATATTTCCATGAGCCGACTGCAACAGATAGAACCTCGATTGGTGCACGCGATACGCCTTATGGAAACTCACATCGAAGACCCTATTTCGACTCAAAACATTGCTGATAACATCGGAATATCACTGCGAACCTTAGAGCAGCTTTGTCTAAAATATCTGGGGTTTAGTCCTGGCAAATACTATTTGCGGCTACGCCTGCAGATTGCTCGTCGATTGGTTCTCGACAGTAACTTAGCCATCCTTGAAATTTCTGTACGCTGTGGTTTCAATTCTTTATCAGCATTTTCACGAGCCTTTAAATCACGTTACAACAATAGCCCTACTAGACTTAGAAACCCAGTCTCATAGCTAATCCCCAATATTCTGTTAAATACGTTTAGCTAACGGCCACAACTCAGGATCTGGGTTTGAAAACAGAAAAAATTAGTCCATTTGAGTTATTTTATCAGCGAAAAAATTCTGTATAGTGGTGATTAAATGTGGAAATTGGGATCGGAAAGCGAGTTTTAATTATGATCTGGGCCACTAAAGCTTAGAATCACTACAAAAACATGCTTTGCTAGCGCAGCTTGGGCAATCCACGCGGCGCCAGAAATCAATTACGATTGGGGTGTGGGGTCTTGATACAAAGTGGCACAAGTGCTCTCTGTAGTACTGGGGTTACCAAACGAATATCATGGTTGACCATGTTAAAAGCATGGCTGCTTAGTATATTCCTGCTAATAGGTTCAGCAGCCAATAGTGTTAGTCTTGCTCAATCTCAAAATGAGACACCAGATAATCAAGCTAAACCCAATATTGGCGTATTAATTCAGATTATCGATCTGCTGCTCAATGATGATAGCGCACTACAGTCACCTGCTGATTTTCCAATATCACAAATCATCCAACCGAAACTTGCACTTGGCCAATCCAGCATAAACGTTAACTTGGGCTCAACCGCGAGTAATGCGGTAGGCGGTCTTGAAGGTGAAGGAACACTTCGGTTCAACAGTTTGAACCCCTTAATTGCCTCGGTTGATCGACTCAGTGGCGTCGTTAGAGGTCTCGCAGTAGGAACAACAAGGGTTGAAGTGTTTCGCCTTAATAATGCGGGGTTTAGAAACAGTGATGTCGAAAGTTTTACTGTCACTGTTGCTGATCCACAACCACAGCCTGCGTTACTGGTTTCAGAAGATCCACTTGTTCTTGAAGTTGACCAAAGCCTAGAAAATACCGTATCAGGCGGAGCCGGTACCGGCGCGTTTAGCTTTTCCAGCGCAGACCCGAGCGTTGCAACCGTCAACGTCGTAAGTGGCTTAGTAACGGGTGTTTCTGGCGGAAACACTACAATCACCGTGTCTCGAGCTGGCGACAACAACTTTTTTGATGCCACTCCAATTGATTATCAAGTCGTTGTTAACCGTATCCCTCAACCTCCATTGAACGTTGCGCTTGACCCATTTTTTATAGGCGTTGGTGAGTCTGCAACAAATGCCGCTGCAGGAGGAGCCGGTTCAAGTAGTTTTATTTACACGAGCTCTGACCCTAGTGTTGCATCGGTTGAACAGCTAGGTGGCTTGGTTACGGGCGTTACAGAGGGTAGCACGACAATAACGGTTTCTCGTGCAGGAGATTCGCGCTTTTTAGATGCAATTCCACTTGTTTTTACAGTTCAAGTAAACCGCTTGGAGCAAGAACCGTTAACCGTTGATTTTGATCCGGTGTTTGTACACGCCCGACTTCGTCACGAGCTCGAAATATTTGGAGGAGGTTCTGGTATCGGCAATGATTCGAGCCTGACGAGTTCCGATCCAAGTATCGCCGTGGAAAGTAATCAATTCGATATTATTGGTAACACTCAAGGGGCTACGGTATTTACTCTCAGTAGAGAGGGAGATGAACAATTTTTGGACGCAACTCCTATCAACTTTCAGGTGGTTGTTGCAGCCCGGCCGACCATATCAACCGATCCGTTGATTGTTGAGATCGGTCAAAGCCAAGTTAATGCAGCGATAAGTGCTGAAGGTACGAGCGTGTTTAGTTATATTAACTATCTTCGCACAGACTCTCCTCAGCCTGGTGCTGTTACAACGGCCGCATTTAACTATGTTAGCAGCGATACAAATATCGCAACCGTAAACGCAACAATGGGTATTGTCACGGGTATTGCTGAAGGCAGTGCCACCATCACTATCTCGCGCGTGGGTGATGGCATAGAAGAACTCGACCCGATCAGCTATACCGTTCAGGTTGAACGACGTGACCAAGACCCCTTGGTGCCGATCGAGAATCCGGTATTTGTAAATATTGATGAAACAGTTCCAGGGCTGAACGCGATATCAGGAGGCTCTGGAGATGGTGCATTTAGCTTTGAAAGCGCAGACCCCAGCATCGCAAATGTGGATGCAATTAGCGGTCTAATTACCGGTGTGTCGGCAGGCACAACCACGATCACCGTTTCACGAGAGGGAAATGATCTCTTTTTGGATGCTGCCCCCATTGATTTGATCATCGAGGTTCAGCGACTTACCCAATCGCCCTTAATCGCGACGTCCGACCCACTAGTACTGGAAATTGATGAAACTGCGGTTAATACCATAACTGGCGGCTCAGGCGACGGAGTCCTTGCGTTCACCAGCGCTAACCCAAGCGTCGCAACGGTTAATGCGACCACTGGTTTAGTTACTGCCATTGCTGAGGGCATCACCACAATTACCGTAAACCGCTCAGGAAATGATCGTTTCTTAGATGCGACGCCAATCGATTTTACCGTTCAGGTAGTTCGACTCGAGCAATCGCCGTTGATAGCATTGGGCGTCCCACTAATAATTGAAATAGACGAGAGCAACACGGTCGACATTACCGGAGGTTCAGGCGACGGGGCGTTCAGCTTTGTCAGTGCTGACCCTAGCGTGGCTAGCGTCGACAGTATCACCGGTGTGGTCACCGGAGTTTCAGAAGGCAATACCATAATCACGATTTCGCGCGCGGGTAATGACCGTTTCTTAGAAGCCACTCCGATAGATTTTGTTGTCCAAGTGAATCGCCTACCTCAAGCACCTTTGACAGTGCTTGCTGATCCCTTATTATTGCTGATTGATCAAACCTCGGCTAATGGATTTGCAGGAGGCTCAGGCGACGGGGCATTCAGCTTTGTCAGTACTGACCCTAGCGTCGCCAGCGTCGACAGTATCACCGGTGTGGTCACCGGAGTTTCAGAAGGCAACACCATAATCACGGTTTCACGCGCGGGTAATAACCGTTTCTTAGACGCCACTCCCTTAGATGTTGATGTCCAAGTGAGTCGCCTACCTCAAGCCGCCCTAACAGTTCTCACCGACCCATTGTTATTAGAGATTGACCAAACATCAACGAACGGGTTTGGTGGAGGCTCAGGCGATGGGAGCTTTAGCTTTTTTAGCGCAAACCCCAGTATCGCAACTGTCGACCTACTTAGCGGCTTAGTAACAGGAATCGCTGAAGGAGTCACTACGATAAGTGTCTCTCGTGCTGGTAACGACCGCTTTTTGGACGCCACCGATCTCAATTATACCGTCCAAATCAGTCGCATTACGCCTCCACCACTAAGTGTTAATTCCGACCCTTTTGTATTGGAAATCGGACAGAGTGGCGTTAATACTCTGAGCGGTGGGGCAGGCACTGGGGCGATTAGTTTTATCACTTCGGATTCAGCAATTGCCGACGTAGATCCGGTCACAGGGTTAATCGTAGGTATTTCCGAAGGACTTGCTACGATCACAGTATCTCAAGCTGGTGATGCTCGTTTTCTTGAGTCCGACCCGCTTGATTTCACGGTGCTTGTAAATCGAATACCTCAACCGGCCTTAAATGCCCAAAATGATCCATTTGAAGTTGATATCGGTCAAACGATTGCGAACCTGATAACTGGTGGAGCGGGCACAGGTGAGTTCACCTTTATCAGCGCTGATACCAATATTGCCACGGTTTCATCTAGAACTGGTTTGGTTACGGGTGTAAGCGAAGGCACAACCGCCATTACAGTTTCACGTGATGGAGACGATGATTTCCTAGACGCTACTCCAATCCTATATCAAGTGATTGTGAATAGACTATTGCAAGCTGATTTAACGGTTTCAAACGACCCATTAACTCTCGAAATCGGTCAAAGTTCTACCAATACGATACTCGGCGGTTCTGGTACTGGGGTTCTAAATTTCATCAGTGCTGATCCTGGGATAGCCACCGTGGACGCTGTAACAGGGCTCGTCACAGGAATCGCAGCAGCTGGTTTTCCAGGTGAAACAACCCTAGGTGTGACCACCATTACTGTCTCGCGCGCGGGAGACACCAACTTCCAAGACGCGACTCCGGTTGATTTTACCGTACAAGTGACGCGAGTCGCTCAACCACCCTTAGTAGCAACACAAGACCCGTTGGTCCTGAACATAGGACAAAGTGTTATTAACGTCACCGGCGGTGCAAGCGAAGGTATTCCATTTTTGTTTAACATAGTGGGTGGAGAATTTGCAACATTTGATCCGTTCAACAACCTAGTGATTGGTCTTGGTGCCGGTAATGCGACCATTACTGTTGGCCGCGATGGAACCGACTTTTTTCTAGATGCGGTGCCCGTCACATTTGACGTGATCGTAAATAGACTAGCTCAACCTCCTTTGGAGTTTAACGAAACCGAACTAACACTCATGATCGGCGAAGTTGCCAGCAACGTCGCCACCGGGGGCGATGGCACTGGAGCGATTAGCTACACAAGTGCTGACCCGCTGGTCGCGACGGTCAATGTTAATACCGGCGTGGTCACTCCTATAGCGATTGGTACCACAACAATTACCGCTAATAGAGCTGGCGACGCAATATTTCTGGATGCCGACCCGATTAGCTACCCTGTGACTATCACGGCCGAAGCTTGCACCTGGGATAGCAGCAATTGGGATGATTGCGAATGGCAATAAGCGAGCACAAATTATGTCTAACCACATTACTAAGTTAAAAAATTATGATCGTAATACTATGGAGATCATCATGAATATCAGAAAGGTTCTTTGTTACTTTACCGCTGGAACACGCAAGATAGCAGCCCTGCGCACCGCGACGTTGATGCTATCTCTGACCATAGTCGGCTCTGTCTCAGCCGGTTCAACGACAGCAACTGGCGGTGGCGTACCCAATATATTTGTTCCTGGGACCCCAATTAGTTCATCTGAGGTAAATGACAACTTCAGTGATTTGGATATTCGTCTCGAAGATCTTGAAATCTCTGTCCCATCAAATTCTACCGAAGCGAACATTGTTTTTGTGGACTGTGACACCACTCCCAATTTCTTTCTCGAAGCACCGTTTAACACTACCTCAGACCCAGACACAATCTACGATATTTCAGGCACTTGTAATGGCCCAGTATTGATCAGAGATGACAATGTGACCTTAAATGCGGCGAGCGCTGGGGCCAGCATTGTATTACCGGCTGGATTAACCTTTGAAACAAGCCCTATTGAGTTTCTAGTTGCCATCTACGTGTTTGGCGCAAACGATGTAAAAATAAACAACTTAGTTATCGATGCGAGTGCTTTTAACCTCCCTGCGTTTGACGGCGAGAACACAGGCGTGATTTGGGCACGAAATAGCTTTGTAACCTTAGAAGATATAACAGCTCTGGGAGGCGCATTTACGATTGCAGCCTTTGATAATGCAACGATTCGGAGCAACGGGACTTTAAGCATTAATGACTTTTTTAATGAAGGTTTTTCTGCAGGCCAGCAAGGCAATATTATTGTGCAAGGGTCAGTGGATTTTTTCAGTTCCAACACACCAGGCGGTCAGGCCTCGGTGATCTCAGCATTTGGAGACGGTCATATTGATATCCGCGGTGATATATCAATATTTACCACCAATCCTACAGCCAATATATTTGCCGGTGAAAATAGTTACGTTAGAGTAAGAAATGGTCAAGATGCGACTCTACCTGGAACGGTCAGTGCAACAGGGAACTCTAGAATCTTGCTCGACAATGTGACTGTCGATAGTAGTATCTCTGCTACCGAAGATTCCAACCTTGTACTAAACAATGTCAGACAAACCGGTAGCGAAACTGTGTTTAACATTGATAATTCTCAAGCCAAAATTTCGGACCCTGGGTCTAATATTTCATCACTTATGAATGTCGCTACAAGCTCTCTTGTCGTAGAAAACGCCACCATAGATTCGGTATTCGCACGATCCGGCAGCAATGTGTCTATCTCAAATGCCAATACCAGAGATATAGAACTGGATAATTCCCGAGCTAATATTGATGACAGTACCATAGACGGTAGATTAGTGGTGAATAATGGGAGCACCTTGCAGGTAAATCTTGGAAACCAAACTACCACGCAAGATCCAGGCATGGAACTCAATGGAGCCTCTACGGCAATAATTGGGAGCTCCTCGACTCTGGTAAACGGTATTCTGGTTAACCAAGGCAGCTTTCTAAGTTTGAATAACGTGACACAGGCGGGATCACCAATGGCCATCGACGTTGATAACTCAAGGGCGCTTATTAACAACTCAACAACCGGCGACTACACATTATCGCTAGGATCAAATGTATCAGTAGATAACGGCAGCGTTAACGGTGCTCTATTATTTAGTGGGAGTACGCTTCGACTGAATACTGTATCGGTTAATGGAAACATAGGCTTATTTAATTCAGGGCTTAGTGCAAGTGGCACCGGCCTCTTTGGTGCCGGTACGTTTAACAATAATTCAGTTTTCTTATGCGGTAATCAACTCAGCGTAGCTATTGATGGTTTAGACCTGTCTGTTTCTCCGACGACACCCTTTGGCTTAGCAGCCAGCGGAACAATATCCTCAGCCTGTAGTGACGGAAGTCCACCACCAGCGTCACCCCCAAGTGCGGGTGGATTCCCATTAAACTAATACTCTTTACATAGACAAACAGTAAGCCGAGTTAATCTGAATAACAGCAGTCTTAGACATCTCGACCATGGCGCTCCTTTTTAATAACTAAATACCTCGTTGTCAGCAATGGGAGCACCTTAATGTGCCCTCATTAGCGCCTATCCAAACTCCGAAATCAGGCTAAGTAAGGTGTTATGAGCAGGTAAATAGACTCTACTTAGATAAACCTTCAAAAAGGTCGCCGTAGCGTCGTATTAAGTCGGCCAGCTCAAGCCGTTTTTCATCGTTCAAACTTTTCAGTACGAAATCAAAACTGCGGTATCCCACGCTTAGGTTGTGTTGCCATAGTTCAGGCGCAATTTGATGCACGCCCAAATCTGCATGTGACCACGTTTCGAAAAAGACTTGCCGGAACGTGCCGATGTCCGAACCTGATTCCAATAGCGTCGTTAACCGTGTCAGGCTAACTTGGACTCGCTGGTATTCAGGCTCTACGTCGGAACGGCGCTGCGCCAAAATTTTTCTTAACTCAGATTTTTGCTGTTTATCAAGCTTGAGACCAATAGCATTAAGCAACCACGAGAAACCTCGAATAATGCGTTTATTCTGTTTCGCCAACGTCTCGGATTCGCCTTCCTCGCGCCAATCTTCCACCCGCTCACGCAGTGAACTGACTAATTCTGCACGTTTAGTCGCATCCAAATCGTACACAAAATCGGCATAGCCCTGCATTAACTGCGGGGACTGGCTTGCTAAAAAGCCTTGTTCTACAGACACAAACAGTGAATCCCATGAGTCTTGTTTAACGTAACCAAGTTGTTCAAGTTCAGTCGCTATTGAGTGCATATGCGCCACCCATACAGGAATGCGGGAGCCGCGAACCCAGTGAGCAGTTTCCATTGCCAGAGTAGATATCTGCTGTTTCTCTTGTCGATCAAAGCTAGCCAAACTGTCGAATTGCGACTCAATACGAGTGTCTAAACGCCTCACCGCACGTTCGATAAAGAATTCGGCCGCGCTGCAGCCCGCTAGTATAGTGATGGCGATTAAACAAAAGGCGACTAAACGATAACTTTGCATAAACCGATTATCAGACAGAGAATGTGAAAATATAGAGGTGATTAATAGTTCTGAGGCTAATAGGCGTATAGCTAATTAACGCGTTTTGCCTAACGATAGTATATGTCAAGTAGGCGCGTACCTTGGTTGCTCACTAAGATCCATGGCCGTTTTCGTCACTTACCTCAGTTTACCAATCTTATGGAGACCTGTTATGAATAGACTACTTCTATTATTCATTTCGATTCTTATTCCTTTGTTTTTGTAAAACACGGCTTTGGGTAAAAATAAATCTAATCCGTACGAAGCCACAACGATCTCAAAATTTAATGAACCATGGGCGATGACATTCTTGCCCGATGGAAGCCTGCTTGTCACGGAAAAACGCGGAAAGCTGATACGTGTTACGCAATCAGGGGAAACATTTGAAACAATAGGGGGGCTGCCCAATGTTGCCTACGGTGGCCAGGGTGGTTTGGGCGATATTGTTTTACACCCAGACTATACGAGTAATCAAGTGGTCTATATAAGTTTCGCTGAATCTGATGATAAGCGAAAATACGGCGCAGCCGTCGCTCGCGCGAAACTGAACATTGAAAAAAGCCGTTTAGAAAATGTAGAAGTGATTTGGCGTCAAACACCCAAAGTTAGTGGCAGAGGTCATTATGGTCACCGTATTGCGTTTGATACCAATGGCTACCTATTTATTTCGTCCGGCGACCGACAAAAGTTCGACCCAGCTCAAGATATGACCAGCAGTATCGGCAAGATTCTTCGACTTCACGATGATGGCTCTATTCCTGAGGACAACCCATTTGTGGAGAGAGGCGACGTCACCAACGAAATTTGGTCGAGCGGCCATCGCAATCCTCTAGGTTTGGCATTTGATGATAGAGGCAGGCTATGGAACACCGAGATGGGCCCACGTCACGGCGACGAGTTAAACTTGGTTAAACGCGGCAAAAACTACGGCTACCCGATCGTCTCGAACGGCAACCATTACAGTGGCAAAAAGATTCCAAATCACGAAACGCGACCCGAATTCGAAGCACCAAAGGTCTGGTGGAAACCCACAATCGCACCCGCCGAACTAATTTACTATTCGGGAGAGATGTTTCCAGAGTGGCATAACTCATTTCTAATTGCCGGGCTAAGACCACGATTGATAGTTCGTGCCTCAATTGATGGAGAAAATGCCCGAGAAGTGGAACGATTCAACATGGACAGACGCATTCGAGAAGTTGAACAAGGCCCTAATGGTGCTGTTTGGGTGTTAGAAGACGGCGTTGGAGCGAGGCTGTTAAAGTTGTCAAAATAGTAAAGCTTGATCGCGCCAGAAACTCGGACAGTAAGACGGTGAGTTGGCGCCGACAAGAGCGAATCTATGGCGTTGATCTGAGAGACTAGATTCAGACCCTGTAAATATCTTGACTCGAGTCTAAGGACTTACTTATCTGAATTGCGAGTGATCAGTAAATGCTTGGATCCTGGCCGATCACGATAACTTGACAGATGAAACAAGGCAGATGGCATAAAGCCGTTGAATAAATTAGTTCAACACAATTAACTTGTTTCGGCTGCATTTATCCAATATTTATTTTCTATCTAAACTTCGAAACCCTATGGCCTCAGATAAATGATTTTTAGCAATCGCAGACTCGCGCGAGATGTCCGCTATAGTACGAGCGAGTTTTAGAATTCGATGATAAGCGCGCGCGGACATATTTAACTTTTCGCAGGTGGATGCAAGGAAATCCAGATTTTCACTATTCAGCTTGCATAATTGCTCAAGATCTTTACTTGAAAGTTGGCTATTAAGTTTACCCTGCCGATGGTTTTGCGTTTCTCTAGCCTGAATAACTCTCTCTTTTATCGTGTCCGAAGTTTCACTTTTGGGTTCTCTATTTTGCAGTGTTTTCATATCAACCCGAGCCAATTGCAAGTGCATATCGATTCGATCTAACATTGGCCCCGATAATCTTGATCGGTATCGATCAATGCTCGCTGCTGAGCATTGGCAACGATCAGTCGAGTCCCCTAAGTACCCGCAAGGACAGGGGTTACACGCCGTTATTAATTGAAAACTGGCAGGATATTTAACCGATTGGCTCGCACGCGCAATGTGTATTTTTCCAGTTTCTAATGGCTCTCTCAATTGCTCTAACGCCGATCTCGAAAATTCGGTAAGCTCGTCGAGAAACAAAATTCCATTGTGGGCTAAAGAAATCTCCCCCGGCCGAGGATTGGAACCACCACCAACCAAGGCCACAGAGGAAGCGGAGTGATGCGGGCTTCGAAATGGCCTCTCTCGCCATTGACTAATGTCGAGCTCTCCACCGGTAACAGAGCGAATAGCTGCCGCTTCAAGTGCTTCGCCCTGGCTCAGTTCAGGCAAGATACCTGGTAAGCGCGAAGCTAACATGCTCTTACCGGTTCCCGGAGGTCCGATAAGCAATGCGCTGTGACCACCTGCGGCAGCGATTTCAAGTGCACGCTTCGCTCTGACTTGCCC
>CAYQVT010000111.1:0-10945 GCA_964420885.1 uncultured Gammaproteobacteria bacterium
GACCCCGGTGTACCCGAGCCGGTTCGCTCAGCGCTAATTGATGGTGCCAGCTGGTGGAAAGAAGGGTTCGAGGCGATAGGCTATAAAGACGCGTTTCAAGTAAAGATATTACCCGAAGGCGCGGATCCAATGGACGTGAGATATAACGTGATTCAATGGGTACACCGATCCACAAGAGGCTGGTCTTATGGCTCAAGTGTTACCGATCCGCGTACTGGAGAAATTATTAAAGGGCATGTGACCTTGGGATCGCTAAGGGTACGACAAGACTATTTGATTGCTCAGGGTTTGATGGCGCCATTTGCTGATGGTGAAGACGATCAAGCACTGATGGATCTTGCGCTCGCAAGAATTAGACAATTATCGGCGCACGAAGTTGGTCACACGATAGGTATCGCGCATAACTTCGCCGCTAGTAATTATGGTCGTGAATCTGTGATGGATTATCCTCATCCTCAATTTGAAATAGACCCCAGCAACCCCAAAAAAATAATCGCTCCAAACGCCTACGGCGTTGGCTTAGGTAAGTGGGACAAAGCAGCAATTGCCTATGGTTACGCAGAGTTCTCGGATAATCAAAATGAACTTGATGAGCTTCGGGCACTAATTGCCGAGAATGATAAAAGAGGTTTGTTGTATATCAGCGATGCCGATTCCAGATCGGTAGGCGACGCACACGCTTATTCAAGCTTGTGGGACAACGGTGCCGATGCGGTTAAGGAACTTAGGCAAATGATGTCGATACGAGAAATTGCCTTGAATAACTTCGGTTCTAGCAATCTTAAAGGTGGCCGCAACTGGGCTGATCTAGAAGAAATATTAGTACCGGTTTATTATTTTCATCGATTTCAAATTCAAGCGGTTGCCAAGTGGTTGGGCGGGGTTAGTTACGATTACTCGACGAAGAGTAGTGTCGGGAGCGAGCCAGTGCTAGAAACTATTTCTGGCGCTAATCAGCGATTAGCTCTCGATGCAATGTTGGAAACACTAACCCCGAAATTTCTAGACCTTAGCCCCGATGTGTCAAAATTGATTCTTCCTAAAGCAACCGGATACTCGCGAACCCGTGAATCGGTTAATGGTAATACAGGCGTAACCTTAGACTCGCTTTATTTAGCGTCTGCGTCTGCGCAGCACACTCTAAACGCGATTCTTCATCCAGAGCGTTTGTCTCGCTTAGTTCAACAGAACGCCGCGGATAAAACCGTTCCGGCGATATCGGAGGTTGGCCTCGCAATAAGAGATGTAATCATCGACAAGCGCTTTAGTGGTACTCAAGCACGCTTGCATCAATCGGTGGTTGACCTGATTTATTCCAATTACCTAAATCTATTCAACAATAAGTCGACACCTCAGATCATAAAAGCCGAAGTGTTAAATTTGCTCAGCATTGAACGCAAGACGTTGGAAAAGAAAGCATCACGATCAGATGCCGATAACGGCTATCGTGGCTTTTACGCCTATCAACTTGAGCGTCTCACTAACGCCAGTACAGGTGAGCGAATCAGCCTACCTATGATGCCACCAGGCTCGCCAATATAAGAGGCCGATTATGCTAAGTGGAGCCTGCGTTGGGAGCAACACCTTAGAGATGTCAGGTCAATTTTACGACCTTGTGTTAGCCACAATTGGAATGAAACGTTGTTTTGAAAACGAGGTGGAAATAGGCTATGCATCTAACAGCAACGATATTAAGTTCTGGGTATTGAGTCCCTTCGATGGTGGGCCAGCAACGTATGGAAACGGCTCGCAATTGATGTTCGCGGCCGCCGATCGGGAAAGTGTGAAGGCGTTTCATCGAGCCTGTCTTGAGTCCGGAGGAAAGGATGAAGGTTCGCCGGGACCAAGAGACTATTCTGCAGGGTATTATGGAGCCTATTGCCGCGATCTTGATGGCAACAAGCTACACGTGTTTTGTATTTGCTCCGAATAAGGTTGCATGAACAATATCGTTGCTCGGTGCCTGATATGCTAGGACTACTCCACGTTGGGCCAAGGGATTCAATAGTCACATTGATTTCTTTGCGGCTAGTGTTGTGATTACCGTGTTAGTCAATTACTAAATAGTTGAGAGTAGAGATAGTGCAGGCGCTGATTAGTGAACACCCTTTAATCGTTTATATAGACGTAAAAAGCCCCTATGCCTTCTTGGCGATTAAACCCACGATAGCAATGGAAAACGCATTAGGCTTACAGTTTGATTGGCGACCATTAACACTGGATATTCCAAGCTACCTCGGTTCAGCAGAAAAATCGGGCGGAAAAGTGGTTCAGTCCAATCGCAGCGATAAGCATTGGACAATGGTAAAATACGCCTACATGGATGCGCGCCGTTATGCGCAGAGACAAGGTTATGTCCTAAAAGGAACGGAAAAAATATGGGATTCATCTCTCGCGAATATGGGCATTTTGTGGGTCAGTCAGAATAAGCCGCAAAATCTAGCTCAATATTTTTCCGCTGTGTTCCCGCCATTTTGGCGGCGTGAGTTAGATATCGAAGATATTGGTGTTGTCGAACACTGTCTAACTCAGGCGGGTGTTAACCCTCATGGTTTCGCCGAGTTTTGTCAGTATGAGGGTAGAAAAATACACGATCAGTTGCAATCACAACTTCACCCCAATGGCATATTCGGTGTGCCCACTTATGTGATCAATGACACCGTTTTGTTTGGTCGCGAGCACCTGCCTTTGGTGCGCTGGATGCTGACGGGTCAGCATGGTAAAGCGCCTGATATCGCTTATTTGACTCAAGACGCACGAAATTAGCAAAATGAAGATTGATATTTATCTGGATTTTAAGTCCTCAGCCACCCAATTAGCGTTCCGCTCAACGATAGAGCTGATCGACAAATATCAGCTGATTGTGAATTGGTACCCATTTTGCCTTGAAAGAGAGAAAGTTTACCTCCCTACCGCTGGTGAGAGTAAAGGCGATACTCACCGGCGCATACGGCAGGAATTAGCTCAAAAGACGGATGCTCTTTACGCAAAAAATCAGGATATAGAGCTTAGCTTTCCAAAGCAGGCGATTAAAACAGATTTTGCCCTAGCAACACTGCTAGCCTTGCCTAACAAAAAGCAGGAATTCATTGCCGCGTGCCTGCAGGCGTATTGGGTAGACAACAATGATCTGAATGACAGCGCCGTGGTAGAAAAATTGTTATCGACGACCGGCGCTGAAGTACGCTTAGACAGCCCAAAAATGCGTCTTGAAAAATTTGAACGACATCAAGCAGATTGTGTCGCTAAGCAATTATTCTTCGCGCCAACGTATGTGTTTCAAGACCAATATTTTGCCGGGCGTCAGCAACTGCCATTAATCGAAGCTATGATTCGCGGGGATTTATGAAAGAAAGCCGCCTAAGCCCGAAGGCGAGTCTAGGTTTAACAACACGTACTTATTCAAAGTTTCTACTTAATTCTGGGTGTTTAGGTGGTGTTATTAGCTCGATGAAGTATTGGCGAGTCGGATTTTTTGTTCGCAGGGACAATATCAGCGTAAATTTCGATAATGTTATTTTCAGGATCGGCGAAGAACAATGTGCGATGCCCCCAATCTTGATTGGTCGGTGCCTCGATCACGTCGATCTTCTTCTCTTTAAGTGTTTGATAAGCAATGTCGACGTCTTCGGGTGGAACACGAAAGTTGAGTTGTATGGATGCAGATTCAGATCTTATTTGAGGGCCATCATACACTCGGCCTCGCGGCCGCAGACCAAGAAATAAAGTTCCTACCCGAAAGCCAACCCAATGGTTGGTTTCTTCATCTTCTAGGTAAAATTCGAAAAGATCCTTGTAGAACTGACTCATTTTTTCCAGATCGTCACAAAGAATTATCACGTAATCGATACTTCGAATAGCTCTAATGCCGCGATTTTTTTGCATGGTTACTTTTTCAGGATGGTCATAAACATCCTCTTTGTTGGCGGAGGCTCGGCTGTTGGATACCTAAATTAATCGGAACGCTTTCGCAGTTAATTCAATCTTTGATATATCGCTAATCCTTGCCGAGTTTAAACTTTAGGCCTTTGAGTTTCTCTCCGATTTCACCGTCAAGTTTTCCCTTAAGTTTTTCATTTAGCTTTTCATTGATTTTCTCTTTAGCTTCTTCAATAACCTTCGCTTTGGCGAACTTGCCTATCTCACCTTTCAAATACACCGCCACTTGGGCAGATACGTGAGACGTTAGACTTTTAACCACATCATCGGAGATCTCGCTGGCGGTGCCCGATAAATTATTCATCACAAAATCGGCCATTACGAAACTGCGGTCGCCCAAGTTTAAGGTTTGCTCGCCAAGCGATAACTCGCTGGTAATTAAGTTAACCGTTGCGCCTCGTAGCGCCAGCTTATTGATGGTTATTACAGTTGTATCTTCGTCTGTACTTGCCTCTTCGTCGTCAGAGGGAGGTAGATTCTCCAGAAGGTCTTGAAAGTTATTTTTCTTGCCCTTTTGCTCGGCATTAATGATGGGTTGATTGATTTCAATCTCTTCGATCACCTGATTTCGATAGTCAACACTGGCGCTGAAGGAAGTGATTTCTACAGCATTACCCGCTTTATAGCCCGCCGGATTAGCAATAGTGAAATTGCGCAACACGGCGCTGCCTTCTGTTAAGTTTGTCACGACCGAACCGACTCTAACCGGAGAACCGAGTGCTGCGCTGCCTTCCGTTTCAATGACGTCCTTTACGATACCGTCTAATTTTCCGGCGAACACAAAGAGGGCGATGCCAATAACAACAACGAGGGCGAGTACTGCGATAAGGATTTTCTTCATGGGTCGTAAGCGTCGGTGAGAATAATTGCCGACTAAAGTTATCAAAGCTACTGTGTTGGCGCAAGGAGCTCCTTGGCTTTTGATGCAAAGGTTGGCTATAGCCAGCTATGGTGTCGTGATTAAAATTGAGAAACTGCAACCTTTTTGGCATTCTGAGCATCTGAAAAGAGACATTGCGGTGTATCCGCTGATTCGAACTAAATCTCAAAGCCAACTATGAGGCCATAAGTGAACCACTTTTATTCCTATTTTGTTTCTCCTATTTTCTTGAGTGCGTTGTTGTTATGCACTTCAATTGCGCATGCTGAAAACCGTTTTGAAAGAACACCAGAGCAAATAAGTCAAAATTGTACTCTCTACTTAGAAACCTTCGATAGACAAATCGGTGAGATGGTGGCGGATACATCCGAGGCGACTTACGCAAGCGTGTTTGAAGTATTCGACAACAATATGGCGGCGTTTGTCGACCAATTGTTGCATGACTACCTAATGCAAAATAGTCATACCGACGAAGCCGTGCGCAAGGCCAGTACCGATTGCGCATTAAAGGGCTTTTCGGCGCTCAATGCACTTAATGCGAATCGACCCTTATATGAGCGCATGTCTCTCGTTGGCCTTGAAGATTTGGCTTCTGACAAAGCGTACACAGTCTCGTATTGGAGAGAACAATTTGAGACCTCGGGTATCGGTAAAAATAAACAAACTAGAGACAAGATTAAGGCGCTAAACGACGAAATCAGTGAGATTGGAACAAGTTTTGGCCAAAACATTACCGATGGAGTGAAGCAGATTAAGGTTAAACCTGAGCGTTTAGCGGGTGTTCCACAGGACTATATAGACAGTCATCCTGTTGGAGACGATGGTTTGGTCACAATTACCACCGCCTACTCTGATACAACGCCCATTGCAAAGTATGCTCACGATGGCTCACTAAGAAAGCAAGTGTCATTAATGAGTCGAAGTCGAGCGGTTGAGAAAAACCAAGCGGTATTGATGACCTTACTTAAGAAGCGTTATGAATTAGCTCAACTGCTTGGTCACGATAACTTTGCAGTTACTAACATGCTCGGTACGATGGTAAAGAAACCCTCTAATGTGGTCGAATTTACCGATAAGCTTAGTCGTGCGATAAAGTCGCCGGTTGTGAAGGAAAAAGCACAACTGCTTTCACAGATGCACAAACTCGATACTGATGCTCAAACAATTAAAAGTTGGGACGCGTCTTATTTGGCGAATATTGTTCGAGAACAAGAGTACAAACTGGATGCTAAGAAGGTACGAGAATATTTTGATTACGACAAAGTACGCGATGGCATTTTAAGCTTGTCTGAGGATTTGTTTGGTCTATTAATTAAGCCATCAAGCGCGGATAAATGGCATGATACAGTTGAAGCTTATGATGTTTTCGAGAACGAGAAGAAAATCGGGAGTTTCTTTTTGGACTCTCATCCTCGAGAAGGTAAGTTCACTCATGCCGCCCAGTTTGGCATCAAACTCGGTAAGAAGGGCCAGAGTCTGCCAGAAGCGGCGCTATTGATGAACTTTCCTAAGGGGCTGATGGAGCATGGGCAAGTTGAGACATTTTTGCATGAATATGGTCATTTACTGCATTTTATTTTTGCTGGGCAAAATGACATTGCCTACAGTCGTTTTCAAAGTGAATCTGATTTTGGTGAGGCCCCCTCTACAATGCTAGAAGAGTGGATTTGGGATTACCAAACCTTGAAGAAGTTTGCCAGCAACTCAAAAGGAGAGGTAATTCCCGAAAGTTTGGTCGAGAAGATGAACAAAGCTCGATACTTTGGTCAAGCGCTAGGCGTAGCCGGGCAACTGACCTATACCGCGCTGTCCTTTGATTTGTATAACCGCGACCCAAAAGGGTTGGATTTAGACGCCTTTGAACGAGATATTTTTACTCGTTATTCGCCTTATGGCTACGATGAAGGCTCTCATATGCACGCGTCTTTCGGACACCTAAATGGGTACGGCGCTAAGTATTATACTTATCAGTGGTCAAATTCCATCGCTGAAGAACTGCTGTCACGCTTCAAAAAAGAAGGCTTGCGCAACAAGAAAACGGCAAGCGATTATCGACACATAGTATTAGCTAAAACCGGCACCAAGCCGGCTGCAGACTTAGTGAGGGACTTTCTTGGACGGGATTCTACGGTTGAAGCCTACGCCAAAAGACTGAGTCAGGGAGGCTAAGTCGAAACCACTTGGGTATAACGCCTAATATCATTGATGATGATATTAGGCGTGGCCTGGTTTTATCGGAGATTCAGGCTTCTAGGCCAGAATAAGTTTTCACCAGAATTTTCAGGACAGCGGTTAGTCTAAGCCGCTGAAATAAACCGTTGTCTGGTCTCAGCTCGACCTTATTTGCAATCGACAGCGCCGAATTTATAAATTTACATACTAACAATAGAGAGCCATCGAAATTATGCGCCGTCTAATCATAATCATCGCCATTTATATCCCATTTTGGTTCGCTAATCACGCGCAGGCGTATGAGCATAGGCACACCGAATACCCTACCTATAGTGTCCATGCAAACGGTTTAAGTATTGCGTATCAAGACTTTGGCGAGCCAACAAACGGCACTGTTTTGCTGGTCATGGGTTTAGGCGCCCAGTTAATTACATGGAATGACGACATCGTTCATGGATTGGTCGCTGGTGGCTATCGGGTGATTCGATTCGACAATAGAGATATCGGCTGGTCTGAAAAGCTTCACGACTTACCGACGCCAGGTCTATTGACCTTGCTCCGTTTTAAACTTGGAATGTCTTTAGGTGCGCCATATAAGCTTGACGATATGGCCGCCGACGCGATTGGTTTGCTCGACGCATTGGGCATTGATCGTGCGCACGTGGTTGGCGCGTCGATGGGTGGCATGATCGCCCAGATAATGGCTGCCAAATATCCGGAGCGCGTTGTCAGTCTAACGTCAATTATGTCAACCAGTGGCGCGAAGCATCTCCCCACCAGTAGCGTTGAGATTGGTTTTTCGCCTCTGGGCGAGACGCGAGATGAGATCATCGATGGCACCGTAGAGCTAATACGGCAGTTTGGTGGTAGTGCCGCCACACTGGACACTGCGGTGTTGCGCAATAGAATTGCCAGAACTTACGATCGCTCACACTACTCAGACGGCGGGGCACGGCAATTATGGGCCATCGCCGACTCTGGGGATCGAGTCGAGTTGCTTAAGACCATAGGTCAACCGACCCTTGTTTTACATGGGCGTGAGGACACCTTGGTGCCCTATCAAGGTGGAGAACATACCGCTGAGTTGGTTAAAGGATCAAAGTTTCTTATGCTCGAAGGTATGGGGCATAACATTGATGAGGCGAACTTACCGATCATCGTTAGAGAAATATTAGCCTTAGCCGCTAAGGCACAATAAGCTTTCTTCGCGCTTCGATGCGGATGCGCAACATAAAGTGGTCATTTTCTGACTCGCTTGTATTTTGGGGGCCGCCTTTTTGTTAAAATAGGCCTCGCAAAATAACTATTATGATCTAAATTCGGTCATAATTAGCCCTAAATTAAACCTACTCGGGCTAACGACTGGATAGCCTTTCAAGACTCTCATCATTGGAAATAAATATATGAATGATCAAACTCGTGAAGAATACGGTGCATCGGCCGAAGCCATTGAGCATCACTACGGTACGGGGAACGACTACTTCTCTTTGTGGCTAGGCGAAACCATGGCGTATTCAAGCGCTTTATGGGACGACGATGATGAAAACCAAACTTTGGACGAAGCTCAACGCGCAAAGATTCATTATCATTGCCAACAAGCTCGCGCCGACAAGGCCCAAAGTGTATTAGATATAGGCTGTGGTTGGGCGAGTGTGTTGATGCCTTTGGCCAACCACTACAACGTTGATAACGTTGTTGGGCTTACTCTGAGCGAAAGTCAAGAGAATTGGATTAATGGTCTAGACCATCCGAATATCGAAGCGCGTTTAGAAAGTTGGAAGGATCATGATCCCGAGGCCAAATACGATTCGATTATTTCAATTGGCGCCTTCGAGCATTTTGCCAAGCTTGGTTCAACGTCTGAAGAAAAAGTGGAGTTTTATCGAGAATTTTTTCGTAAATGCCACGGTTGGTTAGGCTCTAGAGGACATATGTCCTTGCAAACAGTAGCCTATGGCAACGCTCTGCCTGGTAGCTTTGATCCTTTTCTTGCGGCCGAAATTTTTCCCGAGACAGACACCCCGTTCTTAGCTGAAATTGCTAAAGGGTGTGAGCATCTATTTCACGTTATGACTCTAAGAAACGACGCCGAGGACTACCGGCGAACGTTGCGTGCTTGGTACAACAATATTCGTCAAAATCGTGAGCGTTGCGTCGAGCTTAAAGGCGAAGAGGAAGTGGCCCGTTTTGAGAAGTACTTGCGACTATGTTCGTATATGTATGAAGTCGGCGGCCTTGAGTTATACCGTATTACTTTCCGGAAAATCGACAAACCTAAGCGTTTCTAATTTGCTTAGACTCCTTTAACTAAGGGACTTAGTAAAACTTTGACTCGCCCTCAGGGCGAGTTTTAAAGCGTTTATGCACCCATAAGTACTGCTCTGGCGCTTTTCTGATCATGGCTTCGATGGCGAGGTTCATTGCCGCCGTGTCCTTTTCTTCGTCTCCACTCGCTAAGCCTTCAATTCGCTGGCCTAATTCAACTTTATAGCCTTTGCCCCATGGAAGAATGGTGTTGCGGCAGGGTATTACCACGGCATCGCTGGTCAGTATGAATTTAGCCAACGCTGGGGTGGTTGATGCCAATGGATGAAAGAAGGGCACAAACACGCCTTTACGTCCGGCATCTTGGTCAGGTGAATACGACATCGGAAACCCTTTTTGTAGGGTTCTCAACAAAGTGCGCAAGGGTTGTTTGCGTTCAAACATTAATCCTTCTGGGCAAAAGCGAGTTCGCCCGCGCAGCGCCATTGTATCCATCAGCCCATTTTTCATGTACTGATAAACACCAATCATCGGCCGTTCGCGTTGCAGCGCTAAACCGGATACTTCCAGCGACATAAAATGCGGCGCTAATAAGATGATGTTACGCCCCTCGCTAAGTGCAGCGTCGTAATCTTCTCGCCCAGAGATAGAGACTAATCGTTCAAAACGAGCCGGACTGATCCACCAATTCATGCACGCGGTCATCACTGAGTGACCAAGCAAGCAATAGTGCAACCAATTGATCTTCTTAAGCTCGCGTTCCTCGATTTCTGGAAAACACACCTTGAGGTTTTTGAGTGCTATTTTACGTCTGCTCGATTGCAGTAAATAAAACAATGAGCCGATGACATAGCCTATCGAAGCCAATAATGGCAGTGGCAGCAAAGACATTAAGCGCAGAATCGCCAGCCCTATCCAAGTTGGCCAATAACGTATTCCAAAATAGGGCCTTAGCTCAGTAAAAGTCGAGCTTGAGTTATCGCCACTTCTCATAAAAGGTCCAACTGATCGTATAGCAACAACTTAATTTTGGTCCGCGATTCTATTCATCGCTTGCATGATCAGCTGCGGGCTAATCTCAATGTTCTGTTGATGCTTGATCTCGTCTTTTTGATAAAGCTTGCGGCAATAAAAATGTCGTTTCTTACCCGAAGTTGTGCGTGGAATTTCGCGCGATCGTGACAATAACATGCGGTTAATGGGAAACGCTTCTTTAGGAATTGCCACCAATAATGCGTCAATGTCTTTTTCGTCTATCGGAGCATGGCGTTCAACGAGTACCACGATATCACTATTGGGGTCGTGAATATCCGTTTCAAACACCGCGATGTGTTCGTGTGATATATCTAATATTTCGGCTAATTGTTCTTCTAACGCGCTGACTAAGTAATTTTCACCATTGCGGATAATAAGGTTTTTAATGCGCTCGAGAATATATAGCTCACCATCAACAATGGTGCCCATGTCGCCAGTTCGTAAGCGGCCATCTGCAAATCGATCTACTGAGCCATTTTTACCGGTCGCAACGTAACCCATGGCTACTGATGTGCCGGTAATGGCAATCTCTCCGGCAATGCCTTCCCCGCTAACATCTTCTCCATTTTCGTCTACGATTTCGATCAACATGTCATCGATTGCAATACCTGCTGTACAAACCGCCATTGATTGATTGGGGTCGTAACTAAGCAT
>CAYQVT010000112.1:0-10796 GCA_964420885.1 uncultured Gammaproteobacteria bacterium
CTAAGGCTGATCCTATCAAGCCAGCCCCAACAATACATATATCAGATTTAATCTCGGCCAACGGCTAATACCTCGCTAAAGTCTCATACAACTTATCTTAAGGAAGACATTAGTGCTTCGATATCATCGGGGTTTTTTGGTGCTGCGTCACTTAGATTTTCAAAACCATCTCGGCACACCAACACATTATCTTCGATACGAATACCAATATGATGCCAACGTTCGTCTACGTCGTCGGCCGGATTGACATAAATACCTGGCTCGACGGTAAAAACCATGCCGGGCTCCAATTCTCGCCATACTTCATCCACGTGATAATCACCCACATCGTGGACATCCATGCCCAACCAATGCCCGGTGCGATGCATATAAAATTGAGTATAGCTTTGGGTTTCAAGCACTTGTTCTAAAGAACCTCTTAGGAGGCCTTCATCGAGTAAGCCTTGAGCAATGACCTTCACAGCGGCCTCGTGTGGTTGGTTCCATCCATGCCCGGCACTGCAAAACTCAAAGGCAGATTCTTGCGCGGCTAGTACAATATCGTAAAGAACTCGTTGTTCCGGGCTGAATCGGCCATTTACCGGAAACGTACGACTGATATCCGCCGCATAGTAGGAATATTCGGCACCTGCGTCGATCAATAATAAATCTCCGTCTTTCAGCAAATCCTGATTTTCGGTGTAATGTAAAATACAGGCATTTTGTCCACCGGCGACGATTGAAGGATAGGCATTATAGTGACTCCCCGCTTTGCGAAATTCACATTCCATTTCAGCTTGCACTTGATACTCATACATCCCCGGTCGACAAACTTGCATTGCGCGAATATGACCTGCAGCAGACATCTTGCCGGCCTTACGCATCAACGCCACTTCATCGGGCCGCTTCATGAGCCGCTGCTCGTGAAGAATGTGATTCAGATCGACAAATTCGTATGGCGCATGCTTCCCAGGATGACTATCTTGTTTTATCTTGTTCATCCAAGCTAACAACTGAGCATCAAAATCAGGATATCTACCCACCGACGTAAACACTTTTTCCTTTTCCTCCATCAGTCCTGGCAAGATATCATTGATATCGTCTATCGGAAACGCATCATCTGCGCCGTACAATTCAATTGCACCATCTAGCCCATTTCGACGACCATCCCACATTTCTCGTGCAGGATCTTTTTCACGACAAAAAACAAGATACTCACCTTGAGCTCGGCCTGGGCTAATCACAAGTACTGCTTCTGGTTCGGCAAAACCACTCAAATAATAAAAATCACTATCCGGTCGAAATTGATACTCAACGTCGCTATTACGCGACTTAATCGGCGACGTTGCTACGATAACAATGTCGTTCAACCCAATTTGATTAACTAATTCGGCGCGACGCCGAGCGTATGTTTCTTTATTCATATAAAAGGAATATCCGGACCGATATAAAAGGCACTCTTGACAGCAACTTTAGTCTGTCTCTTGGGCCGAGCTTTCTGCGTAGATAAATTCGAAGATCAATTGTGAACCAACTTTTATATATTCATGCAATTCGGCGAGCGCCCAATCCTCTTCAGCCTCATCACTGGCACCTGGAGCGGCTTCGGCAATCTCCATTAAATCCCTAGCGATCTCTGCTCCACTTTCTGGTATTTGGTCAATACCAAATGCGTCGTTATACAATAAGCCCAATATGAACCCCTTACACCAAGTAGCGATGCCTTCAACTCGAAGATCAATCGATTCGTCGTCACTTGGTAAAATCAAATCAAAGCCGTCTTTGCTATCGAGTAATAACTCACTGGTATCTCGATAAAGGTCATAGAGTACTGAAGTAAGCTGAGCGTAGCGGCCGTCATTCGGGTCAGCAGCCGGTTCAATAAGTTTTAGTAAATCAGGAGTAATTCCAGACTTCATGTGATTGGACATAGCGCCAACAATCGTTCCATGGACTTCACTGGGAGTCAATTCCTCAACACCCGCCAAGTCTAATATCGCTTCTATTTGAGTAAAACGGTCTACTAAATTCGTCATTATTTTCGTTTATTTGCGCCGTCGAGTGGGCGCGCCTTCTAGATCAAAAACAGCCTCGCAATAGAGCCAAGAATAACCAACGTCAATTAACCGAGGTATACAAAACCCAATTCTACCCTGTTGCACTGTAAAAAGGTCATGATTTAGGTATATACAAACGCTCAAAAAAACTCAGTCCACTACTATTTCGACTGCTTAACGGAGTTTTCTTGGGCTCAACATGGTTCGCCAGTTGACGTGTCTACACAGCACGCCTAATATAAGCCTTGATATAAAAACATGGGGTCTTTCGAATGGAAGCCAACATCCTTGGTCTAGAGCAGCGCATCGAAACATTAATTGGTGAATGCAAACGCCTAAGCAGCGAAAATCGAAATCTAAAATCGGAACAGCATTCTTTGATGTCTGAGAAAACTCAGCTTAAGGAAAAAAACCGTCTTGCTTGTAGCCGATTAGAAAAAATCGTTGAAAAACTTCGCACACTCGAAGATCAGTAGCGTTAGAACTGCATCTAAACAGGTTAATAACCAAGCCAAATAACCGTATCAGAACCAATAACATCTCCATGTCGAGTCCTATGCAAGCAAAAGGCATTAATATTACCATTATGGGCCGCGATTTTTCCGTTGCATGTCCTCCCGAAGAACAGGAAGACCTGATGGACGCTGCGCGCTACCTTGATAAAAATATGAAGGACATACAGAAAACCGGAAAAATCATCGGTGCCGAACGTTGCGCAATAATGGCCGCGTTAAATATTACTAACGACTTACTCCAACTTCGTCGTGCGACCTCTGGTCAAGAGCAGGTGCAACAGCGCCTAGATTCGCTACAAGAACGAATTGACGAAGTACTAAGAGACTCGGAGAACCTCTAGTTACTTAAGTCTTATATCGACTAAATCGACCCCGATACTCTGCCTTTTCGTCACGTCTGTATTGCTGTTTCATGCTTGCTTGAGGCAAATTCACGGACGTAATTAAAGATTTTTCATTCTTGATCTGAACCACGCTGTTATACTTAGGAATCGGCGTTGCCTGTGGTGTTGGTAGGCTCTTTTAATCCCTTAGAACCTAGTATTTTTATCCGGGAGTCAGACCAGGTTGCTGTTGTGAGTTCTCGTTAGGATTAGCTTGTCTAATACCCACGAGCGCACCTGATGCGACCTGTAGATTCCCACTTGAACCATTGGTTCAAGGCACCAAGAACTTACGGCACATACGGGTAACGCTACTTCATTTTCTGCACCACTAGGGGCTAAATAGCTGGTACCCGGTAAACACTTCTTGCCTAGTAAACGCCTCTTTAAGAAAACAAAAGATCGTCCGCCCTTTAAAGGCAATTTTGCGCTTGAGGCGACTGCGAAATATCCGACTCCAGCTATTTACTTGCCAAGTATTTCTGCCTTATTCTCGAAAAATGAACGATATTCTCGGCAAACACCAGCTCAGACGTTCCCTTCGTAAGCAAAGGGCGTCTCTGACTGATTCTGAGCTGCATAAAGCGCGAGAACATCTCGCGAAACAAGGCCGAAAATCTAATAGATTACGTCGCTCTAAGCATATCGTGAGCTATGCTCCCTTCGCGGGAGAAATA
This sequence comes from uncultured Gammaproteobacteria bacterium, assembly GCA_964420885.1. GTDB lineage: Bacteria > Pseudomonadota > Gammaproteobacteria > Arenicellales > Arenicellaceae > Arenicella. Next base: position 3,612 of record CAYQVT010000112.1, read on the forward strand.
TCACCGGCTTCTTTGGTAAATCAATTAGCCACGACAACGGTTTATTATCCAAAGATAATCAACTTCAGGCTTAGCCAAATGCGATTCTATTCAGCCGACAAAGTCGACACTTTAAATAGATACGGTATTAAAGAACCCAGAGCAATTGGGGCGCCATGGCCGGCGAACGCTTTTGACGTAATATTAATACCCCTAGTCGCGTTCGATCGATCGGGCACAAGGATTGGCATGGGGGCAGGTTACTATGACCGAGCCCTGCAGGCATTAGCTCACCAGAAAAGCACAAAACCATACTTGCTAGGGATTGCGCATCATTTCCAAGAAGTTAAATCACTCGAGCGTGCACCTTGGGATGTTCCTTTAGATGCTATACTTACAGACCATGAATTCATCCATATTTAGCTGAAACACAGTATGACTAAATTAATCGTAAAATCGATTGTCGCTTACATGTTCGCTACATGCCTATTCGTCGGCACGACATTCGCAAACCATCATTCTGAATCCAATACAACAACCACAAACAAAACTACTATGGTCACACTTAAAACCAATTTAGGCGAAATTCAAATCGAGTTGAATGCCGAGAAAGCGCCAAAAACCGTTGAGAATTTCTTACAGTATGTGAAAGACGGGCACTACGATGGCGTTATATTTCATCGAGTTATTAGTAATTTCATGATTCAAGGTGGTGGCTTTGATTCTGACCTGAAAGAAAAGAAATCCCGCGGCCCAATTCCAAACGAAGCAAATAACGGCCTCAATAACAACAAATACACACTTGCAATGGCACGGACGAGCGAGCCGCACTCTGCCAGTGCTCAGTTCTTCATCAACACAAAAGACAATGACTTTTTAAACTTCAGCTCTGAAACCCCAAGCGGCTGGGGTTATGCGGTGTTTGGCAAGGTTACTAGCGGTACCGAAGTTGTCGACCAAATTGAACTGGTAAGAACTGGCCAAGTCGGCCCTTATGGCGATGTTCCTCTAGAGCCAATCGTGATCGAATCGGCAAGCATAAGCGAATAAGCAGACTTGATAAGTACAAAAACCGGCTCTCAATTTGAAGGCCGTTTTTTGTGGTTTAACGGATAAAGACATCGGGCCAATTGTCATTACCCGTATGAAACGTCATGCGCGTAGCTTTGCTTGGATCACTACCAATCTTCCAAAGAAATATTTCATAATCTTGCGTATCGTGTTCATGATGATGCTTTCCACGACTTGCTCCAAATACCATGTATTGCCCGTTAGAAGAGTCTTTAGGCCAGTACTCGTGAGTGAACTCACCTGTTAAGTTTATTAGAGTTTGGTGCTCTAGCGTATCTGGGTCGACGCTAACGATGTGGAGGCTTCCGTCAGGGCTGCCAGGATTAACCTGATACAAACGTCGGCCATCTGAACTCCATGCAAGCTCACACCCATTTAATACACCACGGTGAGATCCACTCGTATCAATCGCGGTGCCCCAATGCCCTGTATTGGTACCAATAGCGTTCTGACGAGCGGTAAACACGAGTTGCTTGGTTTTGTCGTTATATTTAGGGTTCTGTAATCGTGATCCGAGTGGCATCTCATTATTTATACCACTTTGGTAGACAACACTTGATATTCCCGAATCCACGTCTATTCGTTCCACCACATTAGCATCACGTAAATAGGTGATTTCGGAATTGTTCAACCAGTGTGGTGCAGTTCCATTACTGCCAACTTTCGTTTCCTGCATGGTTTTTAAATCCAACACATAAACATCCCAGGCAATGGTATTGCGTTGCGATACCCAGGCCTGGTGAGCTCGAGAAAATACTAACCGTTCGCCATTTGGTGAAATCCTGGGGTAAGTTTCAGTATACGGATGGTCGGTCAGCTTCTCGAGTGTAAAGGTCTTTAAATCGCGGCGAAATATATCGTGGTTTCCGTCTCGGTTCGAGCTAAATACGATAAAACCATCCAATCCACTCACGTGCTCTTGCGAGAGTAATTTCCAATCAGCGGCATTGTCAGCGATACCCCCGGCGCTAGGAGCGCTTAAGGCTCCCAACTTTGTAGCTGCCAATAGTTGATAAGCAAGGAATACCCCGCCCGCCATTAACACCGAACTCGCGACGACAAACGTAATTGCCTTTTGGGAATTAGATTTACTTCGAGTATTCGCCATATCTGTAGATGATTCGCTTAAGGGAATAGCCAAGCTCCTTGTGTATCTCTCCGATTGGCGATTTAATATCACGAAAGTCACAATAAAGGCTCCCCCAATTAGATATTCAATAGACTGACTCCATATATGAACGCATAACATTGTAATAAAAGTAGCCGCCTGATTACCGACACCGAGCAATTTAAAGACCAGTGCGCTGCCAGCTTCATACACACCAAAACTCATAAATGCAGGAATCGGTAAACTCGAACCAATTTCACCACCAATCAATGCGCTAATTACGTGCTCCACCGGAAGTTCAGCGAGCTCTGGAAAACTCTTAGCCACTACGGCGCGAAATAATAAATAGAATCCTGAGTATTTCAAAATTCGTATTAATACTGAGACGGCGATAACTAAACCGGCTTTTCCAGACGCGAAAACCGACTGCAAGCTTCTATCGAAGTCTCTAAGAAGATTCAACAATTTAGCACGAAAATTTGCCTGAGCTAGCAACTCTGGCCTACGAGAAACAATCAACTTCGTGAACCACGGCGTTACTAAAAACAAACCTAATACCGCTACTAGGGACAATATCGCCGCCATTACCAGAGCCCCAATAGCCCACCCCGTAATACCTTCTCCTAAGGTTTGCTTGCCAACGACAAACACCACAACCACGAACAGCGCAATAAAATCTAAGGCGATACTAATCGACAAAGAACTGACACAATGTTGTAATTTGACTCCGTATCCTCGATTCAGTAGCCCTACATAACCCAGCTCACCTAGTCGCGCGGGTAACATATCAACAACCATGTTTCGAATACCTGTGACAATAATCATTTGTCGCACACTCGGAACATTTTCTTCTCCCGCGAGACTGATTAACAAACGATAACGGTAGGACCGAACAAGTAAGCTAACAAAATATAAAGCTATATACCCTAAAACAAAATGGAATGACGTTGCCTGTAAAACAGATAAGATAGCGGGCCTTTCACCTTCAGGCAAACCGGTGGTAAACATTTGCAATAACAAGGCTAGAATTGCAAACGAGACGCCGATTGATAAACCAATCTTAAAAATGCTTTTTATCATTTAGCTAGACGCATCCAACGTTTATAACATTGTCAGGAATTATAGATCAAGCATGTGGCATAACCCCGAAATCTTAACCCGAATTATGCTAGCTTGACTGGTACGTAGGATACGAGAAACTCAGTCTTGTCGGTCGATTGGCATACGAACCGGATTGAGACTGTAGCTGAAGCGTGCTAAAAGTGATTTCACGCATTGCGTGACGTTAGAATCGGAGCTTCAAGCGAATGAATCATTCTCAAGCTAAATGATTCATTCGTTGTTTTTAGAAAATAACTAGTGTTGATGCCCACCTGGCCCATGGACGTGACCGTGCTCGATTTCTTCCTCAGAGGCATCACGAATTTCAGCGATACTTACTTGAAAATGTAACTCCTTGCCAGCCAAGGGGTGATTACCATCAACAGTAACCATCTTATCGTCCATGGCGGTAACCACAACTGGCACTGGGCCTTGCTCGGTCTCAGCTTGAAAGCGCATGCCGACTTCTACCTTGTCAATTTCTTCGCCAAACGCTTCTTTTGGGACCGTTTGAATCAATGCATCCACTGGCATTCCATAGCCTTTTTCAGGACTCACTACGGCGTCGACATTGTCACCGACCGACTTACCTAGCAATTGCTCTTCAAGGCCGACAATAATATTTCCTGCGCCTTGCAAATAGACTAACGGGTCTTGGCCTTTTGATGAGTCCAGAACTTCGCCTTCAGAATCCTTGAGTTCATAGTGCATAGTAACGACGGAGTTTTGTTTAATCATAGCTAGTGCCTCTTGTGCGCTGCGTAAACTATAAGAAAATAGCTAGGCGCGTGAATAATTCGGCGATTATGCCTGTTCAAGTGTGCGAATAAAAATACTTACATGAAAAATTTCAATTAATTTAAATATCCGCATTTTTATACCCTGAGTTCTGCCTAGTCTATTGCCAACATGCGTTATTTCTCCTCATGATAATCGTCGTCAACGTTGACGTCCCAAATCTTATCTCTATCGACCTGCCCGCTTATTATCGCTTCTGCGGCATAACGTGCGGTCAACATTGAATGATCTTGATTGTTATAACGATGCATTCCGTTTCGGCCTACCAAGAATAGATTTTCAAAGCTGTCCAAATATTCGCGTAATAACGGAAATTGATCGTAACTGCCAAAATACGCTGGATAAGTCTTTTCGACCTTATGAACCGTGTGATCGAGCACATCTTCCGAATCTATTAGTCCAATCGATTCAAGCTCGCTAATCGCGAGCTTAGTGAGAGCGGCTTCATCCATCGTCCAAAGATCATCTTCTTCATTACAAAAATACTCTAAACCCAGCCATACCGTATTATCGTCGGCAACCAAATGCGGTGACCAATTGTTAAATATCTGCAAACGACCAAGTCGAACATCGGGCTCTTGAATATAAATCCAATTGTCAGGCAACATATTCACATCGCTGCTATCCGTGTACTTAGATTTCTTAAGCTTTTTCAGCAGCACACCCAAGGTGATGAAATCTCTATAAACCAATCCCTCCGCTACTTTTTTTACCGAGTCTGGTGCTTGGTCAATCATTCTGGTCAAAAATTTCACAGGCATTGTTGAAACAAAATAATCGCACTCCTGCCACACCTCCTTGCCTGATTGAATATCTTGAACTTTTACTTTTGAAATTCGTTTGTTTTGATAGTCAACGTCTAAGTCCGTTACTCGATGTTGCAGCGATATCTCACCTCCCTGAGCCTGCACCTTGGTCGCAACTATTTCCCACATTTGACCGGGGCCAAACTGCGGATACAAGAACTTTTCAATCAAACTGGTTTCAACATTTTTCTGGCGAAACGAATTCGTTTGAAATCGGGAAAACAACGCGTGTTTGATAGCCGAGATAATTGACAAGCCTTTAATTCGTTGCGCGCCCCATTCGGCGCTTATCTTATGGCACTCGATACCCCAAACCTTCTCGGTATAATCTTTAAAAAATGTCCTATAAAGTGTTTTACCAAAGCGGTTAATTAGGAAGTCTTCGAGATTTTTTTCTTCACGAATCGGGAACACTCGCGACCATACGTAGGCAGTACCGATCTTAGCCATTCGGACGATACCTAAGTTTCTGATGGTTTCGATGCTCAAACTAATTGGATAATCAAAGAACTTTCGAAGAAAATATATTCTAGATAACCGGTTGCGTAGCAACATCTTTCCCATTAAACCATCTGAGTCTTGCGCCACAGCCGATGTGTCGATGGTTCGGGTTTTGTTTTGGTATGCGATTTCGGTTTCTTCAGTAAAGTCGTAGGACATATGAGAAGCCCACCAATCCATTACCCAGTCGGATTTAGAAAAAAAGCGATGCCCACCAATGTCCATTCGGTTGCCTTTATAATTAACCGTCTTGGATATGCCACCGACTTGCACATCTTGCTCGAATAATTGCGGCGTAAAAGAACCAGCTTGTGATTGTTTTAATACTTCGTAGGCGAGCGTCAAGCCCGCAGGGCCCGCTCCGGCAACAATTATATTTTTGCGCTTACCACCACTCGAAAAATTTTCAGTCATAACATCTATCATTATTGTTGCTTGTTAAAATCTATCTGGGTTCGTAAAAAGGCCCCGCTCGTTCATCGACATAATTGGTTTAATCGCGGAGAAAAAGGCACTTTTGATGGAATCAGGAGACGTCAACAGTATTCTTGCCACCTCAATTTTAACGCTACGCTAACAAAAATTAAACTCTTTTAGCGTAGAGCCTCGATAATTGATCTGGGCCAATTAACACATCAAGCTCGCTACGATATGATCTTGATATTCGTTCAAGTTAACCTAGATTTCGTTTAATCGAATACACCGACTCAGCGCAAAACATGGACATCAACTTTCGTCGCCTAGAACCTTTGTGGGTTCTGATTATATTCACCTTTGCCTTCGCTTATATCTATCCAGATCTATTTTTTCTTATCAGATCGCCGATGGGCGGCGATCCCTTGACCCTAAAAGATCCAACGGTGAGTTGGAGCGCGTTTATGCCCGCGTTTCGCGAGTTTCGCTACGAACTCCTAGAGCATGGCAATTTACTCTGGTCGAACTTACGAGGCATGGGGCAACCGATCTTAGGCAATACCGTGCAAGGAGCGCCTTTATTTCCACTAAATCTCGCGCTATTGCCTCTACCGGACCAATTGTATTGGACAGTAATGCCGATCAGTCGAATTATACTGATTAGCCTTGCAGCCTTCATAATTGCGCGCCACATAATTGGCTTATCATTTATGCCGAGTCTATTGTTTGCGCTTCTGATTGGGTTTAACACCAATACTCTCAGGTGGATGAACCATCCTTGGAGTAACGGTTTACTCGCCGGTCTATGGTATTTCTATTTCTTATGCCGCGTTTGCTTAGCTTCTATCGCTAGGAATAGAGTCTGGATATGTCTCGGGCTGATCGTTTCGATATTCGCCATGGTAACCACCGGCTTCCCTGAAGCTACGGTGATGTCGGCTATCATTGTGGTCATTCTATTTCTGGGTTTCGCAGTATCACACTGGTCAACTTTAAAACGTTCCTTATCTCACATACTACTAGTGCTGATACTGTGTCATCTAATCGGCTTTGCGCTTAGCGCGGTGCAAGTGATTGCGCTACTTGAATTTATTTTTGAAAGCCGTGCAATGGAACTCCGCGCATCGTACGGTGGCGGTAGCTACGATACTGATCGTTTACTGGCCTATGGTCTCGCTCAGCTGACCTTCTTTGGCAGCGGTAAAGAGCATCAATCGTTACTTACGTTTTCGATGGGCTTGTGGGGTTTATTCTTTGCCATACGAGGCGTAATTACATGGCTAAGCGGTGTGATAAAACCGGGCTACACGGGCTTTGCAATTGCTTTTCTAGTATCCATGATAATTTTCGTAACCAAGGCATTTGGGTTATCAGAATTGCTGAATCAGATTTTTATATCAACACCCA
>CAYQVT010000113.1:0-10746 GCA_964420885.1 uncultured Gammaproteobacteria bacterium
TAGGAGTGCGTAGACTTAGGATTTTAGCGTTTTGAGTATTCACACAGTCTGTACTTTTAGAAAACATGCGACTTAGTGTTCTTGAAGGCGATAGTATTGGGGATATAGGAGACTATGAAGCCACCACCAAAAGCAATACCACGCTCTGCTGTTTGCAACACCCAAAAGGCTTGTTGAGCTGCCTCTGATTTCATAGAGACATTGGGTATAAGGCGTCTCTACATTGTTAACTAATTAGACGATCTTATGAACTGGCCACAACGAATAATTTGCATGACTGAAGAAACGGTCGAAACCCTCTATTTACTGGGAGAACAAGATCGAATTGTGGGTATCTCAGGCTTTACTGTAAGGCCACCAGAAGCACGAAAGGAGAAACCCAAAGTATCGGCATTTACTAGTGCAAAAATACCAAAAATATTGGCACTAGAACCCGACTTAGTACTAGGGTTTTCAGATCTTCAAGCCGATATAGCCGCTGATCTTATTAAGCATGGGGTCGAGGTCTATGTATTGAATCACAGGGATGTAAACGGCATTCTCAGAATGATTCGCAGCTTAGGCCGACTGGTCGACGCAAAAGAATCGGCCGAGGAACTTGCAATAGGCTTTGAGAAAAAGATTGCCAAGATAAAGGCCATCACCGACACTTGGGAGATAAAACCAAAAGTCTACTTCGAAGAATGGTATGACCCTATCATTTCAGGAATCGGTTGGGTAAGCGAATTAATAGAAATAGCGGGAGGTATTGACTGCTTCGCCGAAAACGCAAAACATCAAGGAGGCAAAGAACGCATTGTTGCCGACCCATTGGACGTTGTTAGAACATCGCCGGACATTATCATCGGTTCGTGGTGTGGCAAGAAATTTCACCCATCAAAAGTTGGCCTGCGTGACGGTTGGAGCGAGGTGCCAGCGGTGACAACTGAACAAGTATTCGAAATCAAGTCGGCGTATATACTACAACCTGGGCCAGCCGCCTTAAGCGACGGTCTAGACCAATTATTTGAAATTACCTCGAGTTGGATATCATGCCATGGTGGAGGCGCAGGCTAACCTAAGCGATCTTTATAACTGTAGACGGGGGTACCACTTTTATATCCCTGCTTATTTACTTTTGAACAAGTGTACATTGGCCGCTTGTCCATCATAGGAACCTTTAATAACAGCGCGTTAGCGCTCGATTCGGGGACAACCTGATTATCTCCTTGAGCCTTATCTGTCTCAGCCTTGGCGAGTGCCGCCTGATCAATATCTGTCACATCAAATACCTTGATGTTACATCCAATAACTTGATCAACAATGTTAAACACCGCTTTATAGGAACGATTTTCTTCCAGTGTCACATTTGATATTGCTGCACAACTGCGGGTTTCATCTCTTCTTTTTTCTGTATAGCTTACTTGAAAAATAAACGGCTCATCGATTTCAACTGCAAGAGTGTTAAACCGATGTAAGTCTTTAACATAGTTTTTCTTGAACACACGGTCCGTTTTGCCACGTCTGCCACATTGTTCATTTTGATAATACGTTACCAATAAATTCTTTCCTCTGGTCGCTAAAGAATTTGAAACTGATTCAATCACTATGGTGGCTTTTCCGGCCGTTAGCTCCTGTGCCGATACCGTGCCGAACCCTGGCCTTATTTTATTATCGTCAACATTCCAATCAATACCGCTAAGTATTAAAGCGGTAATAACATATGACGCTGTCTTTAAAATAGACAACACGGACCAAATACGATCGCTGCGAACGGACACTGCATTCATTATGAACCCTAAACTTAATTCAAATTATAATCCAACCGTCTTCCAACCTAGCTTGATTATGGCTTCTCCTAGAAGCCTAATGAACAGTGACGAGCACCTAATTAGCTAAAAACGACTACGTTTATTTTTTGTGTTTTTTCCTAAATAAACTTTACTAGACAATACTATCTTAAACGTACTGCTATCTCTACAAGTAATAAAAATCATATCAATAATAACGATGTATACGTCGACAAAAAGTAAACTTCAAAATTATATGTCAACACTTTTAAACTTGACTTGTCTCACTCGATAATCTTAATTTTCTGTCCCGGTTTGGGTTCGCCACTTGGGTATAAATCGTTAATCAATCTAATTTGGGCTTCGGCGTAGGTGTCAAGATTAGAACGCTTTGTAAGCGACGAAATCGTGTCTCCTTTCCCTGCTGTTATTAGTTTAATTTTTCGCCCATTAGCAAGCTTGAGCTCATTAGACTTAAGTTTACGAATACTTTTGGTGGTATCGAAAAAAGTCTGATTAGGCGGTAGAGTCTTACCTATGCCTGTCACCACAAATGCTTGTGATCCTCGCGTTACCGTACTGACTCTAAAATGTCGTTGCTGCCCAGTTGTTTGATCCTGAACCGACGCTACGCCTGCGAACGCTTGATCTTCTGAGGTAGACACGTTTTCTATTTGGCTTACTGATTGAAACTTCGAACTCAAAAAGCGCGACGGATCAACCGGTGGCGCAATCGATTCCGTTTCCATTTTGATTATTTGTGAACCGTCGGGCGATACCGCACCTAAGGCCGAAGGCGTATTTTGAATTCGCCAACCTTCTGGAAACTCGACGTATAGATTCATGCTCTTGTGGTAAAACTTATTGCCTCGCGTAATTCCTTGACTCTCACTGTCGCCAAACGCCATGCCATTACTTAATTGCAAAAAGCGCCCGTTGTCCGGTTCCGGTCGACTGACATCTCGATACTTATTTGCAGCCTTAATAACTTCTTGTAAACGCTGGTCATTACGTGGGTGAGTTGAATACAAGCCATGGTAGCCTTGGACCTGTCGCCCTTCAGCCTGAGCTCTTTCTCTGGCAAATAATTCTTGATTCTTCAAAATTCCAATCACGTCGATCATGTCGTCAGGGGCGTAATTATTATGCGCAATGTACTCAGCCCCCAATCTATCTGACTGCAATTCTTGAGTACGACCATAACCACTCATTAAAGCACCTCCGAGTATTTGAGATGCCTGCAATAATTCACTGCTGCCAGTGCCGACCGCAACCGCAACGGTCGCCACTTGACTGAGTTGCTGCTGAGCCGCTCTCTGAGCACCGTGGCGGCCGGTTACGTGGCCAATTTCATGGCCAATAACACCCGCAAGGTGAGACTCTTTATTCATGTAAGCCATAATTCCGCGAGTCACGTAAACATAGCCGCCGGGTAGGGCAAACGCATTTACCTCTGGGCTATCGAGCAAGGTAAATGTAAAAGGCAAATCGGGACGATGGCTTTTTTTCGCCAAGCGTTGACCAATGTCATTGACGTATTCCTGCAGTGCAGGATCTTCATAAACTTGGTATTGTTTTAGAATTTCTTGGTGATACTTTGCACCTGCGTTAATTTCCCAGTTTTCTGAGAGAGCCAGCTCTCGCTTGCCGGTCACCGGGTTTGTGGCACAGGCTTGTACAAAAAACAGCAATACGCCTATTACGGATATTTTTACGATTTTCGTTTTCATTACAAAAGCCTCAAATAATTCTTGTTTCGTCGTTCGTCATCCACTGTATTAAACGTGTGCTTAACGAAATGGAGCGGTCAACATTTGGTCTACCCTGTCACACTGATCATGATCATCTTTAAGCCCAATTGGCATTGCCTCATGGCCACCTTTGGGTACATCGGTGTAAGTACCAAACAATTTGTCCCACCAAATCAGAAAAAAACCATAGTTGGTATTTTGCTCCGCCACGATGGTCGAATGATGCGAGCGGTGCGTATCTGGAGTTGCGATCACCCAACGAAGAGCGCGGTCCAACGCCAATGGCAGCTTGGTATTACTGTGATTAAATACCGGCCCGACAAACAACAACAACTCGAATATAATCACGGCCAAGGCTGGCGCGCCTAACAAGATCACAAATACAGACTTATAAGCTAGCGATAATATAAGCTCGATGGGATGGAAGCGTATCGATGTCGTGACATCCATATCGGTATCCGCGTGGTGCACTTTATGCATACGCCAGAGTAATGGAAATCGATGAGTAGCGACATGTTGGCCGTAAATTGCCAGATCTAATAACACCACACAAATCAACACAGACACCCAGGTTGGTGTAGTGATCCAATTAAAAACACCAATACTTTGCTCTATCGACCAAATCGACGCACTTATAAGCGTTAGTGGTATTAAAACTTTTAATAAGATGCTGTTAACCACAAACAAAGCGGCGTTATGCAAGAGTCGTTGTTTACCACTGACACCCTGCGGTCGCCGAGGCCATAGGGTTTGCAGGGCTAAGAAAACAATAAAAGCTCCAAACGGAACTAGCTTAAGAATACCAACATCATTCATACCTAAAACTTATAGCACCCGCGACCCTTCAATCCAGTGAATAATATCCTTCCACTCGCTCATATCTTGTTCGGCTTCATTGAACGGCACCTCAAAAATACCAATTCCTGTATCAGCCGCTTTGACGTAATTTTGGGAGTTACGCAAGGCACCAACGAAGGGTATGTCTAGCGCACTCAAGAAATTAATTAATACGCCATAGGAATGCGTGTTTTTTTGCGTTCTATTCGCCACCACACCCATAATCGCGTTTGAGTTACTGGCCCGAACCTTACCCACGATGTCAGCAATAAATACTGCCGCCACCCGCATATCAATGGCGCTGGGCATAACAGGAATGATAACAACATCAACCAATTCAATTAATCGGGCTACCTTTTTATTGTCTGTTCTCGCTGGGCAATCGTAGATGACACGCTCGGTATCCTCATCAGGATAGATCTTACCCTTAAGACCGTTAAAGCCTTGAATTGGGTTTTCAGATTTCGGTCGGATACGCAACCAGTCCATGCTTGACTGCTGTGGATCAAGATCTACTAAAGCCGTCGACATTTCCCACACTGAGTAATATGTGGCTAAATTTGTAGCGATGGTAGTTTTGCCACACCCCCCTTTGGGGTTTACAACCAAAATTGAACGCATATATTCGTCCTCGACGGGCAGTTAATGTTGCTGATTATCTGCCGCAGCATACTATTTTTTGAGATTATTTGCCAAACCTTGCCAAATAAGCGCAAAAGGAATAGCGTTGAATCAATCAAGATTAATCAGCGAGAAAGTTTCTTGAACCAAACTATATTAATTGTTGAAGACGAAAAAGAAATTGCCGACACATTAACCTATGCTTTGGCATCGGAAGGTTTCAAACCGCACTGGGTCGCTAACTGCGAATCAGCACTCGAAAGCCTGAACAACAAAGCCTGTGAATTTGGAATATTTGATGTTGGCCTCCCCGATGGCAATGGCTTCGAATTACTAAAAACCATTCGCCAAGCCGGAAATAATATGCCGGTATTGTTTTTAACCGCCCGCGGAGAAGAAATCGACCGAATTGTCGGGCTAGAAATTGGCGCTGACGACTACGTCACCAAGCCCTTTAGCCCTAGAGAAGTGGTTACTAGAGTGAAAGTCATTTTAAAAAGATTGGACAAACATCACGTTCAAGGCGTAATAAATTCAAACACACACGAATTTGTACATAAGGCCGAGCAGCGAGTCATTCATTATGACGGCACGGCGATGGAGTTAACCCGAGCCGAATACGAGTTAATGACCGCATTCATCGCGCAACCAAATAGAGTATTTTCGCGGCGTCAGTTAATCGAAAACATCTGGTCAAGCAATCACCCTTCCGATGATCGAGCCATCGACACGCATATCAAAACACTTCGTGCAAAGCTTAAGACACTGAATCCTCACAAAGAATTCATCGTCACACATCGCGGTTTTGGTTACAGTCTTGAAGTATAACCACCGAGCCCGAACAATCTAAACTAGTGAAAATCAGCTACAGTCTCAGAGCCTTTGGTATCTACTTCGTGATTCTTGGTAGCCTTATATGGTTTACCTTGGACAATGCTATCGAACGACTCAACGACGGCATGCGTCAATCGGCCGAGAGCGTTTTAGTTGATATGGCCCAATTATTAGCGAGTTTGATTGAGGACGAGGCCATTATTAACGACCGATTGAGCACCGCTCAACTCAAACGAGTCTTTAAACAATTAAAGGCCCGAAAATTTACCGCGCAAATATATCAGGTTAGCAAAACCAGTGTTGACTCAGAAGTCTATGTCACCGACGACAAAGGTATAATCATTTACGATTCCACCGGTGAGCACGTTGGTGAAGATTTTTCCAAATGGCGAGATGTGCAATTAACCCTGAATGGTAAATACGGTGCTCGCACTTCTTTTCGAAGCCAACTTCGAACCGAGCCGGACGACCCAAAGGTGATGATTATCGCCGCGCCGATTAACCATAAGGGTCGCACGATCGGCGTTGTGAGTGTCTTAAAACCTATTAATAGCCTAGAAGGCCACCTGCTTACCGAGACACAACAATTGCAAAATTATGCCTTCGTTCTTTTAGGCTTGGCACTTGTACTCGGTTACTTATTGTCACTATGGTTCACACATTCATTGAATAAACTTGCAAAATACGCCAACAGCATGGCCGAGGGCAAGAAAGTCACTCCACCGGCGATGCACGACGTTCGTTTAGCCAAATTATCCGATTCTATTTCGTATATGCGCTCTCAGTTAGATGGTAAGGAATACGTCGAAAACTATATACACAGTCTAACCCATGAGCTCAAAACACCCATTACCAGCATACGCGGTGCAGTTGAACTCATGGCCGAGGACATGCCACTTGAAGATCGTGAGCACTTCTTAAACAACATCAATACCTCTAACCAACGAATGTCTCGATTGGTGGACAGAATGCTATCCTTAGCTAAACTCGAGAGCACCACTGAATTGATCAACACAGAAGAATTCGATCTCGTCTCGACCATTCAGCGTTTAATGCAAGAGCGCTCAACGACCATCGACCAACACGGTTTAAAAATCACTTTCCCACAGCAGAGCGCATTCATTTGTCAGGGAGATCGAATTTTGATTGGCCAAGCCGTCGCTAACTTGACCGACAACGCCATTCGCTTTTGCCCCGAAGCTGGTCAAATTGATATCTCCTTAAAATCAATAAATGGCCATACTAAGATCAGTCTCTACAATCAAGGGGACCCAATCCCCGATTTTGCCTTGGCTAAACTCTATGATCGTTTTTTTTCATTACCCCCAAAACACAGCAATCAAAATCAAAGTAAGAGTACTGGCCTTGGCTTGAGTTTCGTTAAAGAAATTATGAATCTCCACAAAGGGCGGGTCGAGATCAAAAATATCAGCACCGGTGTTCTCGCCACCCTTCATTGGTAAGTCAATTATCCAGTTTATAGGTAAACATATAGCGCTGACCATTGGTACTAACCGGTCGCCCGTTCACCATTCTGGCTTTGTATTTAAATTTACTAATCGCCTTAATCGACGCACGATCAAACACACCATTTGGTTCTGATTCTAATATAGTTGGGTCAACCACGGAACCAGCGGCACTGACACTGAAACCAACAACAGCATAACCTTGGATGCCCCGGCGTAAAGCCAACCCCGGGTACTCAGGTGGAAAGGCAATGGCGATAACACGCTCAACGCCCATCGATTAAGAACAACCCTTTTTGACTGACCACTAAGAATCACGTTCACCCCGCAGATTATAAAACCTTTGGCGAACAAGACTCTGCTCTCATTCGCCCTCTTACTAGCTTAATCGATTGAATTCGAAAAAAGGGGTTAACACTGAGAAAATTTATTAGGCACCACTTTTTTACCCTCGCTTGCTCACACGTTCCACATACAAAAACACCGTGTTAACACAGCAACAACATAGTCAACATTTATAGTAATTGCATCGACGACATACACTTTGGAAAGCAGTTCGACACGGACGTCATTATTTTCAGTCATCGAAATAGATACCAATACCGAGACTAGGAATACCAACATGAATTACGTACCGCTGCTCCGACAAGTGATTATTACCCTAACCGCTTGCATAATAAGCGCTCAAAGTTTCGCCAACAATACGATGGGCGAATTACGGCTCAGTGACCATCAAGGTCAGAGTCATAAAGCCCTACTTCTCGATACGGCTATTAGCGGCCAAGTCAACGGCATGATTGCCACTATCAAGGTCAAACAAACTTTCAAAAACGACAGTGACGTATGGCTAAACGGCCGTTATGTTTTTCCTCTCCCTGAGGGCGCAGCGGTAGATAACATGACGATCGAAATAGGTGGCAGATTAATCAAAGGCGTCATAAAAGAGAAAGAAGTTGCCAAACGGAACTTTGAGCAAGCTAAACGTAAAGGCAAGAAAGCCAGCTTATTACAGCAACACCGAGCAAACTTGTTCAGTATTGCGGTCGCCAATATTGGCCCATCAGAACGCGTAATAGCGAACATTACCTTCATTGACCGAGTTCGTTACCAGAATGACAACTTTAGTTTGAGACTGCCTACCACCCTGACACCCCGGTATATACCGAATGCATCCACCGGGCTGAATGAGGAACAACGAAAACTATTTGAACGGGAATTAGGGAGCAACGCTCATGTCAAAATTAATACTCAACATGGCTGGGCTGCTAACAATAATCGCGTGCCTGACGCTAGTGATATTACACCGCCACAAACACACAGTCTCCTTTCTCAAACATCTCACCGTTTCAGCTTGGACCTCACTTTAAGGCTTGGCCTAGAGTTACAGCAGGTGTCCAGCCCAAGTCATACGATCTCATCAAACTTCAGTAACACGCCGAATGCCAATGAGGTTCAAATCGCTTTGGCAAATGGTCATGAGCTGATGGACAGTGACGTAATCTTAGAATGGCAGCCTTTGTTAGGCAGTGCGCCAAAAGCCGCGATCTTTCAGCAGGCTCATGGGTCCGATTATTTTACTATGATGATGGTAAGTCCTCCGAAGACCAGCGCATCCGTGTCGCTGCCCAGGGACGTGACGTTTATTGTGGATTCATCGGGCTCGATGGCTGGCGAACCAATGCGACAAGCCAAGCAAGCACTTCGCGAAGGCCTTAATTACTTAAACGCAGGAGACAGATTCAATATAGTGGATTTTGACAGTAGTTATAGGCCTTTGTTTTCGCAAAGCCAAGCGGCCAATTTTGATCAACTACAAAACGCAAAGACAATGATTGATCGTTTAAACGCTGACGGCGGCACCGAAATGCTTGGCGCACTTCAATTCGCATTAAAGAATAAACGTCATGACGGCTACCTAACCCAGATAATCTTCATTACTGATGGAGCAATCGGTAACGAAGCTGAATTGTTTAAACTGATTCACCAAGACTTAGGTGATGCTCGTCTGTTCACAATTGGTATTGGTAGCGCTCCGAATGCGTTCTTTATGAGCAAGGCCGCGAAATTTGGTCGCGGAAGCTACACATTCATCCGGGACCTGAATCAAGTAAGTCGCAAAATCGCCACGGTGTTTGAAAAAATCACCAAACCAATATTACGAGATATAAATATTGATTGGCCGGCCGGTGTCGAGCAATATCCCAAGCGACTCCCCGATTTATACGCTGGCGAGCCATTGAACGTCATCGTTAAATCATCCAACCCGATAGACAAAGTCGAGATTAGAGGTTCGATGCTGAACACGCCGTGGTCTCAAACGCTCGCTACAGATCAAGACAAAGAAAACAAACATCAGTCAGAAAATTTAGACACCATTTGGGCACGCAAAAAAGTTGCGATGCTAATGGATCAACTACACACCGGAGAGCGTGATTTAAGCCAAATAAAACCGGAGATCACCAAACTCGGTATTAGCCACAATATATTGACAAAATTCACCGCGTTTGTAGCCATCGAGCAAAACCCTAGCCGGCCCGAATTCACCAAAAGCAAACATCAGAATGTGCCCAATTTAATGCCTAAAGGAAGCTTGATGCCAATTCCCAATACGGCGACACCGTCGGCATTACTAAGTTTAATTGGCTTACTATTAATGCTAATCAGCCTATTTTTTCAAAAGCTGATTGGCCAAAAATCTTCTCTCTCGTTAACACCGTCTGGGGCTAGACACCAACGAGCTGAGGATGCATGAGTCGCTTAAGCAATCATAGGTTTTTGAATTGGCGTCGTGTGTTTTGTGTAGCACATCACATTCGCATTCAAAAACACATATTTGTCAAAGCACTCTTTTTAGGCGGAGTGACACTGTTGACTCAAGGGCTGTATATGGACGTAAAGGCTATGGTCGCTCAAGGACTGATCGCGAATTCTTGGTTACAGCGCACCGCAGGCAGCCCCCCACCAAAACCGTGGTGGTGGGCTGACACTAAAGCGATAGCAAAACTAGAGGTTGAGCGATTAGGGGAAAAAGTATTTGTAATGCAAGATGACTCGGGAGAATCTCTGGCGTTCGGGCCCGGTCATCTAAGGTCAAGTGCTGGAATTTCGAATCCAGGGCACGTTATGATTGCTGGGCATCGTGACTCGCACTTCAAGTTTTTAGAGCATCTAAAAATTGGCGATATCATTAGTACTACCAATCATCGTTCGCTCACTGCTCGTTATCGAGTCAATGAGATCGCCGTTATTGATTCAACTAGCGACGCGCTAGTGCTCTATGAACAAGACCGGCTAAGCCTTATCACCTGCTTCCCATTTGACAGCGTCGTGCCAGGTGGACCACTTCGCTACATCGTCAACGCGGTACCGCTGGGCGAATGAGTCGTCATTGCACATGGGCATCAATATTATTCATAGTTTTTTAATATTAACACTGCCGCCGCTGGTTTTAAGTACTAGGCGAGGACC
>CAYQVT010000114.1:0-10731 GCA_964420885.1 uncultured Gammaproteobacteria bacterium
TTGACTGTATTGCTTGCAGCCGTTAAACCGCTATTGATTGGGCTGAATCCCTTGCTGGCAGGCACCATCAACACGGCAATTCTAGGGCTGTATATGACACTGGCGGCGCCTATGTTATTCAAATTATGTGGGCTGCACGTCGCTCAGTCTTAAGTATAGGACCGCATGTTTTTTTTAGGCAAAATGAATAAGATAATAATACTAAGTTTACTTTGTTTGTCGGGATTCGCTAAGGCCGAAGTGTTAGCTAGCTCTTCAGAAGGTATTTGTTACCTACCCACGCAATCGAACGTGGCTTATTCGGAACTCGTCAAACTCGCAGTCGACAGTCCGGCGAAAGTGCTCGCTTATGGTGAGCAGCCTTATCAATTTGGTGAACTATGGCTCCCTGCGGTTTACCCTACCGATGCTGTAGCCAAATACCGGAATCCTTTAGTGATATTGGTGCATGGAGGCTGTTGGCTGAATGCCTTTGATATACAGCATACGCACGCCCTTAGTACCGCTTTAGCGCAAGCTGGCTACGCCGTGTGGTCGATTGAATATCGGCGCACCGGCGACAAGGGCGGTGGTTGGCCGGGCAGTTATGAGGATATTAAGTTAGCAATAGAGTATCTGCCCAAGCTCGAAGAATATCCCATTGATCTTGATTTAGTTGCAATCGCGGGCCATTCAGCAGGGGGACATCTGGCCTTACTCGCAGGTATCGATAAGCTTTATGATTTTAGAGCGGTGATCGGCTTAGCGGCTATTGTAGATCTTGAACAATATTCGCTGGGTACAAACAGCTGTCAAGTTGCAACACCGGCATTCATGGGTGGTTCTGCGCAAGAGCGACCTCAGGTCTATCGACAAGCGAATCCCGCTAGGCACCGCTTGCATGACTCGACCGTGTTATTACACGGAACTAAAGACTCTATCGTCCCAACCGAACATGCAACAAGGCAAAACGTGCGGTCCAGACTGATTCAAGGTGCAGGTCATTTTGATATGGTTCATCCTGGTACTCAGTCCTACCAAACACTTTTGCAGGAGCTTGCTCAAGCATTTGCCGACAAACGCTCTTCATGACCACACTGAAATGGATAAAGGAGCTTGATCGAGCTGACGCCCTGAAAGACCTTCGAGAGCTTTTTTTGTTACCTGAGGGCATTGTCTATTTAGATGGCAATTCACTTGGCCCTTTGCCTAAGGCGGCAAAAGACCGAGTTGCGACAGTGGTAGCTGATCAATGGGGTAACCACCTCGTTAACAGCTGGAATACGCATCATTGGATTGATCTTCCAGTTACAGTGGGTGAAAAAATTGCGCCACTTATTGGTGCTGAGAAAGGTCAGGTAATCGCATGTGATTCGACCTCGGTTAATCTGTTTAAAGTATTAGCGAGTGCCTTGAGTTTGAATTCTGATCGCCGAATTATATTATCGCAACGAGATAATTTTCCGACCGATTTATATATGGCTCAGGGGATCTCGGAATTATTGGGAAGCGAGCGCTGTACACTTAAATCGGTCGAAGAGAATCAATTGCTGGATTGTTTGGACGAATCGATTGCAGTGTTGATGCTAACTCACGTGAACTTTCGAACAGGGCGAATACACGATATGCGTAGAATCACACAATACGCACACGACAATGGCGTGTTAGTTGTCTGGGATTTAGCTCACAGTGTTGGTGCTTTGGAGCTTGAAGTAGACTCTTGCAAGGTCGATTTCGCGGTGGGCTGTGGTTATAAATACCTTAATGGTGGGCCGGGCGCACCGGCATTCATCTATGCTGCTCGAAAACACCAAGATTCGATGACTCAGCCGCTGACTGGCTGGATGGGGCATAAAGCGCCTTTCGAATTTGAACACGATTACCACAGTGGCGATGCCATGCAGGCATTTTTGACAGGTACTCCAACTATATTGTCAATGGCCGCCTTGGATGCAGCATTAGATGTATTTTCAGGGCTCTCAATGTCGATGTTGCGTGAGAAATCCATAGGCCTGAGCGAACTATTCATGCGATGTGTCGATGACGCGCCCGAACTGGAAGGGCTGACCTTATGCTCGCCCCGTGAGGCCGCAGACAGAGGCAGCCAACTGGCTTACTCCCACCCGAGTGCCTTCGCCATCAGCCAAGCGCTCATAGATCACAAGATAATAGTTGACTATCGAGCGCCGAATATCATTAGGTTTGGATTCACACCGTTATATCAGAGTTATCAAGACATTTGGAATGCGGCACATCGCTTAATCGACATTGTTCATAACAGACGATACCTAGATACAAAATATGGTCATAGAAGTAAAGTAACCTAAGTATTCTCGACTCGATATTATTCTCAAATAACATCCCTATTTCGTCACTCCAAACTATCGAAGCAGGATATTAGGTAATGCGACACTAATATTGTTTTTATGAAACGTCGTCGAGCGGCTGTGAGTATCGCGGTGTAAAACTGAATATTAGTACGTCGAACTTGTTGCTTAACGCACCATCGCTTTATTGAAATTAGTAAAAAGTGCGACCATTTCGAAGTTTGCTGCATCTATGACTGATTGGGCTGCTATATTAATTGAGTAAATAGTTAGCCATAGTAAAACGTAATAGAACCAAAGGTTAGGAGAATAGCTTTGAACAAAATCATTTTAGGCGTACTATGTGCTTTCATATTAAGTGCCTGTGGTAGCGCCGATCAAAGTGCAAGTAAACAGGCCTCATCAAGTGAGCCAACCCCACAGAGCGAGGTTAAAAGTGTGGTCAAGGAGACTAATCTCGTTTCTGGAATCGATACATCGAACTTTGACCCGAATGTTCGCCCTCAAGATGATTTGTTCCGTGCCATTAATGGTAAATGGCTCGCTGAATTTGAGTTGCCAGCTGATAAATCGAACTACGGGTCGTTCACTAAATTAGCCGAGCAATCGCGAGAAGACGTTAAAGCGATTATTGAAGAAGCGTCGAACAGTGACGCCGAAAAAGGTTCAGATGCGCAAAAGGTTGGCGATCTTTATAGAAGCTTTATGAACGAAGATTTGCTCAATGAGATTGGAATCAAACCCTTACTACCGGAGTTTGCAAGAATCGACGCCATTGAAAACACTTCGGACCTTTCGGAATATATCGCTTATGCGCAAATGATGAGCCGCGCGCCATTCAACGTCTACGTTTATATTGACGACAAACAGCCCGACACCCATATCACGCATATGAATCAAAGCGGGCTAGGTTTACCCAGTCGCGATTCGTATTTAAAAGACGACGATAAGACGAAAGATGTACAAGGCAAGTATCTTAAGCATATCGCCAAGATGTCTGAACTAGCAGGCTTGAATAACGGCGAAGAAATTGCCGCGACGGTAATGGACATAGAAACACAATTGGCTACTAAACAATGGACCAAAGAGCGGCGCCGAGACCCTGTTGAAGGCTATAACAAGCGTTCATCGGCGGAGATGGCGGCAATGATGCCTAATCTTGATTGGGCTCGTTGGAAAAAAGCCGCGATGTTAGAAGCGATGACTGACGTCATCGTCGCACAACCCGACTTTCTCGAAGCGGTTAACGACATGCTGGTGTCGGTACCGCTCGATAGTTGGAAGGCTTACTTTAAATGGCACATGATCAGCGGCGCAGCTAATTATCTAAACAGCGAGCTAGATCAAGAAAACTTTAATTTCTACCGAGGAGTATTAAGCGGTGTCGAGGAGCAAGAGCCACGCTGGAAGCGAGGGGTCAATACCTTGAACCGCGTACTTGGTGAAGTGATTGGCAAGCTTTACGTTGCTAAACATTTCTCACCAAAAGCCAAATCTGAAATGACGATTTTGGTTGAGAATTTAAGAAATGCCTATGAAGAAGGTATTAAAGGCTTAGATTGGATGGGCGAAGAGACTAAGACTCAAGCCTTAGATAAGTTAGCTAAGTTTACTCCCAAGATAGGTTACCCTGAAAAATGGAAAGATTATTCAGCTCTAGAGATATCCGCCGACGATCTCTTAGGCAATATGAAGCGAGCCACCTTAGTAGAAGAACAACGTAATCGCAGTAAATTAGGTCAACCTATCGATCGTACTGAATGGTTTATGAATCCACAAACGGTCAATGCTTATTATAATCCTGTGGCTAACGAAATTGTTTTCCCGGCGGCGATTTTACAACCACCATTTTTTAATCTTGACGCTGATGTAGCGGTAAACTACGGCGCAATTGGTGCTGTGATCGGTCACGAAATGGGGCACGGGTTTGACGATTCCGGTTCGCAATATAACGGCGATGGTAAATTGAGCAATTGGTGGACAGAGAGTGATCGCAAAGAATTCGAAGCACGTGCGAACAAATTGGTTACTCAGTTCAACGGTTTTAAAGTGCTTGATGATGTACGTATTAATGGTGAGTTCACACAAGGTGAGAATATCGGAGATCTTAGTGGCTTAACCATTGCCTATAAGGCGTATCAATCTACCAAGGAGGGCAAGGAAGCGCCTGTCATAGATGGCCTAAGCGGTGATCAACGTGTGTTCGCTGGTTGGGCTCAAGTGTGGGCTAGAAAGTATCGTGATGAAGAGCTGCGTAAGAGAATCGATACAGACCCTCATTCACCATCAGAATTCCGTACTAACGGGATCGTGTCTAACATGCCTGAGTTTTATCAAGCATTCGAGGTAAAACCTGAGGACAAAATGTATATAAAACCAGAGGACAGGGTGAAAATTTGGTAGCTCAATCTTGACCCAGCAGCGCCAAGGTTTACTTCGGTTTTGCCGAGGGTTAATAAAAAGGAGAGCATTTGTTCTCCTTTTTTATTATTGGCGAGCTTTGTTTGCTTAATAGTCTAAAAATAGACTAAGAAAGTCGATGTTCTAGAAAGCTAATAATATCGTCGGACTCATGTAGCCACCTAACCTTGCCATTTTCTTCGATGCGTAAGCAGGGCACTTTTACACGTCCCGCACCCGCTTCGAGGTCTACCCGGTGCTGAGGGTTCTTATTTATGTCGCGTGCCTCGACGTTCACGTTGAGTCTGTGGATGGCTCTGCGGGTCTTTGTACAAAACGGGCAAGCGAAAAATTGGTACAACGACAAACCTTGCATCGCGGTTTGGGCTTTACGTTGATCTTGTTCGGAGCGTTGCATACCCTTAGGGCGAGATATCCAATCGAAAAATACAATGATTAGGCCTAACCCATTTCGGGCGCCTTTAAGAATTAGAGATTTTAGTGACATATAACGGTTGACGAAAGCTAACATTAGAAGGTTGGCGCGAAGTCTAACCGTATTTAGCGTTTGAATGAATAGTAAATATCTTATCTCGCTTATTTTGCCTTGTAAGCGGTGAACATTAGAGATAACGTGAGCGCCGAATCACCTTGAGTATTGAGCATGTCAGAACAAGATCGAAATAATCCTTTACACGGCGTTGGATTAGACGCCATGTTCTCAGAGCTATTGCGCCATTATCATTGGGAAATATTGTCTGAACAATTGAAATTTAAATGTTTAGAGAATAATCCGAATTTTGCAGCGGCAATAAAATTTCTAAAGAAAACAAAATGGGCGCGAGAAAAAACCGAAGCATTCTACTTATATCGGTTTAAGCAGTTACCGATACCGAGTGATGAACAACACGTATTGCCACCACGAGAACGTACCTTCGCCAGTAATGGAGAACCAAAACAGCCGGCCGAAATTAATCACGGTGATAAACCGTTTTTCGACGACCCTATCTCGGGACCCAAGTTTCAAAATAAGCCGACGCGCACGCGCGCCCCGTCTAAGGCCAAATCAAGGCCGGCGAGCCCAGATCGAAGCCAGCCAAAACAGCGAGATGGGGAGGTGAGTCAAGGGAGTTCCGACCCGTGGGCTAAGTGGAAGTGATGCTCGCCAAGGGAATGCTAATTAGCATTTATTTAGAATAATCGGAATAAATTTTTAGACAAACCGAATATGAGGTATTAACAACTATGATGGTCAAACGACTTCAGCAGGCTGTTTTCTGGCTAGCAACCGCTTATGTTTTATTTTTACTTGGCTTCTCGGTTTGGGCTTATCACGTAAAGCACGAAATGATCGCAGGCTATTTTAGTGCTTTGGGGTACCCAACATATTTAGTCTATCCACTCGCGTATCTAAAATTATTGACAATACTTATCATCGTAAGCCACCGTTATAACGATTTGCGAGACATGGCGTATGCGGCTTATTTTATTAATATGATAATGGCTTTAGTTGGTCACCTAAGCTATGGCGATTCCTATCTCCATGCAATGCTTGGAGGCGTGTGCGTGGTGACGTCTTATCTTCTTGGTAATAAGGTTAGAGGCAAGCCTAAGCGTAACTTCTTTGGTAAGTTCACCAATAGCTAGATTTTTAGTGTGTCGTTTTTTTCAGTTCAGCCGTAAATCGTGGTGCGTTGTGTCGTTCTAAATGATATCTAAATGATTCGCCATCATCACTGAGAGTAATGGTCCAAACATTAGTTTTAGCCGCCGGAATAATACTGGCTGTATGAGCGTCAGCCGCGAATGATTGACTAAGAGAAGAGCCAGAATTTCCGGCTAAGCCGCCATACATGTTTATTTCGTCAGGCGTTCCGTCTTCATGTCGATGATCGTGTTTTAGTTGCAGGCCGTTCGTGGTTTTACTAATAATCCAAGTACGTGATTGATCTTCCCCCACATGAAATGGGACCCTGATTTCATCATCATTGCAACTGTTTACCTCTGCCACCAGTAACTTGCCTGCAAAACTATCTTGGCCTTCGGTAGGGAAGGTCATTTCGCCTTCAAAACGTTGTTTACATAAGCTAGACAACTTGTTGAAAAATGCCAATTGGGCGTTGTTTTCCTTAGCGCTTATCTCAGGAGATACAAGGTATATTAGAACTACTAATAGGGGGCCAAATTTCATAAGCTTAGTATCGGTGAATTGTCAATTTGCGGTATGCACAGAATCTTGAAGCTCAATAGTACCATCTTTGACAACTCTAGCGGTGATGCCACCGTGGCCCCTAAGCGCGTTATAGCCGCCAGGTCCAAACGTTTTTTCCATAAAGGAGCATGGGTGGCAGAGCCCCGTGTATTCTAGCTCCACAGTACCCACTACAAAGTGTTTTCCCTTAAGTGCTAATAGGTTAATGCCGCTGACGGCAATATTACGACGTAATAACGCGGGCTCACAACTCGGCAATCCAAGAAATTGAGCAATGGCCGGCAGGTGTTCGTATTGCATTATTGTGACTTGACGTTTACCGCTGCTACCCGAATATCGGTCGCCAATAAGGCCAGCTTCACAAGTGGCAGTAACCTGCGCAACTTCCGCGATAGTGGCGCGCCGCGCGGGACGTAAACCGATCCATTCAACCTTGCCAACCTGCGGAAGTGTGTTCAGTAAACCCTCGATCATTTGAGGGAATTGAGTCATCGATGATTTTTCTGGTTGCTATTAATCTATCGTCAATCGAAGGATTAATTGCGAGAGAACTGCAGGGAAAAGATAACTGGGACCGTCTCAACAATTGGTAAATCGTTGACTAAGCTAGAGAGCTTGGTAATTCCCTCAACCATATTGTAATCTGCCGCTCTGACTAATACCGCTTGAGTACTAGCGACAATAATGGTGTTCTCATTGATTTGGCTGACACGCAGCTCTAGTGTGTGTTCTTTATCTACGCCATGCATCGATAACATGACTGGAGTCGCTAACAGGCTTGATTTTTCAGAACTCAGCTCTTTAATCGCCTTATTGACGTCTGCTTTCACTTCGATTGTTGGATACAGCCCAGTTTCGAACAAAAATTCACGCATGCGATCATTGCGAATTGGAACGCGGCTGTCGACGCTATCAGGCCTGATTGTGACGGATGCTAAACCGTTATCTACGCTGCCAGAAACATCGTTAAAAACATGGGTTTCAGCAATATTGCCATTTTTAATGGTGACAAAATTCACCGTTGAATTTGCACTATCGAGAGTCCATTGAGTAGTGATATCTGAGGTTTGAGCCGTCGTTTCATTCGATATAAGAACAATTAGCGACAGAGCTACAGCTGTGATGAATTTCATAAGCGATTGTTTCCGTAATTATGGTTTCAAGTTCTAACGCATATTGTTGTCTACGTAAATAACGATAAAGGACTTTTCATATGACTATATAGAACTGCGTATAAGAGTTTGTATTACCAAAACCTCATAATGTTCAATTTGTACTTTTCTATGATATTCCAATCTAAGCGACGCCTTTATGTTTTAATAAACCATACCCATAATACATCAAGCGAATCTAAAGAATATCGTTGGTGTTTGCGCTACGACAATAAGGTTATTTGATATGGGTGCGAGTATCGATATTTAACTGAACGCTTACCTTGCTCCTAGAAATGAATATGTGTCATGTCAGACCTGCATGACGCTGCAAATTAGCAATGGCGACTGTCCGTTTACACTATGTATGGGGACGAGTTTAATGTTCTCATCGTAAAGAGAATTTTGGAATCGTCAATACCAAGAAATTCAAAGCGTCTTCGATACGCTACCTAACGTTATTTAGAAACATAATATGCAATTAGATTTTAAAACGATGACGCCAAACCAGTGCTATGGAGCCATGGTACAGACGATTGTACCGCGCCCTATTGCTTGGGTGTTGTCCGATAATGGTGACGGCAGTTTCAATGTCGCGCCGTTTTCATTTTTCACTGGGATATGCAGTGATCCCCCATTGCTCATGTTGTCAATTGGAAAAAAAGACGCCAGTGAGGAAAAGGACACCCGTGTGAACATCCGCGAACGTCAGAATTTTGTAGTACACATTTCTAGTACTCGTCATTTGGATCAAGTCAACAGAACATCGGCTACCTTGGCTCATGGTGAATCTGAGATAGATAAAGCCAACTTAGAACTCGTTGATATCGATGGTTTTGCTCTGCCGAGAATCGTTGGTTGTGATATTGCGATAGCGTGCCGCCTTTACCGTATTGATGAAATTGGCGCGGTGCCACAAGCGGTGATCTACGGAGAAATTGACAGCATCGTGGCCAACGATGATTTAGTGATACCGCACCCCAAAGGGCATTTTCAGTTGAATTCTGGTTTA
The DNA here is from genome assembly GCA_964420885.1 of uncultured Gammaproteobacteria bacterium. GTDB lineage: Bacteria > Pseudomonadota > Gammaproteobacteria > Arenicellales > Arenicellaceae > Arenicella. The sequence continues at coordinate 9,082 of CAYQVT010000114.1, forward strand.
CTAGACCCCTTATCAAGGCTGGGCGGCAGCAATTACGGGAGTTTGGGTGAAACCCTAGTTGCCAATCGCCCGAAGTGATTACCCAATGCATCAATTAGGTCATGTGCTAAGCGATAAGGGGTCCAAATACGCTGTTAGTGGTGGCGCTGTTGCAAACCCCCGACAAGTGAAAGCATTTTTGAAATCGCTGCAGGCTAAGAAAAAGTACGCCAAAGCAACCCATAATACTTGGGCGGTGATTTATTACGACGAACTAAACGGTAAGACGCCAGTGAAAAACGACGATGGAGAGAGTGGAGCTGGTATGATTGTCCTCCGAATGCTTGAGCGAGAAGCCATCTATAATCACATCATTGTGGTCACGCGCTGGTATGGCGGTGTTCATTTAGGTGGAGATCGCTTTCGGCATGTACAAACCTGCGTGAATGCTTACCTAGACGACGCTAGACCCTAGAATAAGTGTTTACATTTTACGAAAGAATAAGCAGTTGTTAACGGTCTTAGACAAGGCAAATAAAACTATTCTACGCCCAAATGCGCGATTTGATAACCTAGCTTCCATGCGATCTAATTTTGCGCACTCTTATTCGGTTCTAGTAGCCGACGAATTAACCTCGAATAGGCTTCTAAAGCTTATCCGTGCGTGGGGTTAATAATGTCATTTATTAGTGACTATGATTATCGGCGTGATCATCTAACGACGGCATTATTTTTGGCCGTGATTTTGCATATTGTCTTAGCGATACTATTGCCAGACTTACCAAAACTCAGTGTACAGGGCTTTGATCGACCTCCGAGCCTCACGGTCTTTTTGAGCGAGAAAGATAAACAAGAAAAGTTTGATCAATCGCTTAATCAACAACTACCGCTGCCGGCAAATATAGATACCTTAGCTGATCCCTCTTTAGGATCGACCAGTGTAGAAAAAGGAGAAGACTCGATCGTTAGCCAAGAAGTAGAACCGTCTAAGGCTTCTAGTGATGAAGCTCAAGATGTTACTTCAATAGGATCGGGTGCGAACGGAGATACATCGCCCAGCATTCGTTTTGACTACACCACGATTAGGCTTTTCGCTCAGCAAGAAGCGGTTCGCTACGCCGAAGCGCATCAAAAAGACGTCGATAGGTTTGCACGCACCTTTAATCGTTCGCGAAATTATCGTCGTCGCAGTCGTGTCGAAAGTTATCGAGATAAACTCGGTGACTTATATGCCCGTTCAAACTCGTCGGCCGGGGATATTTGTTTTAAACAGAAACGCGAAGCCGCCGTAGAGGAATTTGTTACTAACACCGTTTACTTCTTTCGTTGCGATAAGCAACCACAAGGTCTGGAGCTTGATCTTAGTAAAAGTGCCAGTGGTTAAAAAGGTGCTTAGCGACCAAATCTGCGTCCGGAGTTAATTCCAATTGGCCCCCGAGGTATGGTTAATTGCATGGATTCGCCATTTCTGTCGACTTCGATCAATACGCTTTCCCCAACTTGTCCCTGAATAGTGAGATTGTTAATTTCGTTTAAGTTGAAAACCCTTTCTCCTGCGTAAGAAATAATATTGTCTCCGGCACGTAAGCCTGCACCTTCTCCAGCAGAGCCGCCAATGACGGCGCCCACTCGTGCCGATGTCGGCCACCCGTTTGCTTCTAGGTATCGTTC
>CAYQVT010000115.1:0-10695 GCA_964420885.1 uncultured Gammaproteobacteria bacterium
GAGTGTGTGCAGGTCTTAGTGTAGGTATAATTACTAACGCCTAGAGCCTTAAGCCGTTGCTTGCATAGTAAATAAAGATTGGCGTATAGCTTATCTGAATTTAAAGACTGGTACGCCTCATCACAGCCGCCTAATTGCTCTCGTACCTGCAAGCCAATTTCGAACTTGTCAGGGCCAATACAGGGCCCAGCCCAAGCCACGATTCGCTCTGGCGCGGTATCAAATAGGGAGATCGCCTTTTCAATTATTCCGTTCGCCATACCGCGCCAACCGACATGGATCGCCGCGACCTGATTACCACCCACGTTGGTCAATAATAGTGGGAGACAATCGGCCGTCATCACGGTACAAACGATGTCGGCTTTTTTCGAAAACGCGCCATCGGCTTGGCATTCAATCGGCGCACTAGCTTCGACTATATTTGTGCTATGTACTTGCTCGAGCCAAACCGGTTCGCTGGGTAAATTTAGCTCAGACTTGATGATGTTTCGGTTTTTGGCCACGCTATGCCGGTCATCACCGACATGTAAGCCAAGGTTCATCGAGCCATACTGATCTCGACTCACTCCACCCGAACGGGTCGTAGTGTAAGCCTTAACATGCGCTGGGACCGACCATTGAGGAATTATATACGACACAACAAAGTGAAGGACTAGTGGTTGTCATCGACGCAGGCGTCGACTAAGTTTTGCATGTCTAGCGGCATTGGACGTTCCCACGATTGATGCTCTCCACTAGAGGGATGAATGTATTCAATACGGGTTGCGTGCAGAGCCTGGCGTTTAAAACTACGTAACTGCGTTTCTAAGCGCGGCGAACAATCGCTAGGAATCGCTAAGCGCCGACCATAAACAGGGTCACCCGCCAAGGAAAATCCAATGTGCGTTAGATGAACGCGAATCTGGTGAGTTCGTCCCGTCTCGAGCTGAACTCGAAGCAAGGTATGATTTCGAAAACGATCGTCAACACGATAATGCGTTATCGCTTCTTTTCCCATCATGTTTACCGTCATCTTGCGCCGGTCGTGTTTATCGCGCGCAATTGGTTCGTCTATGGTGTTACCAGAAATGATTCTACCGTTGGCCAGAGCCAAATATTCGCGATGCAGGCTATGATCAACTAATTGATCAATCAAGCCCAATCGCGCGTGCTCAGTTTTAGCAACCACCATTAAGCCTGAAGTGTCTTTATCAAGGCGATGAACAATACCGGCTCTGGCTAAGGTTCGGCTTTCAGGGTAATGAAACAATAAGGCGTTTAACAAAGTGCCATCTGGGTTCCCAGCACCAGGGTGAACCACCCATCCCGCGGGTTTATTAATAACCATCATGTCGTCGTCTTCGTATACGATATCAATTGCGATATCTTGAGCTTGCCACTCGCCTTTGCGAATATTGGGCACCGAGACTTCGAGCAACTCACCTCCATAGACTTTATCCTTCTGTTTTGGCACTTCATCATCGAGAGTCACTAAGCCGTTTTTTATCCATGCTTGAATGGTACTGCGCGAATACTCTTCACATAGTGCGGTCAAGGCCTTGTCAATTCGTTGGCCAAATAGATCATCGGGCACAATAAAACTGATGTGATCTGTTTTTAATTCAATGTTTTTATCGGACATAACTATAAATGTAGCCTCAGCAGCAGGCATCAGTTGGTATTTGCTATTGACGTAGTAACATAGGGCACAAATTGCCATACAGAACAGTAATACTCTTCTCTGGCTTGAGTTTTCGAGTTATGCTTAGCAACTTAAATAATAACCCAAATTCAGATCAACATGAGTCTTTTCAAAGCCAACGCGAGTCTATCTGTTCCAAGCACGATAGCCACATCGCGTAAAAATCAACACTCGCGTTTGTTTAAATTAATGCTGCTTCTATGTCTTGCCGCAACTTTGTCAGCCTGCGGTGGAAACAAAAAGAAAGGCGGCATTGATCAAGACCTTGCAACTCAGCAGTTGCAAGACTTATACGACAAGGGTAAGTCCGCTCTTGATCGTGGTAATTACGCTTTTGCGATCGAGTATTACCGAGCACTTGAAGCCAATTACCCTTATGGCGAGCTAACCGAGCAAGCGAAACTTGATATGTTATTCGCGTTTGATAAGACCAATCAAATCGAAAAAGCCGTCGAAGCAGCTGACAATTTCATCAAACTCTACCCCACTCATAAAAATGTAGACTACGCGTATTACATGAAGGGAGTGGCTAGTTTTGAGAAAAAATCTGGCCGAATTGACCGATTCATCAAGGGCGGGGCTCAAACGGTTCGAGACCCTAAACCGTATCGAGAATCGCAAGATGCATTTAAGGAACTTGTAAAACGCTATCCAAACAGTGTCTATGCCAAAGACGCAGAGCAGCGAATCGTCTATATTCGTAACGCCTTAGCAAATCGAGAATTACACGTGGCACAGTTTTACTTTGATAACCAAACTTACGTTGCGGCGGTCAACCGGTGTAAGACAATTATCTATCAATTTGAAACCACTCCAGCCGTCGAAGGCGCATTAATATTGATGGAAAAATCCTATGTCGAAATGGGTTTAGACGATTTAGCGGTGAGCACGCGTAAAGTATTGGACGATAACTTCCCCGACAATACTCAAGCACCGTATAAAAAGAAGAAAGGTATCTTTGCAAGGCTGAACCCGTTTTAAACACAACTGAATTGACAAAGCACTGAAAGTGCCATTCAGCCAAAAGGCCGCCTAAATTAGGTGGCCTTTTTTATTGCTCATGATTCACGCGCTATTTACCACTCTACTTTTGGCCTAAAACCTGAGGTGATTGGGTAACGACGGTCTCGCCCAAAAGCACGTTTAGTAATTCGCACACCTGGCGCGGCTTGTCGTCGCTTATACTCATTTCGATCAACCATACGAATGACCTGAGACACATACTCTTTGGCAAACCCCTTCGCGACTATTTCAGCGGGTGGGCAATCATGTTCTACGTATAATTCCAAAATTGGGTCCAAAATGTCGTAGGGAGGCAAACTGTCTGAATCAATTTGATCGGGACGCAATTCAGCCGATGGCTCACGCGTGATTACCCGTTCTGGTATGACCGGATCGAGTGTATTGCGATACTTTGAAAGCTCATAAACCAATACTTTCGGTACATCCTTAATCGCGTTATAACCGCCTACCATATCTCCGTACAACGTGGCATAGCCAACCGACATCTCACTCTTATTGCCAGTGGTTAACACCATGGCGCCAGTTTTATTTGAAAAGGCCATCAACGTTAAACCTCGGCAGCGGGCTTGTATATTCTCCTCTGTAGTGTCTTGCTCGGCACCACCAAATATCGGCGACAGTTGTTTAATGAAGGCGTCGTACATCGGTTCAATAGACACAACATGATAGTTGATGCCCAATGCCTGCGCTTCAGCATGCGCGTCGTGTTGAGAGATGTCTGAGGTATATCGAAATGGCATCATGATCACATCAACATTCTCGGGGCCAAGCGCGTCTACTGCGATGGTGGTGGTAAGCGCGGAGTCTATGCCGCCAGACAAACCAATGACGACCTTCTTAAAGCCATTCTTACGGACATAGTCGCCAACACCCAATACCAGTGCTTTGTAGATGCTTTCTAAGGTCTCCAACTCGGGCACCATCTCAGATCCGTTAATCGATACCTTCCCGCCGTTATTGCGCACGGTTACGGTACTCAAGCTTTCCTCAAAACTATGCGCCTGATGCACGATCAAACCCTGCTCATCGCAAGCGAACGACGCGCCATCGAATACCAACTCATCCTGACCACCCACTTGGTTAACATAAACCACCGGAGTATTGAGCTTCCTAGCTTTGCCACAAACAATATTGTTACGTTCTTCAATTTTTTTACTATGGTACGGCGAACCATTGATATTAATAATAATGTCAGCCCCTTGTTCTACCGCTCCTTCGACGGGGCCGTCATGCCAAATATCTTCGCAGACAGTTAAACCAAGTTTGACACCTTTGTAATCCGCGACGCAGTGTGTGGTGCCGGGTACGAAATAGCGCTTTTCATCAAATACACTGTAATTCGGCAAATCCATTTTGGCGTATTCATGAGCTATTTTGCCATTAATAATCAAGGCCCCCATATTATATAAGCCCTCTGAAGTTTTCTTTGGATAACCAACGATCAGATCTATATCTTTGACTGTCTCACATAAGCGCGTCAATTGCTGTTCTACTCGGCTATTAAACCCCGGGCGCATTAATAAATCCTCAGGAGGATAAGCCGTGACCACTAACTCCGCACAAACAAGCAGGTCACAGTCTAAATCTCTAGCTCGTCTAGCAAATTCTATAATACGGTCAACATTATCTTCGATAGCGCCAACGACGACGTTGATCTGGGCTAAGCCAATTTTAATTTCACTGCTCATGGGTTATCTTCTATTCGGTTAACTTACGCCGCCAAATTGGCGACAAAATAGAGTATATAGTTTAAAGAAATTTATGGATATTGTTGTTCACAATAGCTTGACCGATATTTGCCCTGCGCAATGGAATGCGATGTTGCTAGACAACAACCCATTTATGCGACATGAGTTCTTGTTAGGCTTAGAAACCACGCGATGTGTGTCGCTCGATTCAGGCTGGGAGAGTGTACACATCGCTATTTACCTTGATGACACGCGGCGACAGTTAATTGCTGCAATGCCGTGTTACGTAAAATCTCACTCCTATGGGGAGTACATTTTCGATTGGTCCTGGGCAGACGCACATCACCGGCATGGCTTGGAGTATTACCCAAAACTCTCGAACGCAGTGCCATTCACACCCGCGAGCGGAGACCGACTCTTGATCAACGATTCTTACAAAAACAGCGGTTTAGAATCGGCATTATTATCCAGCGCACTGAAATTAGTTGAGTCTCGCGGGCTTTCAAGCTTGCACAGCCTCTTTACCACAGAACAACAAGCAGCCACGCTTAAAGAGCTTGGATGTCTAGTGCGCCATAGTTCTCAATTTCATTGGCAGAATAAAGGGTATCGTTGTTTTGATGATTTCTTATCATTGATGAGCTCAAAAAAACGTAAGAACATAAAGCGCGAACGACGCCGCGTGAGTGAAACTGGCATTGAGTATCAATGGGTGTCTGGAGAAGACCTAACTCAAGACACCGTCGACACCATGTACCGTTTCTATGCCCGAACCATTAGCTACTACGGAGCACAATCGTATCTAAATAAATCGTTCTTCGAATATTTAGCCAAGAACTTCAACCATCAAACCTTATTCTTATTCGCCCAATATAATGGCCAAACAATCGCTGGGGGTCTCTATTTTAAGAGTGACACTACCCTCTACGGCCGTTATTGGGGTGCTCTGAACAACTTTCACAGCGTTCATTTCGAAACTTGTTACTACCAAGCAATTGAATGGTGTATCAAAAATAAGTATCAACACTTTGAAGCCGGCGCCCAAGGTGAACACAAGCTAGCACGAGGATTAGAGCCGACAACCACCTACTCGGCTCATTGGATCGCTCACGATGGTTTTAGACAGGCCATTAATGAATTTTTGGTGTCAGAGCAAGAACACATGGAGCGCTACCAAGCCCATATGCAACATCACTCTCCTTTTAAAACCGAAATCTAATGACTAAGAATGTCGAATTTGTAGAGTTTCCTGCGGTTGAGAATGCCACCGAAGATGGGGTCTTAGCAATGGGAGGCTCATTAGATGTTAACACCTTAGTCTCCGCATACTCGCAAGGTATTTTCCCGTGGTATAACAGCGACCAACCCATATTATGGTGGTCACCAAACCCTCGAATGGTGTTATTTCCCAGCGACATTAAGATATCTCGAAGTCTCACAAAAAAAATTAGAAAAGGCGTCTTCAGGGTGACCTGCAACCAAAACTTTGAAGCAGTGATCAAAGCCTGTGCATTGCGCGGCCAAGAAGACTCAACTAGCCTGGCTGAATCTACCTGGATCACCGACGACATGTTTGCCGCGTATGTAGAACTGCATAGGCGACACTATGCACATTCAATTGAAGTGTGGCAGAATAATGAGCTTGTCGGGGGGCTGTACGGAATCGTCTTAGGCCATGCATTCTTTGGAGAAAGTATGTTTAGCCGAGTCAGTGATGCATCTAAAGTTGGGCTTGTATCATTGTGCAAATTTCTCAATCAGGCCAATTTTACAATAGTAGATTGTCAGGTCGCGAGTGACCATCTGTTCTCGCTTGGCGCGGTCGAAATAGACCGTGCATATTTCCTCAAGCTTATTCACGAGTGTGACATCAATAAACCAAATATGAATTTTTCGAAGTCGTTTTCACTAGCCTACCCTGACGGTGTTATAAATACCAAATGAGTAACGCCCATAACCCTATTCGTTTATTTGAAACCGTGGTCGATGATTGCCCCTATCTAGAAGGGCAAAAAAGCGCATCCATCTTAGTAGACCCGGACCATAAGATTGATGCCGCGCTTTTCTCGATGCTCTCACGCTCAGGTTTTCGACGGAGCGGAGAAATGCTGTATTCCCCTAAATGCCCGAGTTGTAACGCCTGTGTTTCGGTGAGAATTCCAGCACCAGACTTCAAACCCTCACGCGGCCAAAAACGTGTCTGGCGTAAAAATATTGATTTGAGTGCGAGCATTGAGGAGGTACGTTTTGAGCAAGAGCATTTCGAATTGTATTATCGTTACCAAATTCATCGTCATCCTGACAGCAGTATGTGCGACGACGATACATCAAAATATATTAGCTTTATAGAATCAAGTTATTCGAGGTCGAAATTTCTATGCTTTCGACTGCAAGGAAAATTGATAGGAATCAGTGTTCTCGATCAATTTGAAGGTGGAATATCGGCGGTGTACACCTTTTTCGATCCCGAATTTAGTCACCGTAGCATAGGCACCTATGCGATTCTATATTCGCTCAAATTGGCCAAAATGCATAAGATTCCGTTCGTTTATCTGGGCTACTGGATCGATAACTCACAGAAGATGGACTACAAACGAAAATTCAAACCACTGCAGGGCTACATAGATAGGCAATGGCAAGAATTAGAGCTCTAATTCTATTCTCTAACAAAGCACTTGAATTGCCCAGTAAAAGCTTTATTTATAAGCACACTTGGGGCATGATAGCCCCGCTTTTTACGAAGGTTAACAGGTTCTTATATTTAGTAGCCTGCGATAATAAGAAATCCCAATAGAGTTACTTAAGAGTTAAAGAATAACGTGGCAAAAGAAGATCAAATTGAAATGGAAGGCACCGTCACAGACGCGCTTCCAAATACCGAATTTAAAGTCGAACTGGAAAACGGGCACGTCGTGCACGCACATATTTCCGGTAAGATGCGCAAAAATTACATCCGTATCTTACGTGGTGATCGTGTTACGGTTGAGTTGACCCCTTACGATCTTACCAAGGGTCGTATCACCTATCGTAACCGCACCTAATTCAGGCCTAGAAATACCTCAAGTAACAGCAGAGGTGTTTTTACAACAGAAATCATAGATCGCTCAAGGACTGAGGGCACATTATTTTTCAAATAATACTGGATGTTAAAACAGTGTTTTGCTAAGCTGGTCGTATGAAAGATACCGAACTAAAGCCGCTTACCAAGCGCCAACAACAGATATTTGATTTCATACTCGACTGCATGGTTAGCAATGGTGCTCCGCCGACACGAGTCGAGATAGCCGAGCATTTTGGTTTTCGTTCTCCCAATGCGGCAGAAGATCATCTCAAGGCCTTGGACAAAAAGGGGCACATTGAACTGAAATCTGGTACCTCTCGTGGCATTTTTATCACTGAATCGGCGCGCGTAAGCTCGATGCATGAAAACGATGCACCAGAACTTGGCGACGCTAATGGCATGCCTGTGATTGGTGATGTCGCCGCCGGTGCACCGATTTTTGCATCGCAACATGTTCAAAAAATGGTCAGTGTGGATCAGAGTCTATTTTCGGAAAAAGCCGATTTCTTGCTGAAAGTTCGTGGCGACAGCATGATTAATATTGGTATCTTCGAACAAGATTTATTAGCCATTCGAAAATCTAATACCGCTCGCGATAATGAGATAGTAGTTGCGCGTATCGATGATGAAGTTACCGTAAAACGCTATCAACGTCATGGGGCCTCTGTATCCTTAATTGCTGAAAACGATGACTATTCCCCTATAGAGGTTAACCTTCAAACTCAGAGTTTTGCGATTGAAGGTATCGTTGTGGGATTGATAAGACAAGGTTTGTAAACCTTTAATTTTCAATAACTTAAAATAGTAATAGAGAAAATTTCTCAAAGCCAAGCAGGTCTATTCTAAACTGGATGGCCGTATTCAACATTTTTAGTTGAGCTTCTTTTTGTCGACTGGTCTCGCGGGCAACGGCAGGGCGGTTACGCCCTCCTCAGCCAAGTCCTTGAGTTCATCAGCGCTGGCCGTACCTCGGATGTTATTCGCTTCTTTCTCACCCTTATGCATGCTTAAGGCTTCCTCGGCAAATTTATTACCCACGTCTTCAAAGTTCGAATCAATAAACTCGTGAACCTTACTAAGCATACCTTGCAGCTTGGTATAGGCTTCTGCTGAGCCTGAGCTGGTATTTACTACCGTACTATTGTGATTAGGCGAGCCAGGATTACTTTGGTAAGGTTGGCTCGTCTTGGTCGAGTTGCTTTTTCGCTGCAGTTTTGGTGCCGCAACCTTTTTATTCACATTAGGTGAATCGCACACAGGACACAGCAGAATTGCCTTATTTTGTTGTGCCTCAAGGTCGTCAGAATTCTTAAACCACCCTTCAAACTCATGCTGAGAATCACAAATTAGATCGTAAATTACCATTGTTGAAAAATCAGATCGTTTTTAGTGATCGTAAACGATAAAGTGCTTCAGTCTACGATTTTGGCTCCCGACTGGCTCGTTTACGCTCATGCTCAAGCAAGAAACGCTTTCGAATGCGTATGCTGTCAGGCGTTATTTCGACAAGCTCATCATCATCAATGAATTCAAGTGCCGACTCTAATGTATGCTTAATCGGCGGAACCAACTGAATTGCATCGTCTTTACCCGATGCCCGGACATTGGTTAATTGCTTACCTTTCAAGGGGTTAACGGTCAAATCGTTATCGCGAGAATGAACACCCACAACTTGGCCTTCATAGACTTGTTGGGTCGGATTGATCATCATCTTACCACGCTCTTGTAAGTTGAAAATGGCAAAACCAAGTGCCTTTCCGGTGCCATTAGAAATAAGCACACCATTTTTTCGTTGGCCAAATGACTTGTTTTTCTTGACAGCGTATCGATCAAAAACGTGATACATCAAGCCAGAACCTGAAGTCATTGTCATGAAGTCAGTTTGAAAACCAATCAAACCCCGAGAAGGAATCAAGAAATCTAAACGCACTCGACCCTTACCATCAGGGGTCATATTCTCTAAATCGCCGCCACGTTCCTGCAAAGCTTGCATGATGGTGCCTTGATGCTCATCATCAATATCAATCGTCACGCTCTCGTATGGCTCGTGGACTTCACCATCAACGTCTTTATAGATAACTTCTGGACGAGAAACGGCTAGTTCAAACCCCTCTCGACGCATGTTTTCGATTAGCACAGATAGATGTAGCTCGCCCCGACCAGACACTTTGAATTTTTCTGGGTCGTCGGTGTCTTCGACTCGTAATGCAACATTATGTAATAACTCCTTTTGTAATCGATCGCGTATTTGGCGAGACGTCAAGTATTTGCCCTCTTGGCCAGCGAACGGCGAGGTATTCACCTGAAATGTCATTGTCACCGTTGGCTCGTCAACGGTTAAGGGAGGTAAAGCCTCAACCGCCTCACGATCACATAAAGTTTCTGAGATAAACAGTTCATCCATGCCCGTTATCGCCACAATATCGCCTGCATTAGCTTCGGGAATTTCAACACGTTCGATGCCTTTAAAACCAAACATCTTTCCGATTCGACCATTGCGCTTCTTACCATTATTGTCGATAACGGAAACTGGCGAATTAGTTTTCACCGAGCCTTGTTTAATTCGGCCAATGCCTATCACACCGAGGTAGGACGAATAATCTAGTTGCGAAACTTGCATCTGAAACGGTTTCTCTATTTCAACCGGCGGAGGCGGAACATGTTCGACAATGGTTTCAAACAGCCTATCCATGTTGTCGGTAATAGCCTCATGGTCGTCGGTTGCAAAACCGTTGATTGCCGATGCATAGACAACCGGAAAGTCTAATTGCTCATCGGTAGCGCCTAACATATCAAACAAATCAAAGGTTTGGTCCAACACCCAATCGGGTCGTGAACCTTCACGATCAATTTTGTTGATTACTACGATTGGCCTTAGATTATGTTCAAATGCCTTCTGCGTCACAAAACGAGTTTGAGGCATTGGCCCGTCTACCGCATCGACTAGCAAAATAACAGAATCAACCATCGACAGAATACGCTCAACTTCGCCACCGAAGTCGGCGTGACCAGGCGTATCAACAATATTAATGCGATAGTCTTTCCAGGTCAGCGCCGTAGGCTTGGCTAAGATCGTGATACCCCGCTCCTTCTCGATATCGTTGCTGTCCATCACTCGTTCAACCAATTCAGCACGTTCATCGAAGGTGCCCGATTGTTGAAGAAGTTTATCAACCAAGGTAGTTTTACCATGGTCTACGTGTGCAATAATTGCGATATTACGTAAATTCATTAGATATCAA
>CAYQVT010000116.1:0-10612 GCA_964420885.1 uncultured Gammaproteobacteria bacterium
TTGGCTTGTTTACTCACTACTCCGTTTATACTTGAATTGTTAATCACGGAGTATCTTCCTGCTGATTTCGCCATGCCGACTGCTCAAATTGTCAGCGACATTGCGCTTACTTTGCTGCTGCCGCTAGCGATTGGTATGGGCATATTAAAAGCATTGCCAAAGCACGCTGAATTTATTTCTAAATGGTGTATAAGAGCGTCGTTGTTTGGCATTCTTCTAATTATTGTTGGCTCATCCAGTGCGGGTCGTCTAGACATTGATGCGTTTGGTGGTGATAACGTTTTGTTAGTTATCACCTTCGTAATAGCGCTAACGGTTGCCGGGTGGATTCTGCCTAAGGTGTTTGGTTTACTTAAGACCGATATAACGGCAATTCAAATGGAGGTTGTGGTCCGCAACGTAAATCTCGGTGTTTTGATCAAAGCGTCGATGTTTCCGGTAGTGGTGGGTGCGTCAAACACTATTGGTGACATGGTTTTATTTACCGTGCTGCTTTATGGAGCGGTGCAAATGTTGGTCGCGGCGGTAGTCATTATTCATACTCGGCGACGGCTGAGACAAGCAAACGCTTAGACGAACTTAAGAAAACGTTGGCGCCGAGTTTCTACCGACATCCACTACTCGGCGCGCACGCTTTATAAGTCTTGATTAATTACAGTATCGCTTTATTTAAAGAGAATGGGTCTTTATTAAATTGGCAAAGCGTGTTTCTAGGATCTTTTGGTGTTCTGGATCGGCGCCAGGCAGACACCACCAATCGAGTTTTAGTTCTGTCAGCGCCTTGCTTCGTTCCGAGGCTGATTGGCCTAAGCCAATTGTTTTCATTCGTTCGAGCTGAACCTGCATGCGTAAGGCTTTATCATGTTCTGGGCTGGCAACATCGAATAATATCTCCAGATCAATACATAAGCGGGTACGGGCATGGTTCGCTGCTGACTTATCAGCCACAGCAACCGAACTAAGCCGCTTTTCGAATCGTTTTTCCAATGTCTTGTCCGAAAGAATAATATCGTCGATTTTTCTTTTAAGCTCACCTATATTGTTGCCGCTATTAATGATTGAAGCTTCCAGCAGACTGCATAACTCGGCTTTTTCGCCCAATTTTTTTAATACCTCATCTCTGGATGCTTGAATGAGTCGATCGTGAGCCTGAGAATAGGCATCTCGAGCCCGTCTGAAGTCTGATTCTATGCGTTCTACGAGCTTTTCTGGAAGTTCCTTGGGTAACGAGGGTAAAGCCTGATATTTTTCACACAAAAGGCTAAACTCAGCATCGGCATCCGCAAGGCTAACAGATGATTTGGCGAGTGAATGAATCTCCTTAATGACGCTCTTATAGACGTTTATCTTTTGATTCTCGATAGCACGCTTTTCATTTCGTTGATCTTGAACTTTTTCAAAGACTTGGTCACCTGCCGCTCTGAATTGCGTCCATGCTTCTTGATCTTGTTTTCGTCGAGTAATACCCAATTGTTGCCATCGGTTTTGATATAGCTTCAGCTTTTCCAGAGAGCCATCGTTCACTAAACCGTCGGCGAGTGCTGTCACTTGCGCAATCAGTTGGTGTTTTTTTTCAATATTTTCGTCATAAACCACATCAAGTTTTTGGTAAATAGAATCCTTGATTGCACTAAACCTATGCCATTGTTTTTGACCTGCGCTACGTTCAACATCCTTAATTTTACGCCACTCGTTATTGATCTTACGTAAGCTCGTTTCCACGGCTTTATAGTCAGGAGTGTCATTCCAATCCGTGTCGTCAAAAATCTGCTGTAACTGATTTATCAGTGGTTCTCGTTTGGCTAAGTTTTCTTTTTGAATAGTGCGTCGTTGCTCAAAAAACTTGGCACAGGGTGCAAACGCTAAATCGGCAGCGGCTTTAAAGCGGACCCAGTGCTCATCAGAAACGTCTGCGTGCCCAAGATTCTTCCAGCTATTTTGGAGTTTGGAAATTTGTTTGGCCAATTTGTCAGCATGTGAGTTAGAGTCGATTAACCGTTCCATCGCTTCACACAATTCGATTAATTTGGGCTCGGTAGCGAAATTCTGCCAATCGCTCATTTTGGACACTATCTCGGCCGCTTTTTCTAAGCGCTCATCCAAAATTTTGCGTTCTTTACCTGAATAGCTTTGCGCGGCTTTGTTAGTTGCTGCTAACTCGTGTTTAGCTTGCTTAATATTGCCCTTTGTAGAGGTTCCTAAGAGGCGGTTTATTCTCTTATGAAGTGCATCAAGATGATGTTTGTTTTGGTGCTCTTGATCCCGCTGTTGTTTTTTTAGCGCGTTCAATAGATCTAAAGCTTCATTCTTTGCAAGCAATACAGAATACTCGTCTGGCCAATGCAAAGATTGCAGGCTCTTAGCCAATCGCGCCTGAATAATCTCGTCCTCAGACGCACTTTTGACTAAATCTGATAGTGAGCTCAGAGCTTGTTGCGACGACAGAAAATCCATTTCGATTTCGGCAGCGGGGCTTATCACTTGAGCGCTTTCTCTCCAGGTCGCTAAGGCTTCTCCTAGCACCGCATTGATGCTTAAGTACTCGTCAGCGAGCTCAGCCAAGCTAAGGGGAGCCAACGTATCACTGTATTGCCGCAGTTTATCGGTAATTTGAGATTGGGTTAGTGCGGCGGCTTCTTGATCGCTTTGTTGTACAACCTTGGTTTGCGCTAGGGATCTAGCCAAGTCGAAGCGTTCCTCTGTATCGTGTGTTAGCGTAAGCTGCAACGCGTCCCACCTACTTTGGAGTTGGTGATACTTTGTTTTGAACTCTGAGCGCCATTGCGAATGATTGGCGATAAACTCCATTTGTTGGCAAATCTCCAGTGCAGTCTCATCAACCTCTTTCTGAAGTTTTAGCTGTGCTCGGTGCTCCTCCAACTTAGTTCGTATTACTTTTTCCGACTTCTTGTCTTTACCTTTAAGCTTGCGCTTGGCTACCTCCAATGCCTCGATCTGATCTAATTGGTGAGCGATGCGCAATCGTGTTTCGGCGTAGACGACGTCAGCAATAATGTCCGCTTGCGTAGACTGTGAAAGTTGCCTGAGAATTTGAGTTCTCAAATTCGGGTAAGGACAATGTTGGGCAATGAGTACCGAGGCATCTTCATGCTCTTTAATTAACCCCTCGAGTTCTGTTTCGCTGAGCTTGGTATTGACTCCAACCAAATTACAAAACGCATTTTTTGCCGCCATTTTGACCGCATCATGCTGTTGATTTCGATATACATTGAATAGAGATGGTGCCAGGCTCAATTGTTTTATGCAGGCTAGACGCACATTCTCCGCTGGATCTTCGAGCGCCAGCTTTTCGAAGACCGATTGATTAGCCGAATCTTCTACGTTCATTTTTAATATGGCCAATCGCCTCTTTTCTTCAGAGTGATTTTGCCAACTGGGTTTAAGTAGACCGCCTAACATTTTTGGTGTTTTCCTTTTAAGGTATTCGAAACTTCGCGACCAATCACTGATTGATCAAATTGTGCATTAATTGTTTACAGGTATTTTAGCAGTTAAGGTAAAATGTCGGTGTAACTTTCAATCGCAAATTACGCTGACTGCGTTACATTTAAACCAATAATGAAATTTTTAGCCGATTATTACTCTGTTCATCAAGACCAAGTAATCCGCATCACCGCTGAGCAAGGAAATGACTTTGCAAAGATGGTTGCAGATGACTTCAACCCTATTCACGATACAGACTCCAAACGGTTTTGTGTGCCGGGCGATCTATTGTTTGCAATCGCGTTAGAACGTTATGGTTTACGAAGTGATATGAGCTTTGATTTTCGAGGTCTGATTAAAGCAGGCACGCCATTATGTTATCCGAAACAAGATCACAGTAAGGCTGATTTTGATGTTACCTGCGATCGATCTAAACCGGTATTGGGCATCAAATACGCTGGATCTAGCTTTCACGATGCTAGCAAAATCGAACAGCTAATTCGCAATTATGTGGTGTTTTCGGGGCAGAATTTTCCTACGATTTTGGTACCCTTAATGAAACAGCATAATGTAATGATTAATCCGCAAAGACCGTTGGTCATCTATGAGAGTATGTTGTTGAAGCTTGATAAACTTGATTTCAATAACCTGAATATAGTGCTAACCTCGACAGAACTAGAAGTGTTAGATAAACGAGGAAATGCCCAACTGCATTTTAGTCTTAATGATGGTGACACTCAAATTGGTACCGGTTTAAAACGGTTAGTACTGAGCGGGTTGCGTGAGTACGATCAAGCATCGATTGATCATATGTGTAAAAAGTATTACGAAAGTAAAGCGGCGCGACAAACGTAGGGAACGCTAAATTGGGTCGCTTTCTTTGACCATTGATTCTTGGTTTCACGAGCAAGATTTAACGTTCGTCTAACCTTATTCGCGCTAGTCTTTGTTGATAAATAATTTGATTATGGTTCTACATTAAAAAGGTAAATGATATGACACGGCTTTCACTGATAAACTTTGGCTTGCTTTTTTCATTCTTGATTGCTTCTGGTGCTAGTGCTCAAGTGGTTGCGGTACGTAATCCGATCAAAGATGCTCAAGCTAGAGACTATTTAGAGAACATCAAGCTCCCTAGCGGGTTTAAAATAGAACTCTATGCAGAAGGCTTAGAAGGCGCACGTTCTATGGCGTTGGGAGAGCAGGGAACTGTATTTGTCGGTACCCGTGGCAGACGTGGCGACTCGCAACGTAGAGGGCCCGTGTACGCGGTCGTCGACGCCAATAGAGACTACAAAGCTGATAAAATTCATACCATAGCCGATGGCCTATACATGCCAAATGGCGTCGCCTTTCGTGATGGAAGCCTTTACGTCGCCGAGCCCAATCGAGTCATGCGCTACGATGATATTGAAAGTCATTTAAGTTCACCTCTCAAACCGGTCGTATTAAACGATTCCTTTCCAAGCGAGGCTCATCACGGTTGGAAATACATTGGATTTGGCCCAGATGATAAACTGTACTTGCCTGTGGGCGCGCCTTGTAATATCTGCGAATCAAGTGAAGAATATGCCGTGATCAATCGCATCAATGTCGACGGCACGAATAAGGAGATCGTTGCTAAAGGTGTTCGCAATACCGTTGGTTTTGATTGGCACCCAGTCACAGGTCAACTTTGGTTTACAGATAATGGTCGGGATTTATGGGGAGATGATTTGCCGCCAGATGAACTCAATGTTGTCGAAGCAGATGGGCAGCATTTTGGTTTTCCTTATGAGTACGGAATTGGTCGTCGTGACGGCGAGTTTAGTGTTCCTGACGAATTGGAATTTACTGACTCTGCGCTAGAACTAGCGGCTCATACCGCGCCTTTAGGTATGGCGTTTTATCGTGGCGACATGTTTCCCGCAAAGTTTAAAAACCAAATTTTGATACCGCATCATGGATCCTGGAACCGATCCGAACAGGCAGGCCATTATATTAACTTGGTCACATTGGTTGATGGTAAACCTCAAACACCCGAGCTGTTCGCCAGTGGTTGGTTGCTAGACCAAGGGGATTGGGGCAGGCCAGTCGATATTTTAGAGTTACCGGATGGATCAATTTTGGTGTCAGACGATCAAGCAGGCGTAATTTATCGAATCACCTATCAAGCGGATAATGCTGAGTTGACTTTAAATGCCGGGAGAGAAGATTGATCATGAACCGGTGTATGCTTTTTCTATCCTTTGTGTTGTCAATTCAGAGTAGCAACGCCGAACAAATACACGACTTTGATTATTTTTCAGCAAATCGAGGGATGATTAGAAACGGCGTGCAAGCTGTTTTGACCTGTAATGGCCTATTTACGTCGAACCGGACTCTTCAACAAGTTTTTTCTCAAGAACTGGCGTACCTTAAAAACCCGATCGGCGATGCCAATGGCGGGAACTATAAAATCGACCGGAGCAAACAGCTCGTGTCAGTGGGCGGTGGAGAAGACGAGCGTGCCGTCAGCGCTGTTTTCAGAGAGGGCATCGGCTGTGTAGTTCTGGGCCCATCGCAGACGGAAGATGACATCGAGCGACTCCCCTCAATAGAAATACCGAACGCAAATACCGATTATTCACAACTACCTTGGCCGCAAGGTGATTTGCTTAAGTCAGCAAGCTTGCCGGACCATGTTGATGTAAAAGCGCTGGAAGCGGCATCAAAGTGGGCCTTTGAACGCGAATCAGACGAACAAAACACGCTTAGTTTGTTGATTGTGCAAAACGGCCAAATCTTGTATGAGCGCTATGCCGACGGAGTCGACGTATCTACTCGGACTCGAACTTGGTCTACTGCCAAAAGCATTGCAGCTAGTTTAATAGGGAGCTTAGTGGATCAGGGAAAAATGCATCTCGATGAACCACTAAAACTAAGTTGGTTACCGGATGTCACCGAGGGTGACGACGACCCGCGCAATGAAATTAGTCTACGACATTTGTTGCATATGTCGAGTGGTTTATACCCAGTCGACAGCTTTGGCATGGAATACG
The DNA here is from genome assembly GCA_964420885.1 of uncultured Gammaproteobacteria bacterium. Classification (GTDB taxonomy): domain Bacteria; phylum Pseudomonadota; class Gammaproteobacteria; order Arenicellales; family Arenicellaceae; genus Arenicella. The sequence continues at coordinate 6,465 of CAYQVT010000116.1, forward strand.
CAACCGGTTCCGGACTTTCGTATTGGGCCGGCGCCAGTTCGGTTAAGGGTGCCCTGAAACGGGGGATGATTCGCGAACCCGGTGTGTTTTGGGACTATGAAAACTACGATACCTTATTGGCTGTCCATGCCATGAAAAAGGCACTTGGCAACGAGAAGGCGTATCACCAGTTTCCGTATACTGCATTGCTTAACAAAATTGGCATGAACAACACACTAATCAGTACTGACCGTTTTGGTGACTTTATTTTCAGCAGTCAGGTTTATACCAATGCACGCGATCTCGCACGTTTTGGAATGTTATATCAACAAAATGGCGTCTGGAATGGTGAGCGACTTATTTCTAAAAAATGGATTGAGTTTGTTCGCACACCGGCGCCGTCTACCGAGAAGTCAGGCAGGTTTTATGGAGCACAATGGTGGTTAGTTCCGGACGATCGCAAGGACGTCCCTGCTGACGCTTATTCAACCGCGGGAAATAGAGGTCAATATGTCATTGTCGTACCATCACACGATCTGGTGATTGTTCGGCGTGGCCTGGATTACGGAAAACAGGGTTTTAATCGTTGGGATTTGACTCGAGAGGTACTAAAGGCGTTTTCTAAATAATCACAACGAGATTACGCCCCTAGAATGCTCTGACCACACACACGTATTACATTCGCTGTTAAGCCGTTTGATGCTGGGCTAGCGAGCCAGGTAATTGTCTCGGCTACGTCTATAGGCTGGCCACCCTGACTCATTGAATTAAGACGTCGCCCAGCTTCGCGAACTGCGAAAGGGATGGCGGCGGTCATTTTTGTTTCGATAAATCCAGGAGCGACAGCATTAATAGTAATATTATTTTCAGCTAGAATAGGAGCTAGGCTTTCTACCATTCCGATGACGCCGGCTTTAGACAAGGCGTAGTTGCTCTGACCACGATTGCCCGCTATCCCGGAGATAGACGAAACACAAACAATGCGGCCGCCTTGGTTTATCCCGTCGGACGCAATCAAAGCATTGTTAATGCGTTCTTGGCACGATAAATTGATATTTACAACCGATGACCACAAATGGGGCGTCATTTTGGCGATTGTTTTATCTCGTGTGATACCTGCATTATGAACAATAACGTCCCAGCCGCCATCGTTCTTAGCCTCTCTAACTAAGCGTTCAACTGAATTCTCATCGCTTAGGTCCAAGACTAATGCACGTCCGTTTAGGCGATCGCTTAACCTCGTTAACGCATCTTTGGTTTGGGGAATATCCAAACAAATGAGTTCTGCGCCGTCTCGAGCCATAACTTCTGAAATCGCTGCTCCGATGCCCTGCGATGCTCCTGTGATCAATACTTTTTTCCCCGAGAGGGGTTGAGACCAATTGAATTCATTGCTTAGGGTGACCGGAGCTTTCGACACATTAATAACCTGAGCTGATACATAGCAAGATTTCGCCGATAACAAAAAGCGCACGGTAGATTCCAAGTTATTTTCGGCCCCGTGTTCGACATATACCAGTTGAACAGTAATTGCGTTCCTAAGCTCTTTCGCTAAAGAACGGCTTAAACCTTCAAGCGATCGTTGGACAATTGCTTTAGAGGGTGATTGACATTGCTTTGGCGGCCTACCAACAATAATCACACGACCATTGGCGCTTATGTTGCGGACAGTCTCTGAGAAAAAAGAGTGCAATTCGATAGATTTATCGCTGCTACTAAGTCCAGATGCATCGAACAAGAGAGCTTTGACTTGTTGATCCGCTTGCCAGATATTCTGGCTCGCGGGTGTGAATGAGGAATGCAATAATGACCTGAGCCCGATACGTTCAAGGCTCGCACAAAGTGAGTTGCAAAGCTCATGGCCTTCACTCGTACCAACTAAAACAGAGTCTGTAATGGATTTTTCCTTGCTGCTATAACGTTCTAATAATAATGGTTGCGGTAAGCCAAGCATCGACGTCAATTTCGCTCCGAAGCTGGTATTGGCAAAATTTAAATAGGAATCTTTCATCAAGTTTCTCGATAAGCTACTAAATAGGCATCGCTATTTAGTGACAACGAACTGCGATGGCAAGATTATAGTCTACTCGCGATGTGATACATCAATATTTAACTGAATGAACCTTTCGCCAATTTTTTAGCACTATTATTTAAACACTGTCTATAATGAATAAAACTGCTAAATAGGAACCCGGATATGAAAACAATGAAAACAGATTCTTCGTCAATAAAACACCCGTTGGCCTTGATGACGATGGTTTGCGCGATGTTCTTTATTTCTTCAAGCAGTTACGCTTCTGGCGGCGGTGGCGGCGGTGGTGGCTTCAGCGGACCCAGTCAAAGTGCACCAAGATTCGATCCAGTCGTTAAATATCAAGAAGGCATTGCAGCGTTACAAAAGGGCGAACACCGAAAGGCTGAGAAGGCCTTTCGTAAGGTGATCAGCGTCAATAAAAAGCACGCTACGTCGCAATACTTTTTAGGTCTAGCCTTGTTTCAACAAGAAAAATTTAAAAAAGCTAAGCGTCCACTGGAGCGAGCGCTTAAGTACGATGGCAAATTAGTCGAAGCCCATGGCTACTTAGGCGTTGTATTTCAGAAAACCAATAAACCAGAAAAAGCCGATCAACAACGTCAAAAATTGATCGAACTTAAAAGTTCGTGCGGTGATTGTAAGAACAAAGAAAAGATTGATAGAGCATTGCTAAGAATCAACGGTGACGCTCAACAATCATCATTGCATTTTGATGCGTCTCCCGAACGCGGTGATCAACTCTATTTAGACGCTGTGACTCACATAAATAAGGGTGATTATCAGGCAGCCTTGCATTCGCTTGAAGAATCGTCTTCGGTCTTTGGCCCTCATCCTGACGTATTAACCTACCAAGGTTTCGCAAACCGAAAACTCGGTAATAAAGAAAAAGCGTTGGCATTTTATAAAACTGCTCTCAATATTAATGCTAACCACCGAGGCGCAAATGAGTATTTAGGTGAGTATTACGTGGAAATAGGGCGTTTAGACTTGGCGAAAGCACAACTCGATAAACTCGATTCGATATGTTCGTTCGGATGTGAAGAAGCCGAAGAACTACGCCGCTGGATTGATCTAGCCTCGTAAAACTTTGCAGGCTATAACAAACACTGCGGCCGAACAATATTTGGCCGCTTTGCTTAGAATAGGGTCGTTGTTTGTTTTTCTATTGTATGCACCGTCGATCTTCGCTGCGGACAATCGTCAGCCTTTGGAATTAGCGTGGTTCAATAATATTGATTCACAGCTGAAGGCGCTTAGCCAACAGCCACCCGAATGCATCGTAGCAAGCGACGACCCACGATACAGCTTGGGGCGTTTAGCCTTTAATAGCCCTAGACTATTGGGTGGTCAAGCTGGGCGCATGGGCTTGAACTGTGCCTCATGTCACCCCTCCGCTCGGACTAATATCGATTTCTTCATTACTCAGATTTCTGATAAACCAGGTAGTGCAGACATCAGCCATCACTTTTTGAGTAGTCAGGGTGGTGATGACGTCTTTAACCCCAAACCGATTCCTGATTTAGCCGATTTCGAGAAACTACGGTTTCAAGATCGAAGCAGTATCTCTTTTGACAAATTGCTCACACAGTTGATCGAAGTTGAGTTTGACGGTCAAACACCGACCCACGAAGTATTTAATGCATTGAGGTTTTACCTTCAGAAAAATGATACAAGGCACTGTGAATCACCCAATTCAATTATTCGTCGAGATTTCAAGACCGATTGGGCCTTGATTGATAATGGCTTGGACTCTTTGCAGGAATCATTGCGGGTTCAGGACATTGATACGATTCGGTTCATAAGTAATAGCATGCGGTCGACCCTGGAAACTTTTCATCGTTTTTACTCGATTGAAACGGTTAGATCGATCGACACTAAGTTGATTGAAGTCAGTCGCTCTTTGCAAACCTTATCTATGGAGCGCGACGATGCGAGAAGAAGGAACCTAGTCATGACTCTAAAAAGATCGTTAGCGCGACTAAAGCCAGAGTTACACAGGCACCAAGAAAATTCGTTTTACAATCCTAAAATAGCTGCTGACTATATCGCTAATACCAATTAGCCATCGGTGCGGCATACCTCCAATCCAATGGTCGTGTCAACCTTTGCACATCTCATTTGATAACCTTATGCA
>CAYQVT010000117.1:0-10601 GCA_964420885.1 uncultured Gammaproteobacteria bacterium
CCCCACCTAAGCGATAATATAGAGAGCGAAGAATTTTAGATTTAGGAAGATACCTGTTCTCCAAACATTGCTGATACCATCCAATTTGTACGGATTGCAATGGTTCGTATTCTACTCGCAGCAGTTTTAATGGAAATAAACTTGTTAGATACTCCAATGATTCTCGATTCCACAAAGTTAAATGATGTGGCGGACAGTTCAAGGGAAGCAGTCCGGCCCAATCCATGAATGAATCGTTATTTGGCACGCTCAATAATAGTATTCCACCAGGCTTTAGACATTGGACACAGGACGCTACAAATTCATACGGATTGGTGACGTGTTCTAACACTTGAAATGATGTGATTGCGTCGTGCAAGGTGTTACGTTCTTGAGCGTAGTCAGTAATTGAACTATCCAATACTTCTACCCTTCGTTTGATCGCCTGTTGGCGCCCATAAGAGCTTGTTTCTAAGCCTAATACAGTGTGTCCTTGGTTTTTTGCCGCTTGTAAAAACGCACCGTCTCCGGAACCGACATCTAGAATCGAATCACTCCCCTTGATTATTTTTCGTCCCAGTTCAAACTCCCATTTTTCATTTTGGTAGCCCCAGTCTTTTCCATCATTGGCGTAAAGCTCTTGATAAAAACTAGGCGGGGTTTCTCTACCTTCGATTGAAAAAAACCTGAGACCACTCTCACTACATTGATATATCTCTAGAGACGTTTTATTGGGAAGATAGTCGGTGACATCAATGTTATGGTGATCCTTATAGGCTTGGATAAGGGCTGATACAGGCACATCACCTATCTTTACCGACCGATTATTAGTAAGCGGGCTGCTGGGATTTTCGACCATATTTCTTAAGTTTCCAGATTAAGGTAAACAATGACGTAGCAAACTATCGATCAACGCCAATTAAACACCTACTCCAAGCGAGGATTATAATTAAAGCGCTCACTACCCACTAACAAATGACCATAACAAACATAGTTTGTAATTTGATAACAAAGTTGCCACCCTTGGATCTTATCAATAAAAGCCTTGCTCAGCCTTGGCTTTCTCTAACAGAATAGGAGCAGGAGTAAAGCGCTCTCCGTGAATTGCCTTCAGAGCCTCAAGCTTTGCCACCACATTAGCGGCACCGAGAGTGTCCATATATCGAAATGGCCCGCCTAAGAATGGTGGAAAACCAAGGCCAAATATCGCTCCAATATCCCCATCTCGCGTATTTCGTAATATACCTTCACCCAGACAATAGGCTGCTTCATTGAGCATAGTCAAAATAATTCGTTCGGTGATTTCGATTCGGCTCAATTCAGTACGCCCGGCATTGGTAATGCCCATCGTTTGATAAATGCTGCGATCAACATTCTTACCCTTCGATGACGAGCTGTAATCATAAAACCCCTTGCCATTTTTCTTGCCCTTTCGTCCATCGTCCAGCACTCTATCTACGCCATCGATGAGTGGAATACGGTCACCAAACGCCTGATTTAACGTAACGACTATGTGGGCGCCTACATCGATTCCTACCTCGTCCATTAATTTAATTGGACCAACTGGCATACCAAAGCTTTCGAGCGCTGCGTCAACTTCCTCAATGGAAACACCTTCGAGCAATAAACGTACAGCCTCCATGTTATAGGGAACAAGGATACGCGTCGTATAAAAACCAGGGCCATCGTTGACGACAATCGTGGTCTTACCTTGTTTTTTACCCAACTCTACGGCAAGCGCGGTCGACCTATCGTCGGTTTTGTTCCCTCGTACCACTTCTAGGAGCGGCATTTTCTCAACTGGTGAAAAATAGTGCATTCCAACGACTCGTTCAGGGTGTTGAGCCTTGGCCGCAATATCATCGATAGGAATGGCTGATGTATTACTCGCAAAAACCGTTTGATTTTTACCATTGAGTGCCTCGATATCTGCGATCATCTTTTGTTTTAGGTCTAAGCTTTCAAATACCGCTTCGATCACCACATCACTGTCTTTGAAGCCCCTATAATCTATCGAGCCCGTTAAACGCGCCATGACGGATTGCCGTTCTATCACGTTAATGCGTTTTCGAGAGAGCTTCTTGTCTACGATCTTACCGACGTATTCAATACCTTTGGCAAGGCCGTCGTAGTTTATATCTTTTAAACGCGTTGTGACTTTGGCCTTATCGATATTGACATAACTGATCCCTGCTCCCATTAAACCAGCGCCCAATACTCCAACATTGTTAATTTCGGGCGCCGCTTGATCCGAATCCACACCCGTGTCTTTTTTAAGTTCGGTGACGGCAAAAAAGATATTGACCAGTTGCTTTGATTCGGGTGACATAAGCAGTTCGGCAAAGCCCTGAGCTTCAAGTTCTAATGCTTGTTCCAGACTGCTCCCCAGACCCTGATTAATAATGTCTAAGATTTTCAAGGGAGCTGGATACTTACCCTTTGTCATTTTCAAAGCTTGAGTTCTTGCCTTGGAAATAACAAAACCGCGAATAGGCCCGAATTTCAATACGCGATCACTAAACGATTGAGCGCGAGTGGGTTTACCCTTTTGGGTGTATTCTATCGCGGTCTTAAGCAGTGCCGCTGGTAAAACGACCTTATCGATTAGACCTGCATTTTTTGCACGTTTCGCGCTTAACTGCTTCCCGGTAAGAATCATATCTAATGCCGTGGGTAGCGCGATCATTCTAGGCAATCGAGTGGTACCTCCTCCACCGGGTAAGACACCCAACTGCACTTCAGGCACGCCTATTCGTGTAGCTTTGGCCGAACTAGCAATACGATAATCAAACACTAAAGCCAGTTCTAAACCACCACCTAGACACACACCGTCGATGGCTGCAACCGTGGTTATTTTCATGTCGGCAATGCGTTGAAACAAACCGTGCAGCAACTTACAAGATTCGTAAGCTTGTTCTTTGCTTTCAATTTCTTGCAGCATGCTGATATCAGCACCAGCAACAAAACAACCTGGCTTCCCAGATTGAAACACTAAAGCATTTATTGATTGATCATTCTCGATGTCTTCGAAAACCGCTTCAAACTCTCGGCCAACATCTTCGTTCAAAACGTTTTGTGGCAGCCCGTCGATATCCATGGTCAGGATTGCCAGACCATCTTTTTTTTCCAGTGTAAATGTACTCATTTTCTTTCCTATATTCTCTATTTTAGAATAAGACTAGGCTGATTCCAGAACCATTGCTGCACCTAGACCGCCCGCTGCACACGCTGTGATTAATCCGTGTTGACCATCGGTGCGCTTTAAGTCATATAGCATTTGAGTTAGCTGGCGGGTGCCGGTCGCAGCAAATGGGTGCCCTAAAGAAATAGAACTACCCGATACATTTAGCTTGTCTACATCGATTTCGCCTAAAGGCTCACTACGATTCAAACGTTCCTGAGCAAATTTCTTAGACGCAAAGGTCTGGGTATTCGACAGTACTTGAGCGGCAAACGCTTCGTGCATATCGATAAGGTCGATGTCCTTGAGCGATAAACCAGCTTGATCTAAGGCTTTAGGAGACGCAAATGACGGGCCCATCAACATTTGCCAATTCGGATCGAGGGCGGCGAAGGCGAAGCTTTTGATGTAGCCGAGCGGTGTATATCCAAGCGCTTTTGCCTTCGATTCGCTCATCAAAATTACAGCTGACGCCCCATCGGTGAGCGGTGAACTATTAGCCGCGGTTACCGAGCCGTTTTCACGATCGAAAACGGGTTTGAGCTTCGCATATTTACTTAATTCAGAACCGGCACGAACCAGATTATCTTTCGAGATCGCCTGGTAGTCTGGCCCCATTACGACGCTCATTACCTGCTCATCAAACCAGCCTTGTTCCCATGCTCGGGCCGCATTTGAGTGTGAGCGATGGGCCAGTGCATCTTGGTCTTCACGAGAGATACCATTCTCTTTCGCCATCTTTTCGGCAGCTTGGCCCATGGTCAACTCGGACGATGGCTCTTTAATCGCTGGCTGAGTAGGAATTAGATCTTTCAAGCCGATTCCCTTAAAGGCTTTTAGTTTGGAGCCTTTGCTGTAACTGGAACGCACCATCGCTTCCGTCATTTTCTTATTAAAACTAATCGGTGGTTGTGACATCACATCACAACCGCCAGCTACACCAGTATCTATAATTCCTGCTTGGATATTCATCGCTATGTCAGCGGCTGACTGATAACTTGATGCACAGGCTCGGGAAACACTGTAGGCGTCGGTTTCGACTGGTAAATTAGCGCCCAATACAACTTCTCTGGCGATATTGGGGGCATCTGGTGACATTACCACTTGACCGAAAACAAGCTTTTCTATGGAGGCTCGATCAATATCGGCGCGCTCTACCAGCTCAGCGACAAGGTGAGCACTCAGCAATCGTGCTGGTGTGGCGCTATAGCCTGTGGCTATGCGTAAAAATGGTGTTCTAGCACCGGCGATAACGGCGACGCGCTCGGGGGCTGTGTGCATGGTTTTCTCCAATAAGCATTTGGTACCGTAATAATACCAAAGTATTGAACACTTTGGCGTTATTTGATTGACAATTTGTCAACTATAAATCAATCGCTCCCAATCAAAATAAGGGCCTGGGTCAGGTTTGCGCCCCGGCGCGATATCACTGTGGGCAAAAATATTATTAGGTGATATCGAAGGATAGGCAGAACGAAGTAAGGCAAGCAACAGATTTAGTACGCGATATTGCTGATCGGTAAAGCCATCGGGGTCAGTATCCAGTCCCTCTAGTTCTATACCAATCGAGAAATCATTTACTTTTGGTTTCGACAAACACCAAGATTCGCCTGCATGCCATGCTCGCTTGGTTAATGGAACAAACTGAACTAGAGTGCCATCTCGTTCGATTAATAAATGAGAAGACACAGTTAGATGCGCCATACTTTGATAATAAGGGTGTTCGTCTGCAGAGAGTTGATTTTGAAAAAAACGTTGGATTGTGCCCTGCCCATATTCACCTGGAGGTAAACTGATGCAGTGAATGATTACAACCTCAGGCTCACAATGGTCTTCGCGATTGTCAAAATTTGGTGACTCAATAAAACTCGCCGTATCGATTAAGCCGGTATCGAGATCCAATTTCATACTAGGCAAGATATGGCTGCGCAAAAAACAATATGAGCCAGGCAAATATGCCTGCGAGCACGTCATCAACCATGATGCCGAAACCGCCGTGTACGTGCCGATCTAGTAATTTTATTGGCCATGGTTTGAGAATATCGAAGACTCTGAACAACACAAAACCCAGTGCAAGATTTACCCATGTGACTGGCACAAATGCCATGGTAATAAGAAAACCAATGATCTCATCCCACACGATAGAGCCATGATCGTGTACACCCGCATCGGTGGCGGTTTTACCACAAAGGTAAATTCCCGCCAAAAAACCAACTAAAATGAGCCCTAGATAGAGAAATGACGCTGAGCTGATAAAAACTATTATCAAGAAATACAGAGGTATTGCCGCGAGAGTGCCCCACGTTCCTGGCGCTGGCTTGATTAGCCCAGAGCCAAAACCAAGCGCTAGAAAATGAACTGGGTTAGAAAGATTAAAGTGTGCTTCTTTTGTCATCGGCTGCAATCTATCTATTAAGAAAAATGTTCAAAACTATTGCTTGTGTGGTATTTGGCCCCATTATGCCGCACCTCTACCGCGTCGACCGCCTTTGTCGTCACCGTTCCTATACGACTAAGTAAAATACCCTCTCGCGCAGAGATATCCGTTATCCTTTGACGTTGAGATGTACTCGCGGTAAACGCCAGTTCATAATCGTCTCCACCATTGAGAGCCAAATCGAGATTGCCGCCGTTGGCCAGATACACTTGATAGCTGCTAGATAAGGGAATCAAGTTAGCGTCAATCAATATTGAAACTTTACTTTGATGGCAAATATGTTCAAGATCTCCAAGCAGACCATCCGAAACATCTAAGCACGAATTCACAACTCCCACCAAAGCTTGCCCGAGACTAATTCTTGGTTCGGGCGTTTCTAAGGCTGATACAACATGATTATGGTGATCGTCGGGCAGAGTGATTTTATTTGATAGGACGGCTAAGCCTAAGGCAGCATCGCCAACGAACGAGGACACATACACGTCATCGCCTAGCTTAGCACCAGAACGACAAATTGCTTTAGACTTATCACATAAACCCATGATTGTTAAACTTAAAGTCAAAGGCCCTTGAGTTGTATCCCCACCAATAAGCTGCACCTCAAAACGATTTGAGACTCGTTTAAGTGCGAGTGAGAACTCACTCAGCCAGTTCCGATCCACTTCCGGAATGGTTAACGCCATCGTGGCCCATCTTGGCGTTGCACCCATAGCGGCCATATCGCTTAAATTTACTGCGAGAATTTTGTGCGCTAATTTAGCAGGGCTTACATCGCTATAAAAATGCACTCCCGATACCATCGTGTCGACGCTGACTAACAGCTCCATACCCTCAGGTATGGCGACAATAGCGGCGTCGTCTCCGACACCCAAGATCGTATCAGTTTGATTGGGGCCTATTCCGCTGCAAAATTCATTGATAATAGAAAATTCAGCCATGCTGATCACTCATTATCGACTTACTGAGCTGATTTGCGCAGCTCTTTTGCCAACTTATCAATGACACCATTGATGAACTTATAACTGTGATCCGAGCCAAACACTTTGGCTAGCTCAATCATTTCGTTTATCACAACCCGAGTCGGCACATCAGTTTTATACGATAGTTCATAGGTCCCTAGGCGAAGTATCGCTCGTTCAACGGGGTCAATTGTGTCGAATTCACGACCTGTATACTGTTCGATAAGTTTTTCGAGCTCGCCCTTAACCTTTGGCAATTCTGCCATGATTTCACGCAGATACTTTTTATCGACATTTTGCATGTCGTGGATTTGGCTAAAATGACGCTCAATATCATCTGCATCTTGTTTGGTTAAATCCCACTGATACAGTGCTTGCACGGCCGCTTTACGTGCATTGTGACGAGTTGATGACATTGCTATAGTTTTGCCAATACGTTTACCATTTCAACAACGGTCATCGCCGCTTCGGCGCCTTTATTGCCGGCCTTAGTCCCCGCTCTTTCAATCGCCTGTTCAATGGTATCCACGGTCAACACACCAAAGCCAATAGGTACGCCTGTCTCAAGTTGGGCGGCGTTTAAGCCCTTTGCGCATTCACCAGCTACAAAGTCGAAGTGAGGAGTCGAGCCACGAATGACAGCACCCAGTGCAATTACACCGTCGTATTTGCCACTTGCCGCCATTTTTTTTACCGCCAACGGTATTTCAAATGCGCCGGGCACATTGACAACCGTTATGTCAGTAGTATCGACGCCATGACGTTGAAGTACGTCGATTGCGCCACCAAGCAGTGCATCGCCTATAAAACTATTAAAACGACCTAGTACAATGCCTAGCTTTTGATTTTGACCGTGCAGTTCGCCGGAGAGAGTAGTGTGTGTCATATATATTTATAAATTGTCGCTGCAAAATTTTGTTAAAAAGAATAGTTAGGCGTGATTAGCGCTCAATATAGTCGACAATCTCAATGCCGAACCCAGACAAGCCGTGAGTTTTACGTTCTTTACCCATAACTTGAATCTTACCGGCTCCTAAACTGGACAATATTTGGCTTCCAGAGCCCAACAAACGCAGATGGCCCTGACCTCCGGGTCGCTTATTTTCCTGAAACTGTTCAATATCGTAGATCACTTCTTCAGAACTCTGGGAGTACCGCAGAATCACTACAATACCTGAGCCTGCCTCTAAGATATAGTCAACGGCGTCCTTAGCAGGAAAGGTGGTGTGATTGTTTAGGCCTTTTAGTACGTTTAGGAAATCGGATTCAACGTGAATCCTAACTGGAATCGGGGTATTGTGATCGACTTCTCCGCAAACAAAGGCGACGTGCGTTTCATCACGCTCGGTATCCTTAAATACCACGGATCGTAAGGGTCCTCGGTTAGTTTCCAATAAAGTGTCTTTAACCGGAACAACGGTAGGTTCTTTTTCGAGTCGATAGCGAATCAGCTCGGCAATCGAACAGATTTTGAGATCGTGTTCCTTAGCAAACTCCTCTAAATCAGGCATGCGTGCCATGGTACCGTCTTCGTTTAAGATCTCACAAATTACACTCGACGGATCACGGCCGGCAAGCCGGGCAAAATCAACTCCGGCTTCGGTATGCCCCGCTCTACTCATGACGCCGCCAGGTTGAGCCATAATCGGGAATATATGCCCAGGCATTACAATGTCCGAGGGTTTGGCATCCGCCGCAACCGCGGCTTGCACAGTTCTCGCTCTGTCGGCGGCAGAGATACCCGTGGTTACGCCCTCAGCCGCTTCAATAGACATGGTAAAATTAGTCGAGAATCGCGCGCCATTATTGTCACCGACCATAAGCGGTAAGCCTATTTTTTCGCATCGACCTTCGGTCAACGTTAGGCAAATCAATCCACGACCATAGCGAGCCATAAAATTGATGTCGTCGGCGGTCACCTTATCTGCCGCCATCATCAAATCCCCTTCGTTCTCGCGATCTTCATCATCGGTGATGATAACCATCTTACCGTTACGATAATCCTCAAGAATTTCTTCAATGCTGCTGTGAGCCATACATGTTCCTAGTTTTCAAAATACGAAAAGTTTAAAAAAGCCACGACTGGTTAAATAGATACTGGCAAATAATGCCGCAGTATTGAGACGCAGGCGATGATAATGACTCCAATGGTCACTAAAACGCCGATTTGTCTTAGAATCATTAACTGTTTGGGGTAAAACATACCAAACGCGTGCGCCACTCGTGCAATAAGCAAAACCGATCCCAACCAAAACACTAAATTGGGTGACAAGGTCAAGGTCTCAATAAACCACATCAACAACAAGGCAAATGGAACGTATTCCATAAAATTAGCATGTGTTCGAATCGCTCGTTCTAATTCTTTACTTCCACCCGAACCTAAGGAAATCTTATTTCCAAAACGATACCGTATGACGTGACATGAAAGGGCGATATATAGGAGACCAAAAACTGCTGCAAACAGGGGCGTAATGACTACCATTGGATTACTCTCAAAAAAGCCAAGACAAATTCGCCAAAGCGGTTAACATCACGAAGATTAGCCAAAACCATGACCGACCAGAAAAGCTTCACTAATATTCGATTCACTTGGTTCCAAACGCCCTGACAATAAACGCTCTAGGTACCGTGCTATTAGATCTACTTCAATATGAACTTGATCGCCAACCGTCAACGAACCAAGTGTAGTTACTTCGAATGTGTGCGGTATCACATTGATATCAAAAAGTTTATCGTCTACAGAGTTTACCGTTAAGCTGGTGCCGTTTATGGTAATAGAGCCTTTCTTAGCCACGTATTTCTTCAAGTCATCCGGCACCTCAAATTCCATGCGCCACGAACGAGCATCACTTGTCAAGTTGGTTAAAGTGGCTAAACCATCAACATGACCAGACACCAAATGGCCGCCTAGACGTGTGGTTGGCAATAAAGCCATCTCTAAGTTAACTTTGACACCTGGCTGCCAATCTCCTATTAAGGTGTGATTGATCGATTCAATCGATACATCAAATGCAAAGTCAGCGCCGGTTCTCTCGATAACGGTTAGACATACTCCATTTATGGCGATACTGTCGCCCAAATTTACGTCGCGTTTTGCAAAGTCTTCGGCGCTTATGGTAATACGGACATCGCCACCAACTTTGCTGGTAGATTTAACCGTACCCAAGGTTTCAATAATTCCTGTAAACATGCGCTGCCCTCAAAAGCTCTTATATTTAAAGTTGGTGTTAGCTAACTTGCTTTAGTTCCGCAAGACTAGCGGCGTTAACCGCATTAACACGAATATTGTCGCCAATCATCTCAGTGCTCTCTACCTGAAAATGCGCTCTACTTTGAAATGGCATCGGCGAATCAAATTTGAACATACTTTTACCATCGTTGCCTAATACACTACCGGCATAGAATAAGATCAGTTCATCGACTAAACCCGCCTGAACAAATGCTCCACTTAATGTCTGCCCTGCTTCAATAAACACCTCATTGCATTGCCATCTGGCTAATTCAGCCAACACCTCTAGCAAATCTAGTTTTCCTGATGGGTTCTCAGCTAATTGAATCACCTCAGCACCGGCCTCTATTAATGCGCCGGTCTTCTCTAAATCGTTCGAGCTGGTGAATATCACTAAATTTTGGTCTGAACCTATGATTCTTGATTCCAGCGGGGTCTGCAATTGACTGTCTAATACAACCCGCAAGGGCTGTCGTTCTTGATTGTCGAGGCGTACATTCATCTGGGGATCATCTGCGGTAACCGTTCCCACACCTGTAATGACCGCTGAGCAGGCGGCACGCAAAGTTTGGACAGTCTCACGCGCGTCTACACTGGTAATCCATTTACTTTCGCCGTCATAGGCAGCCGTTCGTCCATCTAAGGTCGCTGCAGATTTAAGCATCACCCATGGTCTCTTACGCACCATACGGCTAACGAACCCGCGGTTCAAACGACGGGCATGATCTTCAAGTACACCGTGTTTAACTTCGATTCCCGCGCCTTGTAATAATTCAAAACCACCACAGCGACCGTATTCGTGCGCTAAGTTGTGAG
>CAYQVT010000118.1:0-10577 GCA_964420885.1 uncultured Gammaproteobacteria bacterium
CTTCCGTGGTTAGAGGGTAAGTCGTTCCGATTATGCTGAATTGCGTGGCGTTCATATCCTTAGCAAAATTTAGTAACTCACGTAGGTCGTCGCCGTTTTTTGGGAAGCTGTTAACCATTAACTCTAAACCATATTTTTCAAAGTAAGGTTTAAGTGCTAAATTTTCAGGAATTTCTTCAACTGTTGGGTCTAAACAAACGCCGTGATACCCAGCCTCGGCTATCATCCGAAAAGATTTATCATTGCCATGTTCATAGCCATCTGGCCGCCGTTGTTGCATCGCCCAGAGAGACTGGTAAATTTTCAGGTTTTGCATAGTGTCGATTCGTTGCAATATAGTAAGGATTGATACAATAACTCCCCAAATTAAGTTGAAAATACCAACCCGATTGGGGCGTACCAATTTTGTGTGAGCTACCATACAATGTTACCTAGTTGGCGGATCGCATCAAATTCTCACGCTAACAATAAAGTATACGAGCAGCAAAACAACCTTTTAATTAACTCGAGACTTCCATGGACGCTTCTTTTGAACGCACGATTCATGTGCCTGCCAAAACATTGAAGGCGTTAAGAACACGCTCAGATATGAGAGGCTGGCTAAAAGTCGCTTCCCATCTAGGGGGCATCGCCGCCAATTCGATTGTATTACTTGCTTTATGGGGTACTTGGTTGGCGATTCCTTTGTTCATGATTCAAGGCATATTAATTAATTGTCTCTACGCCGGTGTACACGAATTAAGTCACAATACGGTTTTCAAAACTCAGCGATATAACGAACTTTTTGGACGACTTTTTTGTTTACTGCTCTTAATGGGGCGTGACCAAGATAAGTTTGAGCATTTTCAACATCATCGTCATACACAGGATGTTGAATTAGATGCCGAAATCGTCGGCGCCAAACCCTTTAATTTACTGACGTACGGCTTGTATTTTTCAGGCGTAAGCTATTGGCCAAACCGAATACTGGAAGTGTTGAAACTGGCCAACGGGCAGCGTGGTGATTGGCCTCATCTTTCCGATGCCCAGTTAAGCAAAGTGCATAAGGAAGCACGCGTAATGATGGCGATCTACGTTCTGATGTTTATTCTATCTGTAGTATTTCAGAGTACCGCTCTTTTGATGCTGTGGCTATTACCCATGTTTACGATGAAGTGGTTCCATATGCTGCAAAATACGATTGAACATACTGGCATGCCGCATGAGGATGATATATGGCTAAATACTCGAACGGTGGCTGCCGGTCCGCTCATGCAGTGGTTACTTTGGAACATGCCTTACCACACCGCCCATCACACTTACCCGATGATTCCTTTTTATCGATTGCCCGAACTGCATCGAGAAATCGTCAGTGTTGCTGGCGAAGAACCCCGTACAATTTCACATTTAAATTTTCAGCGTCAAATGATTCGCAAACTGATTGCCGAAGGCTCTTCGAAATACAGTGGCCGTGATATTTCTGAGTATTAGCAGCATGGAGAAACCAGTGATTGTTACCGGTGATAGATAATGAATGGTTCGATTGATAGATTTGATCGAGATTCTGCCTACCTGGCGCAATGGTCTGATGTGGTAGCGCCTCTCATTCAGGCGGTTAATACCGATGAGTTTGGAAATGTTTTTTTTGAGTCGATTAATCGTTTTGTACCTATAGACAGCGCATTGATAATGTTGTTTCAAGAAAACCAAGAGCCAATCGTGTTGTTTGATCGTCTTCACCCAGCCGAAGAAGCATCCTTTTACGACGTGTATTTAGGTGGCGCCTATTTACTTAGCCCATTGTATCGGCGATTTACATCGTTGCGGTCTGGGTTTTACCGCTTGGGTTCCATAGAAGATAAATCGTTCTCACAAAGCGACTTTGGTATTGCATACTTTAATCAATCCGGTTTGTGTGACGACGCTAATTTTGTACACAAAATCGATGATTCGACGGCACTTGTTGCCAGTTTCGGTCGGCAGCAATTGGGCACGCCTTTTACAAATCTTGAGCTAAGACAATTACACGTTGCCGAACCGGTGTTTCGATCCGCGTTGGCCAAGCAATGGGGTGGTTCCGATCTATCGATGCTGAAAGGGGCAGAGGTTCCTAAACGTGCCCACGGTCAACTAAAATCATCATTAGAGCACTTCGGAAGTTCAATATTGACCGAACGAGAAAAAACGGTGCTGGGCTTGATGCTCGAAGGCAAGCCGTCGAAGGCTTCGGCCAAAAAAATGGGAATTTCTTCAGAAACTGAACGCGGTCATCGCAAAAATATTTATGCGAAATTAGACGTTGCATCGCAGGCACAATTATTTTCTTTGATATTTAGGGTATTGAGCGAAGTTGATCTCGAAGACGCAAACGACCCATATGCGGCCTATTTAGAACTTGGTTCTGTAGACTAATCCATACGCCATTTAGACGATCTAGACGTAACGGTTTTAAACATTGTAAATAGATTTAACCGACTCTCAATGTTAGACTTCGCGGCTAGCGCTGAATGACTTATCACGCATTAATTTGTTTAGATAAAATTGCCAATGGCCTGTATTGGTTCGAAATACCGATATTTGTTGATCAAGAAGTGGTTGATTAATCGACTTCGGGATTCTGATCTTCTTTCAGGCACAGCAGTCATCATAAACCCTCAAGTTTTGTTCCGTCGTTTTTATACGTAGTGACTGGATGAAGAGGGTACATCGTTCAACAATTACAGGAAGATTCTGTGCACATCTTAATTAGCAACGACGACGGATTTAATGCTCCGGGGTTATTAGCGTTGGCCGAGGCGCTTATTAACCAACATCATAAGGTGACCATCGTTGCACCACGCGAAAATAAAAGCGGTTGTGGTATGGGATTGTCTCTGCGTCGACCTGTCAACGTCGAGCAGGCTGAGCAGCGCCTATTTATTGTTGACGGGACTCCCGCCGATTGCGTCTATATCGGTCTGAACAATCTTGTTGATGAAGCGGTCGACTTAGTGATTAGTGGTATTAACAATGGCCCTAATCTTGCCGACGACATATTGTATTCAGGCACCTTTGCAGCGGCGATGGAGGCTCGCCGAATGGCGATGCCAAGTATCGCTTTATCCATTACTGAACGCGATGTGGTGCACTACGAGACCGCGGCTTACATCGCTGTACAAATGAGCAATGCTTTGCCGTTACTAAACTATCGAAGCTTGTTAGCGGTACTCAACGTCAATGTCCCGGACATTTCTGTCGGTGACCTACGAGGTTTTAAAGCCACCATATCCGGTGAGCGAGAAGAACCACTGCCCCCGATTCAACAAGCCTCAGACGGAAAGATATCGACCTATCAACTTGGCCCTGCAGGGGAGTTTCGCCGTATTAAGCGAAGCAAAATGCAAGATTTTGAAGCCGTTGAGCAGGGCTTTGCTTCAATCACGCCACTTAATGCCAGTTTTGATGACAGCCCTTATGTTGACGATGTTCAGATGTGGCTCGATACTCTATAAACCAGTTTTAGACTGAGTTATGTATAAACAACACATAGGTAGGCCGCAATTAGTCGGAAGTGGGATGACCTCGGACCGCACTCGCCGTCGACTAGTCGAATTAATCAAAAGCATGGGCATTACGCATAAGGCTGTGCTCGATGTTATGCAAAGCCTACCGCGGCACATTTTCGTCGATGAAGCGTTGGCGAGCCGAGCCTACGAAAATACCGCTTTACCAATTGGGCAGGGCCAAACCATATCTCAGCCCTATATTGTTGGCTTAATGACGCAGACTTTATTCAATAAACCACGGTCAAAGGTATTAGAGATTGGAACCGGTTGTGGGTATCAGACCGCGATTTTGGCGCCTCTGTGCGATGAAGTGGTTAGTTTGGAACGTATTGTTACACTGCACCGACGAGCGAGAGACTTGTTGTACGACTTAGGTGTTCGAAATGTAAAATTCAGACATGGAGACGGATTTGCAGGGATGACAGACTTTGCACCCTATGATGGAATATTGGCCGCGGCGGTTTCACAAGACGTCCCCCCCGAACTGATAGACCAATTAGCGGAGGGTGGGAGAATAGTGATGCCAGTCGGCAAAGCCAAACATCAGGTATTGATCGTGATCGATAAAACCCGCTCCGGTTTAATTGAACAAGAAATCGAAGCGGTCCGCTTCGTTCCGCGTCTAGCAGGGCTAGTCTAGCCATCAATATCAAATAAATACGAGCTTTGTCTCAACAATTAGGTAACCATCAACGTGAAATTTTTTGAACCGATTTATACCACTATATTGACGTGGGCAAAACATAAACACGCAGAACGCTATTTAGCCGGAGTCAGTTTCGCCGAATCGTCGTTTTTTCCAATTCCAGTGGACGTGATGTTAGCACCCATGGTTCTGGCCGATAAAGACAAAGCTTGGCGACTAGCCGCAATCACCACCGTCATGTCGGTATTAGGCGGAGTGTTTGGCTATTTGATCGGCTCGTTTTTCTTTGAGACTTACGGAGATCAAATTCTTAATTATTTTAGTGCGCACGACACCTTTGACTTGATAAAGGAAAAGTACGCAGCTCACGGCATTCTTATTATCTTATTAGCTGGGTTTACTCCCATACCTTATAAGATATTCACCATTGCGTCTGGGGTACTAAGTATCGCGTTCTTGCCATTCGTTGTATTGTCGTTGATCGGCCGTGGTGGAAGATTCTTTCTAGTCGCGGGTTTGGTAAGGTTAGGCGGCGATAAACTTGAAGAGACAATACACAAACAAGTAGAGTTATTAGGCTGGGGCACCCTCGCTTTGGTCGCTATAGGCGGAACACTCTATTATTTTCTACATTAATTGAATGATTGCGTTTAAGTTCAAGACGTCGATGCTTGTGCTGCCCAAAAAACTCTTAGTCAGTGCAGTTGTGTTGATATACGGCTGTGCGCCTCCTCCGAAGGTCGCCGTTGAAGAGCGAACCGTGTTTACCGTTAAACAACAAACAGAAAGAATCGGCGGTCAGTTGATCAGAACCGTCAAACCCGGTGAGACTCTGCATGCCATTGCGTTTGAATATAATTTAGATATTAAACAACTTGCGGCGTGGAACCAGCTTTCTGATGCTAGCCGCTTGCTCGCTGGGCAACGAATCAGGTTGACCAAGCCTATCGGATTTATTGCAAAGTCTGGACCCAGAGTTTCCGTCGAGGTTTCAAACAATACTGCACATTCTTCCTCTGTTAATTCTAAGCCCGAGCAAGCTGCGCCAAACGGCAATCTGCCACCAAAAACAACAAATAGCTCCGTCAGAGAGTCCGTGCGAAACCAGAGCTTGGGGACCAATACTACCTTGCCCAGAGAATCAGATAATACAGGGCCGATCACATGGAGGTGGCCACTAAAAGGGCAAGTGATTAGACGTTTTTCACCGTCTAGCACACAACAAGGCATCGATATCCTAGGTAAAAATGGTACCGATGTAAGAGCCTCTGCCTCCGGTGAAGTAGTTTATGTTGGCAATAGTTTAAAAGGCTATGGCAATTTGATAATTATCAAGCACGACGAAACTTTTTTAAGTGCGTATGCACATAATCAAAAGATACTGGTATCGGAAGGACAAAAAATTGCACTATCACAGCTTATTGGGTCTGTTGGTATCAATAATCGCGGAGAAAGTGCTCTGCATTTTCAAATTAGGTTAAACGGCAAGCCAATAAACCCACTGCGGTACCTGAAGACTGGTTAAGGTCTGATATATCTGTGCTAACTATTCGTTATTTAGGCTTAGATTTAGGGTTACATTAGTTGCTCTGCTCGCTACAATATTGGTCAGTTTTTCGGTATTTTACGGCGCAATTCGCCCTTTATTTGTCATGGCAATGGATGATTTTCCTCGCATCAAGCGGCTTCCTCATTATGTTTTCAATATCGTTGGTGAATTAAAAGCCGCGGCTCGTGCGCGAGGCGAAGACATTATTGATTTCGGTATGGGAAACCCGGATCAACCGACTCCTCAACCCATCGTAGACAAGCTCTGCGAGGCTGCTCAGCGAGGTGATACGCATCGTTACTCGGTTTCTAAAGGTGTACCTAGATTACGTAAAGCCATCGCTAACTGGTACGGGGATCGCTTTAATGTCGATATTTGCCCCGACCGTGAAGCCATTGTAACCATCGGATCTAAAGAAGGGCTAGCACACCTTGCAATGGCCACTGTTGATAAGGGCGATTCAGTATTGGTTCCAAACCCGGCGTACCCGATTCATCCTTACGGTTTTATTATCTCTGGCGCAGACATTCGACATGTACCGATTGGCGCAGATATCGATTTTTTCTCTGAGCTGGAAACTGCTCTAAAAAATATGTTTCCAAAGCCTAAGATGTTGGTATTGAACTTTCCGAGTAATCCGACAGCACAATGTGTCGATTTGGAGTTTTTTGAGAAGATCGTTGAAATGGCGATTGAGCACCAATTTTGGGTCATCCAGGACTTGGCGTACGCTGACATTGTTTTTGATGGCTATGTGGCGCCTTCAATCATGCAAGTTCCAGGTGCTAAGGACGTTGCCGTTGAATCTTATAGTTTATCAAAGAGCTATAACATGCCTGGATGGCGCGTTGGATTTTTGGTCGGCAATTCGGTGCTAATTAGCGCCTTAGCCAGGCTAAAATCGTATTTAGATTACGGCATGTTCGCACCGATTCAGATAGCTTCCATATTTGCGCTGGAAGCACCTGAAGCAAAAGAGTGGATTTCAGACATTCGTGATCGCTACCAGAATCGGCGAGATGTGCTGTGTGATGGTTTGGAAGCGGCCGGTTGGCCAATTGAGAGGCCAAAAGCGACTATGTTTGTTTGGGCGAAGATCCCTGAACGGTTCCGCGAATTAGGTTCTATGGAATTCAGCAAATTGTTACTCAAAGAGGCCAAAGTAGCGGTTTCACCAGGCATCGGCTTTGGCGATTACGGTGATGACTATGTGCGATTTGGCTTAATTGAAAACGAACATCGTACTCGGCAGGCAATCCGCAGTATAAAAGCGCTGCTGCGCCATCCAGAAAGGGTTAAAATCTAGCGTCCAGCATAATGCTCATTACTCGAGCAGTTAATAGAAATAAGAATTAGTAGATCAATGAATGCAATTAGAGTGGGTGTCCTTGGCTTAGGAACCGTCGGTGGCGGAACAGCCTTAGTGCTTCAGCGCAATGCCGCTGAAATATCACGCAGGGTTGGCCGCGAGGTCAAGGTGACCATGGCATCGGTGCGTGATTTAAGCAGCAAACGATTATGTGACTGCGAGCAATTGCAGCTAACGCAAGATCCGTTTGAAATTGTTAAAGCGGACGATATCGATATCGTGGTGGAACTGATAGGTGGTGACACACTCGCTAAAGAACTGGTTCTCAAGGCTATCGAGCAAGGCAAGCATGTGGTTACCGCTAACAAGGCGTTGATCGCAATACACGGCAACCAAATATTCGCCGCTGCGGAATCTAATAATGTTTCAGTTAATTACGAGTCGGCGGTCGCCGGTGGCATTAGTATTATTAAAGCGATTCGTGAAGGCCTAGCGGGTAATCGAATTGAATTATTAGCCGGAATAATAAATGGCACTGGCAACTTTATTTTGACTGAGATGCGCGACAAAGGGCGAACTTTTGAAGACGTACTGGCGGAGGCACAAGAACTCGGTTATGCCGAAGCCGATCCAACGTTCGACGTAGAAGGTATAGACGCAGCACACAAACTTACCATCCTCGCGGCAATCGCTTTCGGAATACCACTGCAATTTGAAAAAGTATATACCGAAGGGATTTCGAACTTGAGTTTGATTGATGTTGCTTACGCGGAAGAACTCGGTTACCGAATTAAGCACCTAGGCATCGCAAAATCCGACGCTAACGGTTTGGAACTGCGTGTACATCCTACCTTGATTCCAGAAAAAAGATTGCTGGCCAATGTCAACGGTGTAATGAATGCGGTATTGGTCAAGGGTGATGCTGTTGGCAATACCTTGCATTATGGTGCCGGGGCAGGCGCAGAACCAACCGCGTCGGCGGTGGTCGCGGATATATTAGATGTTGTGCGTACCATCGATGCTCACGCTTTATGCCGAGTTCCGCATCTCGGGTTTCAAGCTGATGCTATCGAAGACCTGGTAGTCAAAACGCATGATGCATTTGAATCGGCGTATTATTTACGCTTTGAGGTAAATGATGTGGCTGGGGTTATGTCAAAGCTGTCTGCCGAGTTTGCAATGCAAGATATTAGTATTGAAGCAATTACCCAGAAGGAACCACAGAAAGGTCAAGATTTGGTTTCGGTTATTTTTATCACTCAACGCACCAATGAAGCGAGAGTTGGCCGGGTAATAGAGAGCATCGAATCAATGACTGACGTGCGAGCCGATGCGGTAAAGATTAGAGTAGAGCACTTCAATTAAGCTAGGCAAAAGACGATGAAATTTATTAGTACGCGCGGTGACGCTCCTGCACTTAGTTTTGAAGAGGTTGTACTAGCAGGGCTTGCCTCCGATGGAGGTTTATATGTGCCAGAAGAACTACCCGTGTTTTCCAGAGAAGAAATCGCGAGTTGGGCAGGCTTAAGCTATCAAGAATTGGCGTTCAAGGTTATACATCCGTTTATAGATGGTGAAATTAGCGATGCCGATTTGAAAGATATTATCGCTAAGGCCTACGAATCGTTTAGACACGACGCTATTGCTCCGCTCGTTCAAATTGGTCACAACGAATGGATACTTGAGTTATTTCAGGGACCAACGCTTGCTTTCAAAGATTTCGCATTGCAATTTTTAGGTCATCTGCTTGATTATATTCTGGCGAAGCGTAATCAGAAAGTTGTGGTGATGGGGGCAACCTCCGGCGACACTGGTTCGGCGGCGATCGAAGGCTGTAAACGCTGTGAAAACATCGATATCTTTATCTTACATCCGCACAATCGAGTATCGGACGTTCAGCGTCGGCAAATGACAACTGTGATTGCCGATAATGTTTTTAATATCGCTCTCGACGGTAATTTCGATGATTGTCAAAACATGGTTAAAGCCAGTTTCCGCGACCAATCGTTTTTACCCGACGGGCGTCAGTTGGTTGCGGTAAATTCGATTAATTGGGCTCGGATTATGGCTCAAATCGTTTACTACTTTTATGCTTCGCTTGCATTAGGCGGCCCACATAGAGCTGTTTCGTTTTCGGTGCCCACCGGAAATTTTGGTGATATTTTTGCTGGGTATTTAGCCAAGAAGATGGGCTTACCAATAGAACAGCTGATTATTGCAACCAATTCAAATGACATCCTTCATCGTTGTATTAGCGATAATGACCACAGTAAACAGGGCTTGTACCAGTCCTTATCACCAAGCATGGATATCATGGTATCAAGTAATTTTGAGCGTCTACTGTTTGATCTCTATGAACGCCAAGGTACGGAAATACAACGATTGATGTCTGAGTTTGAAGACGGTGTAATGACGCTAAGTTCCCGGGCGCTAAAGAATGTTAGGGGCCTATTTTCGAGTTTTCGTTTAGACGACGACGCAACCCTAAAGCTGATAGCCGATGTTCACCAGAATACCGAGTACATGTTAGACCCGCATACTGCGATTGGTGTCGCTGCCGCACGATCTCAACGGTATTGTGAAAGCACTCCAATGATTTGTTTAGCCACCGCGCACCCAGCCAAGTTTCCTCAAGCCAGCGCTCAGGCAGCAGAACGGTATCCAACAGCCAATCTCGGCCAAGCCAACTTACCGCTCTATATGTCCGATTTATTTGATCGCCAAGAGCGCATGACTGTGGTGTCTAATGACATTAGGGAAGTGCAGTCGTTTATTTCTGGGAAACTAGGTTAGGTTTAAACCGCTCGGTGCGCTCTGGTGACCGAACGTTATAGAGTTTTTTAGCACATTAACTCCCGATTAACATACGGTTATGTCCCTCTATACGCATGGTTTATGTGGCGTATTTTCAGTATGATAGCTCGCGATTAATAATAATATAAATCCCTCGTATCAAAAGGGAAGTAACACATTCGAGAGTTCATGAGTTTGAAAACCACCTTAAGATCGACGCTTTGGAAGTTAGTGGCATTAAGTGCTGGCTTATCCATTGGCATAGGGATATTGAATGTATCTGCACAACAGCGGAACTCGGATCCGGGTATTGAAGTTGAACCTCGAGCTGATGAGGGCCAAATATCCCTGAAACTCGACGATGTGGATATTCGTGTGTTTATTCAAACCGTCGCTGAAGTCACGGGCAAAAACTTTATCGTTGATGCACGAGTAAAAGCAAAAGTGTCACTGATCTCTGGCTCAACATTTAATGCTGAGCAGCTATATGATGTGTTCTTATCGATATTAGAAGTAAATAACTTAGCTGCGGTCGACTCGGGTAATGTGATTAAAATAGTGCCGAGTAATGTCATTAAACAGCGACCTACGCCGCTTTTATTCTCGCCTACGGACGATGTTAGCGACGCACAAGTAACTCAGATTATTCGACTAACACACGCCTCCGTGCAAGATCTGGTGCCGATTATCCGGCCGTTAATACCGCCAACAAGCCACTTTGCGCCGCATGTGCCGTCTAATAGCGTAATTATTACC
>CAYQVT010000119.1:0-10516 GCA_964420885.1 uncultured Gammaproteobacteria bacterium
GCCCGCTTCGATTAATTCGTCAATTCTTTGCATCCAATAATATCGAGAGCTTAAAAAATGATTGAATACAGGTGGCGACATCTTATCTTCAAACATTAGGCGAATAAGATATTCGTGAGTAAGATGAAACATTGTCGCCGCGACGGAGTCGATATTATCTCGATAATCCCAGTCAGATAACATCTGATGGAACGCCACCAGTTCTTCTGTTTCAGCGATGGCCTCTAAAAATATAGGTGTCAGTCTCTCGGCATGTTTGTTTTTGACGTCAGCCAGCATTTTTTGGTGCGCCTCTGAAGTCTTCTTTGGTTCCTCGTTGATCCACTCTTTAACTCGTTCATAACGATAGTTTGGGCTGAAGTGAGTCGAGTAATAATACGGATAGTTATCTGGAATAACGTCGTGATTTGAAGTGCCTAACCAGTCTTTGGCTGGGTTGATCTGACCAGGCATTTCAGGCTTAGGAATATAACCGGCCCAATCGTCTTGTTCGCTTACCGGTTTCGCTATTGCGCCATTTTTTCTTAGCGGCACGAGACCGGTAGCCCGGTGAGCTATGCCACCTGCAATATCAGCCGTTAGGTAGTTGAAATAGAGAAGGTCTATGTTCGCAAGTGCTTGATCGGCGTCTTGAACTGAGGTCGCGGTTAGTAAGTCTGGCAGGCCTATGCTTTTGCCAGTAAGCTCGGCAGCGGCTGACCGAAACACGATCGGTTCTTTGGTGTTTATGCCGAAAACGCTATGATCTGAGATCACAGGGCCTCTTACTGTGCGACGAATAGTGAGTGCTACTCTACGCCGTTTATTTTCAGCATTGTTGTCCTTTACTTCAATGAACTCGTTTTCAATATCAAAAGGAACACTTACTCCACTATTAAAATAGTGATTTTGCTTATTCTCATCGACCCGTTCTATATAGAGATCTTGGCTATCTCCATAACCATTAGTTACGCCGAATGAAATATGTTGAGTCCGGCCTAAAATTAGCCCCGGTACGCCCGGTAGGTTTGCGCCTATGGCACTAAACTCGTCGGTGAATAGACCAATCGGATACCAGGGCCCAGGTAGAATAGAAGCATCCAGATGAGGGTCGTTTGCCAAAATAGGCAGTCCGTTTACGGACTTGGAATTCCCTCCGAGCCAATTGTTTGAGCCTGAGGCAGGCAACGCAACTGGAAGTTTGGATGAGGCAGCAGATTGAAAACCGTCTGAAGCACTGATACTTAATTGAGGTAGCCCTACCGGCGAATGCGGTATCACTGGAACCGTTCTATCAGGGTTGATATTCAATGGCGAAAGTTCTTCGGCGAGATCAGCACCAAGTTCCTTTAATAGATTCAGACTAAGTATTTCATCTTCGTAATTACGGCTTTGGACAAAGCCAGCAAAATGCTGCACAGCTAATAGGTCAGCGATACCAAGCGGTGTAGGAGTGATGTTTAAGAGCGACAGCTCAAGAGGAAATTCGCGCGTCCTGTTGGTTACGAATTCATTGTAGCCTTGCGCATACCAGCTCAAGTAATCTCTACTCTCATCGTCTAATAACTTGGCGTGTCGCGCAGCGTTTTTGCGGATACCCAATACTCGCATCTTGATATCAGACTCTAAGCCAGAGTCTCCGATAATGCTCGCCAGGCGCCCTTCAATGATGGCTCGATACATCTCAATCTGGAAGACACGATCTTGCGCTACCACAAAACCTTGAGCTCGAATTGCATCGGCGATTGAGTCAGCAAAAACATAGGGCACGCCGTACTCGTCTCGATGAACCGTAACCGGCCTGTCTAGTATCGTAATCTCTAGCTCTCCATCGAGTTGATAGCTATTAATGTTAATCAGCGTTAGATAGGCTGCAATTATGATCAACGCGAGCGTAGAGCAAGATACAAGTATTATTCTTTTCACCGTTGTGACCGTCCTGTTTGATTGGTTTTTCGAATTGTTATTATTCCCATTATCATCACCGATACACCAAAGCAGTTAAGCACGACTGCTAAGACAACTGGGGAAGTAACAATCGACGCCCATGATAATGAGCTGATACTGGAAAAATGCTTAATGATGCCAGCATAGAAAAAGAGCGGAGCTGATATTGAGTTTATCGCGATAAAGACTTTTCGATAGCCCCTATGTGCAGCCCAAACTGCAAACAAAAGCGGGCTGATTACCGCTATTCCCAATAGCGGATTTGTATTGCTTAAGCCTTCTAGATCAAGTTTGATACGCCAATAGCTTACTAGGTTGAACGATATCGCTACGACTGCGTAAATGACTTGCAGCTTGAGCCAACTAGCCAAACCCATTATCACTCTAAGCCTCGTTTACTAATATCATTTCGTATTTTGAGTATCACTAATTCGATCACATACTCGAGTTGGGTATGAATTTCGTCATCGATATTACTGGTAAATCTTAATAACGAGATTCCTCTCAACTGCGCACTAAGGTGGCGACGTAATTCAATCACATACTCTTTCGAAAAAGATAAATCTGAAAAAAATTCGTGAATATTCGCTTCTGCCTTAACTTCAGCGGCTCGAAAGAAGTTACCTATTTCTCGTTTAAGATTTTTATTATTTTTGCTGCCCAGGATAACTTCCCATACTAATGAATAGTTGTCATGACCATAGTACGACCACATGCTCTCAACCACTAAACGACACCGTTTCTCTAGTGATTCATTAATCATCGACTCGACAATTGCAGGAGTAGAAACTGATGTAGAAAAAATGTATTCGGTCACTAACGAATAGAGTAGATCGTCTTTTGATTTGAAGTGATGTTGAATAGCCCCAGTAGAATAAGTGGTTTCACTCGCGATAACGGCGATTGAACAATTGTTAAAACCCCTGTCATTAATGATAGAAGCCGCGGCTGTCATGATTGCTACTCTGGTGGCTTTTCGACGTTCTGTCTGACTGACCATTGGGACTAATTAGTTAGAAGTAATGCAAAAACATTATAATCATAATGTTTTTGCATTACAAACTTTGCTGCACCATTAGAATACTTAGCTTTTGGCGGTCAATAACAGCGTGTTCATAGTAAAAATTACCGCCCTAGATCTCTTCTATGCCGCTAAACAGAGTGGGAGCTAATAACGGTGTGTGAGCATGAAGGTCTTAGCGTTATCCTTTGGAGCCCTTTACGCGGCGGTTGGTTGAGTGGCAAACTTTCAATGCAGCTATGTGCCCCACCAAAAGACAGTCGCATTGAGAAAGCCGAAAGAGAAAGCTGGGGTGAATCATGGAACAACTACAATAACGAGCACACTTGGAAAGTAATCGATGCCTTAAAAGAGGTAGCAGCGGAAACTGGAAAACCGCCTGCCCAAGTGGCCATTCGATGGTTACTTGCGCAAACAGCCGTTACAGCACCTATTCTGGGCGCCAGCACTCTTGAACAACTAAGTAATAATCTTGGGGCCGCCACATGGAAATTAAGCTCCGAGCAAAACAAAAAATTGACCGCCGCCAGTAATATCTCATTACCCTACCCTTACGACTTTGTAAGCGAAGCGGAGCAAAGGAGATAGACTTCAAACAATGGCTATTAAGGGCGCGAGCCAAAAATCTTTGCTGGATTAAATCAAATTAAGTATCCCAAGTTGACGATATCGAATCTAAGTTTTTACGACCAAGGCGCACGTCATGTTTTCTCGTCAAACTCTAGGCATACTTTCGGAATTACGACCTTACCATCTTTTTTCTGAGGGTCCGATAGAGTTCGGTAAAATCTTGGCAGGCTATGGCTGCAACTAGCCAACAACGTTCGTAATTCGGGCACTCGATCGCGATAGGTTGCGAGAGAGGCAAATTTCGCGTTATTTATGGGTTTATCAAACCATGATTTGAACCACGCCCGCCCATTCCATTTGTCTTGTATGAGGGCTTCATAGCGTTGTTTTAGCTCGCTAAAAATTTGCTGTTTCCCCGAGAGTATCATGCGCCTCGATTTACCCGATTCATACAGCGTGAGTAGGTCGTGCTTTGTTTCGGTGATCAAGGTAAAGAACTGTTCACGAACCAACAAACTATTTTCATAAGCAATTAATTTCTCGGGGCTATGCTTTGTTAGCCATCGTCTCACGCCGACTTCTCCTACAAGACTGGCAAAAGCTTCGTTAAAATCGCTATCGCCGTTGATATAAAGCTTTTGATGAGCAATTTCATGAAACAATGTCTCGGCGAAGTCTGAGTCTCCATAGCGCATCATAGATGGAAGAAGTGGGTCGGCAAACCATCCTAAGGTTGAATAGGCCGAAGCCCCTCCAACGTCGGTTTCAAGGCCTTTATCTTGCAACTTTTGTGCGTAGATATTGGCGGCTTTCTTACTGAAGTATCCGCGATAGCTAGCACAGCCTATCACTGGGTAGCACCACTGTTGAGCCTGTAGTGAAAACTCAGGAGTAGCAACAACGGTCCAGACTGGATACTCGCGTTTTAAGGCAACGTAAGTGGTATAGCTTTGAGATTTCGGCAGGCTCAGTTCTGCGACTGAAAATGCCCGTAACTCTTTGGATAATAGTAGCTGTGCTTTTAAGTTATCATCAGCTTGCTCAATCACCTTATCTACGTCTTTACGAGCGAGCATAAGCCGACTGTGGCCGACAACACTTTGGGAATAATAGGAGACCGTCGAACAACTGGAGAGCAACAAAAGCGCTGCTAAAACAGTGATGAACCTAGCCGCTCGAATTAACTTATCCGTACTCATTAAACTCAGTGTAGTGTAATGACACCAATCTATAAAGTGACGAATTATTTAGCACTACTCGCTATCACTCGTCTCTTAGAATTAACGCCGATAGACAGTCCGGTGTTTAGTGCGATTTAGTCTTTGGCTTTTTGCGTTCCTTGTTTTTCCGTTGAGCATAGTCCGATTTTCCACCACCAGTTCTACCGCCTTCGCCGCGGTCACGTTTCTTCGAGTTATATGATTTTTTTCTGGGAAGATCCTGACGTTCAGAGTTTGCGGAGCTAGGCTCATTGCCATCAAAAATGCTGATCTCAAGTGGCCTACCTGCCACACGCGCACGTTTTAATATGCCCATCACTTCCTTAGGCATATCCGCGGGTAAATCCACCGTTGAATATTCCTCGCGGATTTCAATTTCTCCTATGTATTTGCTCTCGAGTTCGGCTTCGTTAGCAATTGCGCCGACGATATTGCCGGGTTTAACTTGATTGCGACGACCCACGTCCAGGCGAAAACGCTGCATTTCAATGTCAGGGTATTCTTTGAGAGCGGTTGCATGCTTGCTGGGAACCGGCTTGTCTTCGTAGCTGCGCTCACGTCTCTCGCTTCGGCCGCGCGGTCGGTCATCTCGGTCAAAGCCAGCGTTCTGATGAGTCGATTTGGCCTCACGTGCCATCGCCGCTTCATCGAGAACTAAGGCCGTGTCGCCTTGCGCCATAAATGCCGCAGCCGCTGCGATCTGCTCACTACTGACTTCCCTATCTTGTTGAAGCTCGGTAATCATTTGCGAGAAAAAGTCTAGGTTTTCATTGCTAATAGTAGCCAATATAGTGTCTTTAAACCGGTCAACTCGACTCTTATTAATATCGGCAATGCTCGGTAAGTCCATCGGCTCGATTGCCTGCTTGGTAGCGCGCTCGATGGAAAACAGCATGCGTTTCTCACGCGGTGCAACAAACAAAATTGCTTTACCCGATCGCCCTGCTCTACCAGTTCGGCCGATTCTGTGAATGTAACTCTCTGTATCATGTGGAACATCGTAATTAATGACATGACTTATCCGTTCAACATCTAAACCTCTGGCCACCACGTCTGTGGCAACTAAGATATCGAGCTTTCCCTTGCGCAAGCGGTCAATAACCTTTTCTCTGTTAGCTTGAGGAATATCGCCATTAAGTGCTTCGCTTCGAAATCCTCTGGCGGATAGTTTATCCGCTAATTCAACGGTTGCGTTCTTAGTCCGTACGAAGACAATCACACCCTCACTGTCTTCGCTCTCCAAAATACGCGTTATCGCATCAAGTTTGTGCACGCCACGAACAATCCAATAGCGTTGTGAAATGTTTGCTGCCGTGGCCGTCTTACTGGCGATCTTAATATGAACCGGGTCTTGCAAATGCTGGTCAGCCACTCGCTTAACTTCGCGAGGCATGGTCGCCGAAAACAGTGCTATTTGACGGTCGGGTGGTGACTGCTCCAGTACCCATTTCACGTCGTCAATAAAACCCATTCTCAACATTTCGTCTGCTTCATCCAATACCAAGGCGTTCAGAGCATCCAGCGACAAGGTCTTACGGCGCATATGATCCATTACTCGGCCGGGAGTGCCAACAATTACCTGAGCACCTCGGCTCAATTGTTTTAATTGAATACTGTAGGATTGACCACCGTAAATTGGTAATACATTGATTCCTTTTAGATGCTTAGCGTATTGTTGACAGGCCTCAGCAACTTGAATCGCCAGTTCGCGGGTCGGCGCTAAAATCAATAGCTGAGGTGCTCGATTCTTTGAATCGACATTTGCCAGAAGTGGCAACGCGAAGGCGGCGGTTTTTCCGGTACCAGTTTGCGCTTGCCCGAGTAAATCTCGGCCCTCAATAAGTGTGGGAATAGATTTGGCTTGTATCGGCGACGGTTCTTCATAACCTTGTTCGATCACCGCCTTTAAGATTGGGTCGGGAAGGTTTAAATCGGAAAAGGTGTGATGTACATCTGACATATAGAGCTCCCACTGAATCGCCACTCACGTTAAAGGTGACTATTTTCAGTAATAATTTGGTCGTTGCGGGCTCTTCTGCACTCGTTTTCTCTTTTATATGCCCGTAATAAATCGAGCTGAGAATTAACGTCCAATTGGCCCTAAATAAGCCCTCTACAATGCTACTCGGATTAGAATAGCACGGACAGGGCATACACTTTCTTTGTGCACCCTCACTCAAGCACAAAGTGCGCGCGAGTATACAGATTCGCGACGCGCTTAGCGACCGTTTATCTTAAGTAATTGAAAAGAGCGAAGCGGAAAAAGGGGTAGCCACTCCATAGAATAATTGATTCGCAGGACCTGAGGCTAAGAGCGATAGGCTTTTTCCGGCCGCATACATCGAACCAACACTGATTTTTCGAGCGCCTCTTCTCTGAGATACGCAACTTTATGATGGTCTGGGTGATTAGCAAAGTCTTTGAATGCTTGCCAATCAGGATATTCTACGAAGAAAATCAAATCGGCATCGAAATCTCCGATAACTTCACGATCGCTAACAAAACTACGAAGTTTACGTCCACCGACGCTGCGCATCAGCGGTCCAACTGCTTTCATATATTGTCGGTATTTGCGCTCGCCACCATTGGCTTTAAACCAAACGGCGTTAAACATATATATATTTGAATCTCGCTTTCGTTTTTGGTCTATTTTAGAGTCTAAACCCTTACTATCAGACATCGTATCAACCCTATTTCATCAACATAATTAAGTCAATCAACGCTACCCAACGCTGAAACTAGTAGCAAAAGTGCGCGGCGCACGCTTCAATCAGAATCGTTTTCCAATACTAGGCGCAAAACCTCTCCGTTAAATTCAATCACGTCTCCCGCGTTGAGTTTGCGACGTTTGCGCATCTCTAACTCGCCATTAACGATTACCATACCTTCGGCAACAGCCTGCTTAGCCTCTCCGCCGCTCGCAACGAGGCCTTCAAACTTAAGAACCTTGTAGAGCTCTACCGGCACACGATTGATTACTACATCTTGCATAAATTAAATAATAACAGGGCTGTTTAGCATTGTCGCACAGACGTAAATTGTCACAGCGATTTGATGGAACATAACTAGATTGACAATAAAAAGCCCCGCAAAGCGATACTCTGCGAGGCCTTTTATTAACAGATGTCTACTTAATTGACGCGTTCGATCACAGTGGTGATTCCTTGGCCTAAGCCGATGCACATTGTCGAAATTCCGACATTCATATCCCGCTGTTCCATTACCGTGAGTAAGGAGCCGGAAATTCGAGTACCAGAACAGCCAAACGGATGCCCCAGTGCGATAGCGCCACCGTGTACATTCACTTTGTCTTCCATATCATCGAGTAAATCGAGATCTTTCAAGACCGGAAGCGATTGCGCCGCAAACGCTTCATTGAGCTCAACATAATCAACGTCGTCCATGGTCATATCGAGCTTATCAAGTGCCTTTTCAGTGGATGGTACCGGACCATAACCCATAATTGATGGATCAACTCCAGCGAGCGTAGTTGCGCGAATAACACCTTTTGGTTTTAGGCCTAAACTTTCGGCTCGCTCAGCAGACATGATCAGCATTGCGGAAGCACCGTCGGTCACTTGCGACGAAGATCCGGCCGTTACGGTGCCACCTTTTGGGTTAAACACAGGGCGTAATTGCGCCAAGCCCTCTACCGTGGTGTCTTCGCGAATAGTTTCATCTTGAGTCACCATAAAAGGCGTGCCGTTAGCGCGGTGGCCCATAACTGGAATAATCTCATTGTCGAACTTACCATCAGCCCGTGCTTTTGCCGCAAGGTGGTGTGACCGCGCTGAGAATTTGTCCATGTCCTCACGCTTAATGCCGTGCATCATGGCCAACATTTCGGCCGTCATACCCATACTGCCAGCGGCTTTTGCTGCATACAAACCCAATTCCGGATTAGGGTCGACACCTTTGTTCATATCGATATGCCCCATGTGCTCCACACCACCGACCAAGTACACATCGCCTATACCGGCCATAATATTAGCCGCTGCGGTGTGCATTGCAGACATCGACGATCCGCATAAGCGATTAACAGTTTGGGCCGGTACGGTGTGCGGTAAGCCCGCTTGAATACCAACAAAACGTGCTAGATTGACACCCTGCTCATCACGTTGCATAACACACCCCCAAATCAAATCATCAATTTCTTCTGGGTCGAGTGCTTCGTTACGTGCAAGCAAGCCCTTGATTACCTCTGCGCTTAATTCATCAGCGCGAGTGTGGCGAAAACAACCGTTTTTAGAACGGCCCATTGGGGTACGCGCGAAATCTACAATTACCGCGTCTCTTGGATTAATGCTCATAATATTTACCTACTTTAATATCGGCTGAATGGATTAGAAGTTGTAGTATTTTTTGCCCGAAGCGGCCATCTCACGTTGCGCTTCAGTGGCATCGTACAACTTGCCCAGGTCTTTATATTTATCACTCATGGCAACAAAGGCGTCGAGTCCAATGGTGTCGATCCACTTAAACAAACCGCCTCTAAATGGAGGAAAACCGACGCCATACACTAAGGCCATATCCGCTTCAGCGGCTGAGCCAACAATTTCTTCTTCTAGGCATCGTGCAAGCTCAGTAGCCATCGGCACCATCATACGAGCAATGATCTCTTCAGCTTCAAATTCCTTACGCTCAGCGGTAATCGATGCCAGCAATTCATAACTTGCTTCATCCGCCACTTTCTTAATACGGCCTTTCTTGTCTTTTTCATATTTATAAAAGCCAACACCGTTCTTCTGACCTAGTCGATCGGCTTCATACATCGCGTCGCCGGCCGTCTTATACGTTCCGGTCATACGATCTGGGAAGCCTGCTGCCATCACTTCTTGGCCATGATGGCCGGTGTCCATACCAACAACGTCCATCAAGTAAGCAGGGCCCATCGGCCAGCCAAATTTCTCCATGACCTTGTCTACCTGTTGAAAATCCGCTCCGTCGCGTAACAAGTCCATGAACCCTGCGAAGTATGGGAATAGTACACGATTCACTAAGAAGCCCGGGCAATCATTAACTACAATGGCTTTCTTACCCATTTTGTTCGCATAGGCAACCGTGCGCGCGATGGCTTTATCTGACGTTTTTTCTCCACGAATCACTTCAACCAATGGCATTTTATGAACCGGATTAAAGAAATGCATGCCGCAAAAATTTTCTGGCCGTTCAAGCGCCTCGGCTAAATAGGTAATTGAAATCGTAGACGTATTAGAAGCGATGATCGCATCGTCATTCACCTGCTTTTCAACGTCAGCCAACACCATGTGCTTAACCTTAGGGTTCTCGACAACCGCTTCTACAACAATGTCGACACTGTCAAAGTTATCATAAGAAAGCGTCGGGTCAATGTCAGCCAAAATACTGCCCATTTTCTCGACCTTCATGCGACCTCGATTGACCTGTTTTGATAACAGGCCATTAGCTTCATCAAGCCCCAAATCTAATCCGGCCTGATTGATATCTTTCATTTTGATCGGCGTGCCTTTCAATGCTGATTGGTACGCTATGCCACCGCCCATGATGCCGGCGCCAAGTACCGCTGCGCGCTCCACTTTTTTATCAGCTTGTTTTTCCCAGCCTTTGGCTTTTTTGCTAATGAGCTGATCGGCAAGGAAAATACCAATTAAGGAAGAAGCCGTGTCGGTGCCAGCCATTTTAATAAAGGCCTCGGCTTCGATTTTCAACGCGTCGTCGCGGTATTTACGCCCAGCGTGTTGCATCGCCGAAATAGCGGCGACGGGTGACGGGTAATTGGGGCCCGCCGTGCCGGCAACAA
>CAYQVT010000120.1:0-6714 GCA_964420885.1 uncultured Gammaproteobacteria bacterium
ATGATGGTAAGGTAATCAGCCATACTCAAGCCGGTGTGCGCAACCTCGTCAAGGGCGAGCCAATCGCGCACGATTCTATTTACCGTATTTATTCGATGACCAAGCCCATCACCGGCGTGGCGATGATGCAACTTTATGAGCAAGGTAAATTCTCCTTGGATGACCCAGTGTCGAAGTTCATTCCAGAGTTTGATGGCCTGAAGGTTGTAAAGAGTTATGAGGAAGACGGGAGTTTCGAACTCGAAGATCTGGATCGACAACCGACCATGCGCGAATTGATGAGCCATACCGCCGGCTTTGCTTATGGTCTATTTGGTAAGGACCCGTCAAACCTTGCGTTTATGAAGCAAGGTGTTTTGGCTTCCCCCGATTTAAAAACTTTCATTGATAAGGTAGCCACTATCCCACTGATGTTTCAGCCGGGTGAGCATTGGTTTTATTCCGCAGCGGTGGATATTCAAGGCGCAATTATTGAGCGCATTACCGGAATGACATTAGGCGAGTACTTTAACGCTAACATATTTGCTCCGCTGGGCATGCCTGACACTGCATTCTATGTGCCTGCCGACAAGGCCGATCGACTCGCCGATGTGTTCGCTTATCACCCCGAAACAAAGAAATTTACACGCTTACCGTTTGTTGAACAAAAGTACAACCTACTTGGCGACATGTCGTTTAGTAAAGAAACTCGGGGAATGGAGTCTGGCGGTGGCGGCTTAGTTTCAACTTTAGGTGATTATGCTCGATTCTGTCAGATGCTGGCCAACGGAGGTGAGTTAGACGGTGCTCGAATCCTTAAGGCAGCCAGTATTGAACTGATGGCCACTAATGTGTTGACCGACAAACAAAACGTCAACGTTGCCGGCACTTTGTCCCAAGCTGATAGTGAGCGACTGGGTTTCGGCTTGAACCTTGGCACTATTCGTAAAACCGACGGCGACGGCGGTATGAGCTTAGGCAGCTACTATTGGGGCGGTGCAGCCGGAACCTGGTTTTGGGTTGACCCTACTAACAAACTCTATTTCATTGGCATGATCCAGCGTTTCTCACAAGGCGGGCCAGATGTGGACTTCCGAGGCATTTCACGAGAACTAGTCTACGATGCGCTCAATAAATAGCTGATAGTTGTTTGCTCGGGCTAAGCGATACGTCATTTATTGTCCAACTTATGAAAAAGAGCGCTTTAGTGGTTTTGCTTGCGATATGTGCCGTTAGCGTGGCGGCGGCCGCGGGTTTGCGTTTGTCCGATCCGGTTGAGCGAGATGAGGAGTCCGCAACTTTTGGCGCACCAATTCGAGGCCTACCAACGCCGGTATCGCTTGTTGAAGTTCTAGACGAGCCGGGCTCATTCTTGGGTAAGACCTTATTCATCGCAACTAAAGTTAGTAAGGTTTGCCAAAAGAAAGGCTGTTTCTTTATCGCGCAGCAGTCTAATAGAACCATACGAGTGGCTTTTAAAGACTACGATTTTTTTGTACCAACCGACATTGCAGGCCGACAAGTGACGCTGGTCGGTGAGATCGAAAAACGTGAGATCACCGACGTTCAGGCTAAACATTTGTCTAAAGATTTAAGCCAGCCGGGTAGTATCAAAAGCGGCGTGCAGTATCAAATCATTGCCTCGTCGGTGAAGGTCTTTAAGCCGACTTAATGACTATTGTCGCCACAAATGATTTCATTACGTCGCTATTATTTGTTGATCTTGTTTAGCCATTCAACAATAACTTTACCGGTAGCGCTGGTGGCCGACACCCCGTTTTCATCGATGTAGGCAACTTCTTTTGATTCATACCGCCAGCTACTATGACCTAAGCCTTTTTGCACAACTAAGGCGGCTTTACCCGGTATCTTTTGGTTAACAGTGTCGACGATTAGCTCGTGGCCGTGGCGCATTTCAAATTGATCAAACTCGTTGAAAATCACCAAGACCTTCGCATTTAATGATGCCCAAGCCGCTAGAAAATTCTGCTTTGCGGCTTGTTGGTGCCATGCGAAAGGCCGGCCATAGTGATTGTCTTTTGCTAAACCACGAACGTCGTTACGAATCGATTC
The DNA here is from genome assembly GCA_964420885.1 of uncultured Gammaproteobacteria bacterium. Taxonomy (GTDB): domain Bacteria; phylum Pseudomonadota; class Gammaproteobacteria; order Arenicellales; family Arenicellaceae; genus Arenicella. The sequence continues at coordinate 2,053 of CAYQVT010000120.1, forward strand.
CATGGCGGGGTTGTCTTTAGCGATGCTGTCAGGGTGTCGGCCTTTTACGAGATACTCGGTTTGAAATGTAATTCGTTGGTTCATTTGAGCATGAATGTCTGCGCGGGGTACTTCCTTTAGACGCCGTTCTAAGTAGATTCGGTCAAAGTTGATCATGCGTTCTAAATGCGTGAGCGCACCGCCGCCTTGTACAATTACCGCCTCGATATTGTGTCCTTTGTTTTGCAAGGCGTTTGCCACTAATGGTGCCGTGGTAGACCCCAAGCTCTCGCCGAGTAGGTATACCTTGGACGAGTCGATGCGTGGGTCCTTTAACAGCTCTTCAAAGGCGCTAATATAATGTTGTACCTCGGTGTCATAATCCAGCTCGCCGCAGACTGGCCCTTGACTGTCGCCTGAACCTGCCCGGTCTACGCGCACCAACGCTAGGCCAGATTCTCTGGCAATCATGCCCATTTTCCCGCCGTCTCCTGATTTGAGTTCAACCGAGCCACAGGACACCCATTGCGTGAATAGCAAAGGATGTAGGGGCGTATCAAGGCCGCTGCGATGTGCGATTAAGCTTCGCAAACGCAGACCGGGCTCAACTTCAACTGAGCCATAGTGTGTGTCTACGCCTGATACTTTTTCCAGTGGTTTGTCGCTCAAGCGAAGCAGTCGGTCATCAGGCTCTAGCGAAGCGTATAATGTTTGAGGGGCAGAAAATAAGACCATGGAGCTCGCAATCAGGCAAATGGCACGGCGTAAAAATTTAAGATTTTGCATACGTATGACTTAGTGTTATTCGTTAACATCGCGTTCTATAATAATTTTACTGGCCACTCGCCAACGGGCATTTATACCAAGAAGCTAAATTTTTATGTCAATGAGTTGTATTACATGATGGGCAAAGCCCAACCAACGATAAGGGTCGCGTGGCTCCGGTCTCGCTTACTTCGGCATGCGGTTTTCTGGCTCGCCTATTACCTGTTATTTAGCTTGGTTTGGGCTTCGCCGGGTCGTAGTTATTACGTCTCGTTTTACTTAGAATTTGTCCTGATGCCGCTGCGAATTCTGGCCAGCTATTGCATGATGTACGTGCTGATCCCGTCTTTCTTAAGCAATAGAAAACCACTTACGTTTATCAGTAGCTATGCCGTGCTAATAATGGCGGCGGGCGGTCTACAAATGCTTATAGGACATTTTTTCTATGACCAGTTGTTGGCAGGCCGAGGCGAAGGTTTTCCATTTTCGATGGCGTCATGGGTGCGTAATATCGTGCTTATCAACTCTACGGTGATATTGTTAGGCGCGGCTAAAGTTATACAATTGCACTTTCAATTACTTGATTCTTTGTCTTTGGCCGAAAAGCCAGGTACTCAAGAAACCAGCCAGGTGAGTGATCAATTTATTGAAGTGAAATCCAACCGAAAAATCCATCGTTTACGCGTGGCTGACATATTGTACGTAGAAGGCTTGGGTAACTACATAACGTATGTGATGGCCGATGGCAGCAGAACGGTTGTGTATAGTTCGCTAAAAGCTGCGCAAACAGGCCTGCCCGATTCGTTTATTCGTTTGCATCGTTCTTACCTAGTCAATCGAGCACTCATTAGCGCTTACGGCAAAGACAGCGTAAGCATCGGCAGCAAAACCCTCCCGCGAGCCAAAGGTATCTCCGACGAGATGCTCAGAAAAACAGGGCGAGGATAAAACCAGAAGTGCAGGCCTAAGTTGATGGTTAGACCGGCGAAGGAAAAACTTTTGCTTGAGATGGCTGACCAATAGAAATGCAAGGCATAAGCGAGCATAACGACGACTATAGAAATGACAACTCTAATACGCTAGGCTGAGAAAAAGCACGTCGATCTGAAACCAACCTGACAAATTTTAGAGCGAAATTTTCAAATAAGGGGACCATTCTTAGTTTTCTCGCTCATCATCAAGCCACTGATGAAACTGGTAACCGTAGACTCAAGATGATATAAACATAAGGTGACTAGGTGAAGAAAGGTACTAAAACCCCAAAAAGTGGTGTGCAATTATGCTCGAAACAATCGTTTACACAAGTCGCGTAATATTACCTGATGGGGTAAGTCCCAGCGTAAGACCTGTTTGGCTAGATGGTTTGGTGAAACGCGCAGCCGCAAAGAACAAAGCTAATAATATCTCCGGTGTTTTGTCATACAAGGATGGAAGAGTAATTCAGCTAATAGAAGGTGAATCGGTACGTCTACATAAACTCTACGCAAAAATTTCGTCGGACCCTCGTCACCATAATGTACTTACGCTGCTCGATATAAAAGACAGTCATCGTATTTTTTCGGATTGGGGTATGGTGCTCGAAGCCACAATCGAATCGTCATCATTATTTAGGGACTTTTTATACACCCATTTTGACCAGCTTGCCGAAATGACGGAAAATCGCTCAGATGAACTGCTTTTTTTCAGCGAACATATATTCCACGAAGTAGCGCAATCTGCGTCAAAAAACTATCTTCACTAAATCTTGGTTGAGATGACTGGTTATTATCAATGAGCCTATTGAGTAGTTTATCAGCCCACCACATTGCGCACTTTAACCGCTAGTCTATGAGTTTTGTTTATCAGAAAGTGGCACGTCAATAACAAAAATTGTGGTTGAAACTCTCTAGTTCTCAAGCCCTTCCAATGTTGGCTGCGGTTATCACCCCCTGATCGTTGCTAGAATAGATTAAGCCTTACTTTACGCTTTGTGAGCAGCAATGAGGCCATATTCAGTAAAGGCCCTAGTGGCTAGATATTTCCAATTCTTCAAAATACCAAAATTAATTGTAACCTTTCTCTCGCTCATACGTATTAGTAAATGAACGGTAACAAAATACTCAAATAGGCTCCACTTTAATGAAGCGGTTGTTTCGAACATTAGTAGATCAGCACCAACAGCGTATTTATTCGCAGGCGATGTTTATCCTGGCGCACAAAAGCGACGCTGAAGACGCAACGCAAGAGGCGTATACACGTTTATGGTCGGCAATGCATGACAAAGAGTTTAACGACGAGTCTGGCAAAGCGTGGTTGTTGCACGTGGTTCGCAATATTTGCATTGATAAGTTGCGTCGTCGCAAGCCGCTTAGTGATACTGAATTAGATGAGCTTGAAAGTGAGAACTCCCATAATAAGCCAGTGGCACAGTTAATGAGTAAGCAATTGAGCGGGTGGTTAGATCAGGCGGTTAAACGATTAAAGGAGCCGTACCGATCGTTGATTATTTTGGCCGATTTACAGCAGCGTTCGATTAAAGAGGTGGCCAGCTCCCTTGAGCTAAATGAAAACCAAGCGAAAGTGTATATCCATCGTGGGCGTAAGCAGTTACGAGGCTTTTTACAGGGCATTGAATTATGAAAGAGAAAGAAACCGATTATCTAAACAAGTTGTTCGCTACTTCGTCTGATGTCAATGATGAGGTAGAAGTAGAAGTGCCGTTGTTAGAAGTATCTGACCAGCTCAGCGACAAACTTTATGCCATCGCTGGAACGGCCGCAGTAGCCGAACCCGCTGAAAATACTGTGCTGGCAAAGCGCGGCATTTTTAAGCGCTGGCCTGCGGTAAGCAGCATAGCCGCTGGTTTAATGGTCGCGTTTATCGGCCTTCAATTTTACCAACAACAACAAACTTTAAGGCAGCTTGAACAAGCGCAAAGCGACTTAGCCACGGCTCTGCATTATTTAGGCGAGGCCAACCGTATTGCGCGAGATCAAGTTCGCGATTCGGTAAATGAAAATATCAACAAAGCCGGGGTTGTCCCCGCAATCAACATTGGCCGAGGCGTGGTGAACCCGCGCTTCGAACAATACGACTCTAAACCTAATACACCCAATCGTACCCTATAAGGGCTGCGACTATCTTCAACCCGAGAGGACACTATGAAAAATTTTAAGTCATTTTTAAGTTTATGTTGTTTAACCCTATTTCTAAGTGCGCCAGCGTACGCCTTCGCGCAGGGTCAAATCGATTTTGCCGATTTATCGTCACACTACGGTGAACCAAAAGTAGAGGTAAATCTGAGTGCCAGTTTAATGAAACTGGTTGGGCGATTTGCCGAAGGCGAAGATCCTGAAGTGGGGGATATATTATCGAAATTGGAATCAATAAAAGTGCGCGTTTACAACCTGAACGGCGATCTCGAGAAAGCCAGCTCGACCATTGATGAAGTAAGCAGCGAACTAAAAGCTGACAATTGGGAGACATTAGTCACGGTCAATGACAACGAAGACAATCAAAAGGTGCGTATTTTCAGTAAATCCACCGAAGCCGTGATTGACGGAGTGGTGGTGATGGTTGTTTCCCCAGAAAAAGAAGACGGCGAGGCGGTGTTTATCAATATCGTTGGAGAAATTGACCCCGAAAAAATTGGCAAAGTCGCTGACACGTTAAACATAGATATAAATTAGTCTAATGCATCCCTTAAAAATTATTTCGATCATTTTCGTTTCACTGATGGCTATTGGCGGTGCAGGTTACCTCTACGCCGCTCATGGTCTTGAATCTAAACAAGGTTACGTTACATTTGGTTTTCCACAGGGTGATTCTATAAAGGCCTTGTTGTCGATTAACGTTGGGCCTAATGGAGTGAAGTCGGCGCGTGGACTGCTGGAAAAATTAGCCAGTGATTCTGGCCACGCCGACCATCTGCCGGAACAC
>CAYQVT010000120.1:6724-10486 GCA_964420885.1 uncultured Gammaproteobacteria bacterium
CACGTGTTCAAATCGGCCTTACGAGACCTAAACGGAGTGCAGTTACGCGTTTACAAGGTCGGCAATAATCGACAAATATTCGACAGTGCGATTGCCGACTCGGTGGTGTCACTAAAACAAAAGAGTTGGCAGACTCTGGCGACTATTCGCCAAGACGACGTTAACGTTGCGGTGTTGCAGTACCTTGTTGGCAAACATATTGCCGGCTTATCAATTATGGCAAGTACGCCAGACAAGGCCTTGTTTTTAAACCTTGTTGGGCCGTTCGATGTAGATGCGATTGCGAAAACGGTAGGCAATTCACACTGATGTGCATATCGTCGACGCGGCCTAAGCCGTAATTACTTAGTCGCCGTTACGCGACTCTAGTCTATCGGGAAGATTCTAAATCGGTTTAATTGGGCCTTTCCTCCGATGTAAACAACTTGATACAAATTATCGTATTCGTTGTCGTCGATGCTATCGACCGGAGAACCGCTGAGTAGGCTAGTTAAGTTAGGGGTTGTGTTGCTATGACCCACTACAACAATGCTCCCGCTTTCAGCTTTTAGTACTTCGGCAAATTCTTCTAATTTCTCAGGATCGTAGGACTGGATGGCGATGCCTAGCGAATCAGACAGCGGCTTAACTGTTTCTCGAGTACGCTGATAATTTGTTGAATATATTTTGCTGATATTCGCGGTCGACAATTGTTGTGCCAAAAGCTCAGATCGCTTATGGCCTTTGTTGGTTAAATGCGGATCATTGGTGCCGTCTTTTTGTTTTTCGGCGTGGCGCAGTAAGTAAATTGCACTATCGGCCTGAGCATAGGAGATAGCCAATAGACTTACTAGGGCCGCCACCAAGACATTTTTAATTGTGTTCATTAGTTTCACTATTTAAATTCGGGTTAAGCACTTTAGACACTAGCATGCTTTCCTTAACTGGTATGTCATGGATGCGTTTAAGGCTTGGCCCAGTGCGGTTTGGTTATTTAGTTTACACAAATAAATAGTGCACAAAAACCGCTGCACTTGCTACGAAATATTGAGAATAGATGTCGGCGATTGTTATCTTGACTAAAAATAGTGATGATTCGTGCCACCACACTGCAAAATATTAAAAAGGAAGTAGATACGTTGTCTCAAAATGCTCATAGCTTATTGCTTTTCTAGGACAATCTAGAAAAGTTCATTGGTCGGTATCGGCGAACTCAAAATACATTCGCCTCGACTACGAAACCAGTACCAGCTGCGACATTCCCCTAGAGGTGTTGGAGGCTTTATTCGCTAGTGGTTTGCGTGCCGCCTGTTTAGAAATATTTTACGATCAGGTGGGGGAATTTGGTCAGTTTTTTTTCACCGGTGGGAAACAAGTTGATCGTGATCGATTGTATCGCCTGAACCCGAAATTCGAAGTAATTGTGCAGCAACAATTCGAATGTGACCTGAACGGCATCGAAGGCGAAGAAGGCGACTTTTCGGTAACGATTGCCGAATTGAAGAGTCAGAAAGAAGTTCAGCATCAAGATGCAATGGAGATGGTAGGCGCGATTAGAGAACTGGCCAAGACCGTTCATGAAACCGGTGAAAAACCAATGGACCTTCTGCGCTCTGCTATGCTCTTAAACGAGATGAAAAATGCCTTGATAAAAGGTCTTGGTGTTGGTGTGGTGACAGTGCTGCTGTTTAAGGGCATGTGGTTTTGGATTACCCTCTCGATATTATTAACCTTGGTATTACTCGTTTATGGTTCGATGAAGGTTAATGAAGAGTTTGGCGATGAAGAAAGTGACGTGAGCGAACACAGCGAAGGGGTAAACGATGCTAACGCAAATTGAATGGTGGGGTGGCTTATTAATTATTTGGCTGTGTGTTAGTTTTCGTTTGCTTTGGACGGCCTTTCAAGAACGCGGAAAACTGGCAACTGACGCAGTGTTTTCGTTAATCGCATTTTTGTGTTTGGTAACGGTGTTTGCGCTCTATATTTATACAATTGAAAATGTTGTTTTGCAGCGTGTTTAGGGGGTTCTGGTGATACTAGGCTTATTGGCGACCATAATCATGTATGTCTGGCCTGAGTCAGAAGACAGTGAGCTGCTTCAAAAACCAAGCAATAAAGAAGACGACGAAGAGATTAGTGGATTTGTGGACTTTCTTGCTCAGAGCTTTATCGGTCTTCCGTTTTTGCTTTGTTTGGGTTTTGGTGCTTACAAAATCAGTAGTTATACTCAATTGTTGGCTTTCTGATTGTCCAAAACCAAGCCAACAGCTAATCGGGTTGTAGGAGTGGTTAATTCTTTTGAAAAAAGTAAAATAGGTGAACAACAATGAATTCTAAGTTTTGGTTGCTCATCGCTTTGGTCCTAATCGCGGCGAACTATTTTTATTCTCTTAATAACTCAGATGAGTCAGACGAACTTCCGTCGATTTTAGTGGTTGAGGGAGATCGAGTTATCGATAAGAGCCAAGAAATGACCAAGCTTGATTCAACCCCAGCCGACACACCAAACCGCATTCTCGGAAAAGCTGACAACTCTGATTCTGAACTTATTGCTTCCGATAACCTGCTTAATAATGGGCAGTTTGAGCGATCGCTAGAAGGGTGGGCGTTTGAGGACAACACCTTTTGGTCAAGTAACGCGGGTATGGAAGAAGGGGGCGCATTGATTATTAATGCGCCCGAAATAGACTCTGAATCTCGGGCTATTTATTCAAAGTCGGTGCGACAATGTATAGCGATTCGAAATGGCGCTGAGTTTGGCCTTGCGGCGAACTTCAACTACCCAAATGAACTTCCGGCGAGGGCTAGTGTAAATCGCCTACATCTAATTTGGTTCGATAGTGACAATTGTTCTCGAGGTGGCCAATATGGCGGATATATGGAACCGAGCTTGGAAACGATTGGCTGGCAAAGGCTGGAAAAACGAGATTTGACGCCAGCGCTGGGTGCAAAGAGCGCCCAGATTAAGCTAGAACAACGCCAAGATGGCAATAATAGTGCTCCCGCGGTGTGGGACAACGTTGCGTTTTTTCAAACCGCCTACAACACTCCTAAGCCAGATAGCTCGATTGATCGTGCTGATTATGATCGACCTCTGGGTGAGAACTACATTCAGAATGCCAGTTTCGATCGTGGCATAGAAGCGTGGTCACCCAAGCGCTCGCGTCGATTGGATTGGCGGATCGTAGACAGTGAAAAACATCAAGGTGTGATGTCAGCGACCATAGCAAATAAACGAGATTCAAGTATGGGTACCGGCTCATTTAGGCAATGCATTAACATTGGTACCCGTCAACGTTATGAATTGGGCGCGATGGTTAAGGTGAGCCCTGAGTCTCGTCAACGGGGAGGGGGTCGCCTGCGTGCTACCTGGTATGAAGAGCCTGATTGTAAGGGCCGCTACCGTAGCGCCAAGTATCACGCTGACGTAGACCCGGATGTCACCGACTGGCAAACCTTGCACATTGATAAACTTGTACCGCGTCAAGCTGCGAAAAGCGTGAGTGTCGGTATTGTTCATTCGATTAAAGGGCAGGGCGAGCACACCCTTTTTTGGGACGATTTTTATTTTCGCGCGTACTAGCGCCTGGCCAAATAAACGTATTGAACCACAAGTCAGAATTCGAACTTCTGATAGGTTGAGTGATCCTTACGGCCTAAATATGTGAGTTGGCTTAGGTGTAAAACCGTTCCAAACGAACTCTGTGATAGAGATTCCCTAAAGAACACTGCTAAGCAGTGGCCGCCCATCTAGAAAATTCTCGATATTATTTTGAGCTA
>CAYQVT010000121.1:0-10391 GCA_964420885.1 uncultured Gammaproteobacteria bacterium
AAAGGCGTGGCTGACGATTCCCGTGCCTTTATTTTCAGCGATGAACGAGACGATGTGTACAAGCGCTTAAACGTGTCGGCTGACGGTAAGAAAGTCCTCGGAGCAACCTTGGTCGGCGATTGCGACGATTACGACACCATTCTGCAATATTATCTGAATGGTATCGAACTGCCGGAGAACCCTGAGAACCTTATTTTACCTGCGGTCGATGGAGAAGCACCAAGTTTGGGTGTCGATGCCTTGCCTCTGGCGGCGTCTATTTGTTCTTGTCACAATGTTACTAAGGGAAATATTGTTGAAGTAATTGAGAATGGTTGTCAAACCGTTGCCGACGTTAAGGGCTGTACCAGCGCAGCGACAGGTTGTGGAGGGTGTGCTGCACTCCTGAAAAACGTGGTCGACTTCGAACTATCGGCTCGCGGCTTAGAAGTGAATACCGATATTTGTGAGCACTTCAAATACACACGGCAAGAGCTTTTTACCATTGTCCAAAGTACACAAATAAAATCCTTCGACGAGTTAATCGCAAAGCATGGTAATGGTCTTGGTTGCGATATTTGCAAACCTGCGGTTGGCTCGATCATGGCCTCTCTGTGGAACGAACATGTGCTCGAGTCCGATCTTGTTCCCTTGCAAGATACCAACGACACCTTCATGGCGAACATGCAAAAGGATGGAACCTACTCGGTGGTCCCACGCGTGCCGGCAGGGGAAATACTACCCGATCAACTCATCGTCTTAGGCGAGGTGGCTAAAAAATACAATTTGTACAGCAAGATTACCGGTGGTCAACGAGTTGACTTATTTGGTGCCAGAATGAGCGACCTGCCGGCCATTTGGTCTGCGTTGATTGACGCTGGCTTTGAAACCGGTCATGCCTACGCAAAGTCTTTGAGAACCGTTAAGTCCTGTGTTGGCAGCACATGGTGCCGGTACGGCGTTCAAGACAGCGTCGGTCAAGCGATTGATATTGAGCATCGCTATAAAGGCTTGCGATCGCCACATAAACTTAAAATGGCGGTATCGGGTTGCACACGAGAATGCGCCGAAGCACAAAGCAAAGACGTGGGCATTATCGCCACTGAGAAAGGCTGGAATCTATACGTTTGCGGAAACGGTGGTATGAAACCACGCCACGCTGACCTGTTTGCGACTGACCTCGACACGCCTACTCTCATCGCGTACATCGACCGGTTTCTGATGTTCTATGTTCGCACTGCTGATCGCCTGCAACGCACATCAACCTGGTTCGAGAACCTCGAGGGTGGTTTACCGTATTTGCAAGACGTTATTATCAATGATTCTCTAGGCATCGCGGCGGAGCTTGAGTCGCAAATGAAACACGTGGTTGACACCTACCAATGTGAATGGAAGACGGCAATAAACGACGAAGAGAAGTTGCGTCGCTTTAAACAATTCGTCAATTCAGACAAAGAAGATGACAACCTTGTGTTTGTCGAGGAGAGAGGTCAGCTTAGGCCGGCAAGCGAAGTTGAAAAGAAACGATTAGCCTTAAAGGCGGTAAGCTAAAGATGGCAACAACACTTTGCAGTATTGACGATTTATCAGAAAACTCAGGCGTGTGTGTCTTGCTCAGTGTGAATGGGCAAGACCAGCAGGTGGCTCTCTATTACTTGCCAGAGACTGAGCAAAAAGTATTCGCTTTGAGTAACTGGGATCCGATTGGAGAAGCAAACGTGATGTCTCGAGGCATTATTGGAAACATTGGAGATGAGCTTGTTGTTGCCTCACCCCTCTATAAGCAACATTTTTCATTAACCAGCGGACGATGCTTAGAAGAGCAAGCCAGTGTATCAGTCTATCCGGTATCCATCGATGGTCAGAGCGTAGTGTTCAACGGCTGATTATGCAAACTGTAAAAACAACGTGCCCTTATTGTGGTGTAGGTTGTGGTCTTAATGTTGCTATAAAGCCGGGTACGGTATCTGAGAGTTTAGTTCTCGGAGATGAAGATCACCCTGCCAATCTCGGACGCCTGTGCAGTAAAGGCAGCGTGTTGGCTGAAACCTTAGATGCTTCGCTAAAAACAAAGCGGCTCAATCAGCCTCTTGTCGAGGGTAAGGAGGTTAGCTGGTCTGATGCAACGCAGGCAATTGCCGACAAAATAAACGCAAGCATTAAACATTATGGGCGTGACAGTGTCGCTTTTTATCTATCGGGACAGTTACTAACCGAAGACTATTACGTGGCCAATAAGTTGATGAAAGGTTTTATCGGTACGGCCAATGTCGACACTAACTCTCGCTTATGTATGTCATCGGCTGTTGCCGCGTATAAGCGCGCCTTTGGTTCTGACACAGTTCCTTGTAGTTATGAAGACATCGACGCGGCGGAGTTAATTGTACTAATTGGTTCTAACGCGGCTTGGACGCACCCCGTGCTCTATCAGCGCATGGTTGTCGCAAAAGAAAATAATCCCAATTTAAAGATCGTTCTAATTGACCCTCGTAAAACAGCTAGCTGTGAGATCGCTGATTTACATCTAGCAATCCAACCTAGCTCCGACGCCTTTCTATTTCAAGGCTTATTAAAATACTTGATTGATTCTGATGTGGTCGATCATGCTTACATCGGCAAAAATACCGATGGCTTTGACGAGGCGAGTCACTCGGTCGCGCATCGAGACTTAGCGTCGGTGGCTCAGCACATTGACGTTGATCCGGTGGATTTAGAAAAATTCTTTCAATGGTTTTCACAGAGTAAAAAGGCACTTAGTTTTTACTCTCAAGGAATCAATCAATCGGCAACCGGTACGGATAAATGTAATGCCATTATCAACTGCCATTTAGCCACTGGCAAAATTGGATATTCGGGTGCTGGGCCGTTCTCGATAACGGGGCAACCAAATGCCATGGGTGGTCGGGAGGTCGGAGGCCTAGCGAATATGCTGGCGGCTCATATGGATTTCAATCAAGTTGATTGCGATCGTGTACAGCGTTTTTGGAATTCACCTCGTATCGCGATGAAAGCCGGCTTAAAAGCGGTTGATCTATTCGACGCCGTCGCAGACGGTCGAATTAAAGTGTTATGGATTTTGGCCACCAACCCCGCCGTTAGCCTACCGAAATCAAACAAAGTGCGCGCCGCTTTGGCGCGCTGTCCTACCGTAATCGTATCGGATGTGACACATACTGACACAACAGCCTTTGCTGACATACTACTACCCGCGCAAGCGTGGAGTGAAAAAGATGGAACCGTCACTAACTCGGAACGACGTATCAGTCGCCAACGTGCATTCAAGGAGCCGCCAATAAACGCAAGACCGGATTGGTGGGCGCTGACCAAGGTTGCCAAAAAGCTTGGTTACGTGCAGCACTTCGATTATCAAAGTGCTCACCAGGTCTTTATCGAGCATAGTCGGCTCTCGGGTTTTGAAAACGATAATAGTAGAGCGTTTGATATTAGCGGGCTCAGTACACTCGATGCGAGTCACTACGATTCCTTGAGCCCTATTCAGTGGCCAATTAATCTAGCCAATCCAAACGGATGCAAGCGTATGTTTGGCGATGCAAACTTTTATACAGATACCAAGCGTGCAAAATTCGTATCAGGCAGGGCACGTTTGGCGACTGACCTACAACAACCGAACGTTGTCGGCGGATTGCTCTTAAACACCGGTCGGCTCCGAGATCAATGGCATACCATGACCCGAACTGGGTCGGCACCCTCATTAACCGGTCACGACGATATTCCGTTTGTGTTAATAAACCCCATTGATGCAAAAGAACGGCAATTGGTCGATGCCGAACTGGTGAAGATTTCGAATGATAATGGAGAATTCATAGCTGCGCTTAAATTTAGCGACGATATTAAGTTAGGCGGCTTGTTCTCTCCGATTCACTGGAACGATCAATTTGCCAAGCAGGCGGTAGTCACATCGGTAATTAGCTCTATGGTGGACCCGGTGTCCGGCCAGCCAGAATTGAAAGCATCTCGCGTCAACGTAACACAGTTCGGTTGCTTGAATTGGGTGCGTGTCGCTTCTAAGCAACAGCTTGACAAAAATTCATTTGATTACTGGGCCGAAACCAAGACTAAACGCGGTTATATCAGTCTAATTGGTTCCAATAAACGCATCGATTGGCGGCATTGGGGAGAATCTCTGGTGACTGAAAAAGCCACCTTCATACAATATTCGGATCAAATTAGCGATACCAGCGTAATCATAGCAAGCCATGAAAATTCTCTAGAGTTACTGATCTTCGAGTCAGACTCAGTCACGCGATTACCGAGTTTTGCCTGGCAATCGGCCGCCTTCGACGACAATAACATGCAAACCCTGAGCACACTTCTGCGGTCTGAAGAAGGTGACAGAGACTCACTGGTTTGCAGTTGTTTCAAGACCACACAGAAAGCCATAGATCGTTCTATTTCGTCGGGAGCTCAGGACCTTAATGCCTTAGGTTCTGTTCTGGGCTGCGGGTCTAAATGTGGGAGTTGTAAGCCGGAATTATCGAAAATTCTCCGGCAGAGTTCTATCGTCTAAGGCTAAGCGGTCGGTATTTTTTAGCAGTCACAATCAACAAATATCTGAAGATGATCAGGTCGAGGCCCTAGTTTCCTTGGAGACTGGTAAATACTTGCTTCGCACGCTTTATCAAGCATTGTCTGCGAATTTTAAATCAAATCGATGCGAAGTCTTTAGTTGGGTCAATAGTTAGTTTCACGGTAACTCCCGACTGAAAGTATCTAGAGGTACCTAGGAGTTCTCACTCATAAACGTGTTCGGTATTAAACGCCTAGTCTGGCTGCAATGGATATTTCCCCAACTCTTCTTCGAGTCACACAGATCGATATTGCTCGGTTCGATATTAATACTACCAACTTAAATGGAGTTAGCTGCTCGGAGTCCTTGCTATCGACTATTTCTCTTTTACGTGAGCGTTTAACGTGTCTCATAAATGTGCGGTTGCTTAATAGGTGCACAATATTAGAGCGGTCGATCAGGAAAATTCGCTTTGAACGCGATTTATTTGGCGTAGTTAGGGTTCTCGATGGGAACTTAGAAAATTGGCACGGTTCATGCTTAGTTTAAAGAGAAGTAACAGCTGGGAATGATAATAATCTGGTCTTTAGATTCATAGGCTCAGATCCAGAATGTATTAATTGCCGCTATTAATTGAAAGTCTCCTTCTCTTGAGGGTGGCGACAAATATGTCGCCACCCATTTTTTTCCATTTTCGAGTTGAACAACAATCTAAACGTTCAAACGATTTTCTTCAGCAGTGGAAATCTGCAAATACCAGAGTATGGTCGTAGGGGCGTTCTAGCTTAGTAGTTATAATATCTAGTGTTCGGCTTTGGCTTCAGCCTCGGCATCGGTTTGAACCGAATTGTCCCAAAATATCGTGGTACTAATGTATTGGTGAACCAGTAGTATGAGAACTGCCAGAATTAACACCACTGAATGTAGGCCTCGGTCACCGGTAATCCATATATACGTACCTCCGACTAGCAGAAATGCAACCACCATGATTTGAGGGATAAAATCTTTAATCGTAGCGGGAACACGCGAGTCAAAAAAACGTCCGTTCTCGCCGCTCAATCGAGCTCTGCGCATTGTGCTCTGCATCACAAACACCATAAACCCGAAAATTATACCCATCAGGATCACCCATTGGCCCAAGCTATCGGTTCCGAGTGTCTCAATTTGTAGGAACTCTAGCACTCCAATTAGAAATGGATAAACAGAGTCAGCTGTCGTCGGCGTCCAGCGAAACCTCATCGCGTTGCTGGCATAGCTGATCCAGACCAGCACTATACCGAAAAACGTCGCAACTATTTGAGTCCATGCCAGCATCGTTGAGTAACTTAATTCGAAAAGATATGTTGCGTCTTGAAGGTGCGCCCAAAGAGACTCTAAAGCGATGGCTTGAACGATGCTCAATAGAGTAAGCAGTACGGTTGGAAACTGGTGTTGAGCACGTTTGCGGATCAGGTTCATATAAACTCCTAAGTGTCAGTTTCGATAACTTTATAATGTCTGATTTAAGCGCCTTTGCACAGCCTTGTCGACTAGCTAATAAATTCAACTATCGTTAATCTATTTCTTTCATCAAACGAAAAGTTTGCTATAGTCTGGCCGAAGGCGCCGATTTGACTCTGATTGCGGGCGCGGAAATAAATTCAGCTAAAGTGAGCGCACCAGATGATCCCAATCTGTTTTGCTTCAGCTTTATTTGTAATTCCCTTTTTGGCCTCTTCAAAACGTCGTTACGCCTAACGGCTTCGATTAATAGCAGGTTTAAAATGAATACTAAAAAACAAATTGTTCTAAAATTTGGCGGCTCAGTTCTTCATAGCAAAGAGGACTTGAAGCGCGTAAGTGGCGAAATTCAGCGATTCGTTGATCAGGGTTTTTGCGTAGTTGCTGTTGTTTCAGCTTACTACGGCGTTACCGAAAAGCTAATCGCTCACGCGCGCGAGCAATCAATCAAATCTAACTACGCGGCCTATGCCGACCTTATTGCCAGCGGCGAACTTCAGTCGGCCAATGATCTCGTATCCGAGCTTCGCAAAAACGGTTCTCAGGCGATATTGAAAACTCCGAAAGAATTGTCATTTCTCGCAATGGGAAACCGAACCGAGGCGCAGCCAATATCGATAGATAAGGACATAATTTTGGATACCTTGTTACGAACGCCAATTATGGTCGTACCCGGCTACTCGGCAGTGGACTCAGTCGGTGATTGTGTCCTATTGGGCCGAGGTGGCAGCGATATAAGTGCAGTGTTTTTATCAATTAGCTTAGATCTAGACAGCGTGAGGCTGCTTAAAGATGTGGACGGGTTGTATAACATGGACCCAAATAAACATCCGCATGCTAGGCGCTTATCTTTGGTAGATTATCAAACCGCAAAACAAATTGGCGGTGAACTCATACAACCGGAAGCAATTGATTTTGCGGAGAGCAAAGGAATAGTCATCGATGTGGCGGCAATCGGGGAATCTTCGGTTTCGCGCATCGGCTCGACTCAGCATAGTGAAACCTTATCTATTCCAAGGGCTATGAAACAATCCGCTTAAAGGGTGTACTAAATAGAGTAGAGAAATGTTCAAACGGACACCTTAACGTAAGCGGCAGACCGATCTTCGATAGATCTGAATATTCTCCAAACACTTTATCGATCAGACACATATTTTAACAGCGACACAGCGAATCGCCTTCCCGAATTGGAAAGCATGTTTTAGGAAGAAATTACCAGAGTGTGCATAAACTCGGGTTGTTGGCAGTGTGTCGCTCCTTTCCTAGGCTATGTGTGTTTCCATCCCTGTTATCTCAGCAACTACATTTTGAAAACTGTTTCGATGCCTATCCTAAGCATTAGCTTGTGATCTTAGATCGCCCCTCTTATTCGAATTCGTATCCATTTTTATAGATGCGAGAAATTTTTCGGCTATCCAAAATATTCTCGTCGGGCCTACCATCAAAGACGACAAGATCTGCGCGCATTCCTACCTCAATTTTGCCTCTATTTTCCAGCTTAAAAACCTCACTGGGAATGCTTGTGGCTGATCGCAATGCCTCAGCAGGTGTGAAACCAGCTTTAATAAAGTGATCAAGTTCATCGTGGATTGACACGCCATGTGCCGTGCCGGAGTTGGGGGCATCCGAGCCAACTAATAAAGGAATTCCTGCCGCATTCATTCGGCGAACGTTTTCGTATGCTACCTCAAGTTTAAAGAACTTTTCCTGACCTGGATACGTATCAAATTCTGCGGTGAGCGTACCTTTTTGACCTCTGCTTAAGCGAGAAAAGCCAGTTCGTTTGAATGCCCAATGTTTTGAGTTATCGATACCGACGATTGAGGCAATGACACTTAATGTTGGAATGACAAACACTTTTTTAGCTTGCATCAACGCCAGCAAATCATCGTCGACAAGCTTATCGGCAAATACATGCACAAGACCGTCCGCCCCCGCTTCCACCGCATCGCGCGCGGCCTCTAATTTAGAAACATGAACCACCGCTAGGCTACCTTGCTCATGCGCGGCGGCAATTAAGGCAGCTAAAGTTGGTTTATCAAACGACGTTAAAAATGGATTGTCTGCCTCATAAGCGATTTTGATCCAGTCTGAACCTTCATCGAGCCGCGCACGGATATGGTTTTTCGCTCTAGCAGCGGAATCCACCGTGGGAATCGAATTGTCACTCCCAGACCCGTGCCCACCGGAAGAGGTCACAATCATCCCGGCAGAGTAGAGATCCGCATATTCTGTTTCTTCCAGTTCACTGCGTTGATCTCGGTGTTCCTGCATAAAATCTACATCTGTGGACATATCCAATAGTGCGGTGACACCAAAGCGCAACGAATCAAATAACTGTGACTCAAAAAATGTATGCGTGTGCGCGTCGATCAATCCCGGAGTCACCGTTTGACCGTTGATATCGATCACAGGAAGAGAAGCGTCTTGCCTTACGTTCTCACCTATGCCAGTAATAATGCCATTTTCCACGCGCACCGCAGCGCGCACTATGCCCCCATTGACAGTGAACACTCGCGCATTAGTCAGAACGAAAGAGTTGCCATCATCGACTTGCGCCAAAGCCTCATGCTGGCCTTCACTTGCAGCGTATGACGAAATAAACATCAAACAAATTACAGCAAACATAGCCGGTTTGTTGTGCCGCCTAAGAATTACCCTCAAAGCTGTTCTAAAAAGATTCATAATCGGGCCTTGGAAGAGATACGTTAAGTAGAAAGTGCGTTGAATTACCACAAACCACGCAGTCGATCATATCAATTGAAGCAGCAAGAAAATGTAACCGCTAACAAAGAATCATTGTCAAAGTCGACCATTTATCTTTTGCTGTTTAAATCAGCAAGCCTTCGCTTTGTATCAAATTAACTAGATTCGATACTTTTATTGGATTATTAGTTCAATTTAGGGCGTTTTCGCATCGTGCGGGTGCAACTATCCCACCTCCCGGCGGTTTATATTTCAGTTTTGCCAGCTTTCTCAAATTCTGAACGGTGACGACCATCAAAAATTCATCTCGCGCACCTGATGGACCTCGAAGTCTCAGCCGTTATAGTTTCATGATCGCCTTGAGGTGAGCAAACAACACCTCTACCTTTTTTCGATCTTTGCGTGACTGCTGATATTCTTCGGTTTTAGCAATCTCTCTGGCTACATCGCGAGACTCTTCATATACACTCCGTTGTATCCGTTTAAACAAAGTGTTAGAGCAACATTGATCTTTTAATGCACACTCTCGGCAATCAAGCTGGCTCGTTCGGTAATTTATGGTATTGACTTTCGTTACCAACGAAGGCTTTTTCCTGAAATTCCGTTTCCTCGACAATAGGTTTTTTCCCGCAGGGCAGACGTGTTTATCGGCTTGTGCATCCCAGCTAAAATCATCACGACCAAACAACTCTTTATTTTGACCTTTTTGCCAAACAGGCACATGCGGTGCAATGTCCTTTTCTTGTACTAACCAATCTAACATTGGTGCTGATCCATAAGCTGTATCACCGATCAGCCAACTGGGCTTTATGTCGAAGTTCTTCTCAACGCGATCTATCATCAACCGTGTGCTGTGAACCTTAGCGATTCTATTGGCGGTACTGGGTTCTACATCCATAATAATGTTTTGCTCAATATCAATCAGGTAATTGGTCGAATACGCATAAAATGCTTTTCACCTGTGCCTGCTGTCCAACTGGCATACGGGATAACCAGCGATACGTTTTTTGGCATTGCGCCCATTGTGTTCTCTTGCTCAAGCGCCTCTAAATATTCTCAAATGGGTCTTGAGATTGCGTGTGACTTCAAATGTTCTACAGCCTCTTTGCGGGCGATACCATTTTGCCGATTTGCACTGGCCCTGATCACACTCGCATCGGTTGCAAACCCTTCACCACCGACATAACCAGAATCAACACAGTGACCCACTACTTCTTCAAAAAGTTTGCGGAACAAATCGCTCTCACGAAACCGACCATGACGGTTTTTGGAAAACGTTGATTGGTTTGGCACCTCACCTTCCAAACCCAATCGACAGAACCAACGATAGGCCAGATTTAAATGCACTTCATCGCACAGTTGCCGCTCTGAACGGATGCCATAACAATAGCCAACAATCAGCATTCGTAACATCAACTCAGGGTCGATTGATGGACGCCCTGTATGGCTGTAAAAAGAAGCTAAATGCTCACGTAGAAAGTCGAATTCCAGAACCTGATCTATCTGGCGGAGAAGATGATTGGGAGGCACATATTGCTCGATACAAAAATCATAAAACAACGCATTTTGCTCAGGTGCTTGTTGACCCACCATGGCAATCAATCCTCTGCTTGTGAATCTACCTCGATTATCTCACAGACTCAGATTTGATCTGAGTTTTTCAACAGAATATACTCAA
>CAYQVT010000122.1:0-10377 GCA_964420885.1 uncultured Gammaproteobacteria bacterium
GTAGTCTTCTAAATAACCATACTCATCACTAGAAACGACCGCCTTATGCTTTTTATGCTTTCGCAAGTACATTAAACTCTCATTAACTGCTATCTGTCTTAGCCACATTCCCAACGGCGCCCGGCTTTGAAATGATGGTAACTTATTAATCAGTTTTATATAGGTATTGTGTAATACATCTTCAGCACACTGCTGGCTCCCACAAATACCATACGCCAGGGTATACACCGCATTGGAGTAAGTTTGGTACAACACAGTATGAGCCCCGCGATCACCGCGCATAGCCTTCTCTAGCACTTCGTCGGATACTTGTATCTGAAAGCGCTGGTGTTGAATGGAGCCATTTCTACCCTGCATAGCCTAAAGATGCATTAATATCGCTGAGGGTCGCAACTTTTTTACTGATTTCGCCGATTATTTGCCCCTTTAGAGGTAAATAAATAGAAAAACCTAGTCTCGAGCAGGCCGACCTTCATATGTTGTCTTTTTGAGGCGGTTTTATTGCCCACCAATCAGCGTGATTTTTCTGGTTTGACTAATCAGGCAGAACTAAACAACCATCTTGTCAATTGCTAGATTTTCGCCTTGATTAAATTTTAAAAACTTAAGCAAGGCCTTATCAAGTTCATTTCGATGAATTAGATCATTCTCAGACTCAAAATATAAGGCCGACACCGTCATCACCTTGGTTTTACGATCGATTTTAGCGTCCATTCTACCGATGAATTTTTGGCCACAAAGAATGGGCAATACGAAATAGCCATGTTTGCGTTTTTTTGCGGTCACATAGCATTCTATTTGATAATCAAAATCGAAAAGGTCGCGCATTCTTTGGCGTTGAATCAACAGGTTATCGAAGGGTGATAAGATTTTGACCTTACTGCGACTGACTCGTTTTGCCAAAACTGTTTCGAATTCTGCGAGCGCGAAATAGGTTTTGCCGGAGACCTCTAGCTCAACCAAGCGTTGGTCCTCGACAAGCTCAGAACAGCGTCTTTGAATTTTAGCTTTCAACCCTTTTCTCAAATAAGCAATTTCCGCCGGCGTCGCGAGCCCATTCGCTATCAGAAAACGCATAATAAGATGCTCGCAAAATTCGTCGTCACTGGGCTTAGACGAGTCGACAGCATTAGGTAACACACGCTCAGTAAGGTCAAACACTTTCTGGAATCGATCGCGCCGAGAGACCATCAAGTCACCCTGCATAAATAGTTGTTCTAAGGCCATCTTCGCCGGCTTGTGCCCGCCCCAAGCATGATCTCGATGATTGCGTTGCTGATCAAAGTCCTTGGCCTTAAGTTCACCTTCGGCACCAATGCGATCCATCACATAGCGCATTTGTTTCGGATTCTTCTCATACCAATGCGCGTCACCGTCGAGGTAGCGTTGTTTCTTGGGCAAAGAAAATCGATAATCTCGCATTGGTAAATAGGCCGCTGCATGAGACCAATATTCAAATATCTCTCGCTGATCCAAAGCCCTATCAAGTAGCCTTGGAGAGTAATTCACCACTCTATTCCAGCAAGTGTGATGGTGCGCGCGCTCTACCACCGAAATGGTGTCAATTTGAATATAACTTAGGTGTTCAATTGCCTTAACTAAGCCAGCCTGGCCGCGACCAAACTGACCTTCAGCATGAATTCCCTGGCTGGCTAACACCAGCCGACGCGCCTGCGCTTTACTCAGAGAATTCAACCGATGACCCTATTCAGTTACAGCTAGGGAATAAGCCTAGTCAAAGACCTGTGAAATAGCCTCAAATGCGGCCGCCGATTCACTGTAGCGAGTTAAAAAGTCATTATCGGCCGATGTCTTCACTATTACTAAGTTTCGCTCAGGGTCTATCCAAATAAATTGTCCGTAAACCCCCGAAGCGAAGAAAACCCCTTCTCGTTCTGGCAACCAGAAATGATAGCTATAACCGCGCCCAGTGTAATTTTCACCGCCAGGCTTATGCGCTGGCGTAGCTGGTATTGCTAAGCTTTTAAGCCAGACTGGTGACAATAAGCTGGCACCCAAGCCCTGCCCTTTGACAGCATTTAAATAAAATTCGCCAAATCTCGCATAGTCTCTCAAGCGAGCATTTAGGCAGCAATAGCCTAAGGCAACTCCTTGATCATCGTCACGATGTTGTAGCCAGGTTGCATCCGCTTCCATACCCAGTGGTTGCCAGATTTTCTCAGACATTATCTCGGCAATCGGCTTTTTATAGACACCACGCAATACCGCGGATAACACATGAGAATTAGGAGAAATATAGTGAAAGTCGCTAAACGCCTCTCGGCTGCGAGTGAACGGTAATAACAATTGATCAGGGTCTTTACCTAAAATAAAGCTATTAAAGAAGAATGGTCTTACATCGGAATCGTCGGATACGTAGTCCTCATTGAAATCAATACCGCTCGACATCGCCAGTAAGCTTTTTAAGGAACTCGAACCAAAATGAGAACCAGCGTATTGGGGCGCATATTTTTCGGCCTTGTCGTCCAAGCTGTCGATCAACCCTTCTTTATGAGCCATGGCGATAACTGTTGCCACGAAGCTTTTTGCCACCGACCAGGATGTAAAGAGAGCCTCTCGCGAACCACCATTTCGGTATTGTTCATGTCGCATCACACCGTTTTTCAATACTAACAAGCCTGTTGTCCCTGACTCATCTAAAAATTGGTCCAAGCTCTTACGCGTACCCTTAAATTCAAAGTCCAACTGTAATGGGGCAAGTTGCTCAACAAACTTTGAAGATGTGGCCGGTTTCTTAACCACTTTGTTTGGCACAATAGAGCTCATGCTTCGAAAGCTCTTTGCTATTTGACTGGGGTCTTCTAATACCGCCATTCGCGCCGGCGAATAATCGGACCATGGCCGATAATACCAAGTCGCTAATGCAACCCCTACCAACAATGTAAGCACCAGCGCAATTTTTATTATCTTCATTTTTTTATGACTCTCTTAGCGTAAATTCGACGTGCTCAAGACTAACATAGCCGAACAAAAACGTGGCTTCACGCGATTCTTTGTGTGCAGCGTTTGCTTGAATACATTCTAAGCAATCTCTATTAATAGACAGTAGATGCTCGAATACACAATACGCAACAACGTGCGATCCACTCACTTGAATTAAATTTAGGACTCCTAGCGCAATGACCTCAAACATGTTTACGCCCTTAACCCTTCCAAACAATGTGGTAATTTCAAACCGGCTTTGCAAAGCAGCGATGGAAGAAAACCTCAGCGACAAAGGTCAACTGCCAGGAGAGCGATTGATCACGCTTTACAAAGGCTGGTCTGAAGGCGGCGCCGGTCTCTTGTTGAGCGGCAATGTCATGATAAGCCCGGATGCCCTCACCGGCCCTGGTGGCGTTGTCTTGGAGAACTCGGATAATTTGGATGCATTTAAGAGATGGGCATCGGCAGGCACATCAAACGGCAATCAGTTTTGGATGCAAATTAATCACCCTGGAAGACAAGTCTACGAAGCGATGGGAGAACAAGCCTTATCGCCCTCCGGCATCGCATTAGATATTCCAGGGTTTTCAAAAATGTTCGCCCAACCCAAGGCCATGAGCGAAGCTGAAATTTTGAACGTAATAGAACGTTTTGCCAACACCGCGGAACTAGCGAAACAAGCCGGTTTCACTGGAGTACAAATTCACGCCGCGCATGGCTACTTGTTAAGTCAATTCTTATCACCATTGGTCAATCAACGAGAAGACCAATGGGGTGGTAGCTTGGAAAATAGGGCCCGCATCGTCTTCGAAGTGGTCAAAGCGGTCAGAGCACGTGTGTCCCCGAGCTTTTGCGTTTCCATTAAAATGAATTCCGCCGACTTTCAGAAAGGTGGCTTCGCCGCAGAAGATGCAAAATGGGTTGTCTCCCAACTTAATGATTATCAATTAGATCTAATCGAACTGTCAGGCGGAAGCTACGAGAGCCCAGCTATGTCAGGCAGTGCCGCGGAACCAAGCAGTGGAAATAGTACCGCTCGCCGTGAAGCCTACTTTGTCGATTTTGCCAGAGACATCGCCCAGGTCTCCACTACGCCGATTATGGTCACCGGCGGCATCACAAAACGTACGGTCGCGGAAGATGCGCTGAATGAACGCGGAGGTATCTCCATAGAAATGCTAGGGATTGCCAGAGCGTTAGCTTACGAGCCATCATTACCTAATAAATGGCAACGCGATGAAGCACTGGAGATAAGTTTGCCGAACGTCGACTGGAAGAATAAAACGCTGGGAGCTTTGGCGAGTATGGCAATTACCAAAGCACAACTAACACGAATGGCCGCCGGAAAATCACCAAAGCCTAATATGCAGCCTTTTTTAGCCCTGCTCAAAGGGCAGATCAAAACAAAACTACGAACTCGCCAATATCGCGCTTGGAGAGAAAGCGCCTGATAAGCCTCACTCTATCCGGCGAGATCAATGCAAATAAATAGTGCGGCAAGCCCCAAGCTCGCAAACTAAATATTAGAATCGATCGGTCGTTTTCGACGTTTGATTCAAGTTGGAATAGATCAATGCTTGACGAAATTAATTTTTTAAACGATAAGTACTAAGGTGTTGCTATACGACATGATTCTCGAAAATTTTTGCTCCGATATAAGGTTATCTACAGCCTCTACCAAACCTGGAAAACCATTTGAAAAATCATCAAATACGACTATGGAACCAGGCATAAGTTTCGGAAAGAAGAGCTCAATGTCTTTCTCCACACCCTGCTTTGTATGATCACCATCAATAAATAGAAAACGAATATCTATATCTCTAATCTCTTGCTCAGCCTGGTGGTTCGGCATATTCAATAATTGAACTGAATCGCTCAATTGAATCCGCTTCATATTCGATCGGAAATTTTGTTCTAAGTCACTCAAATCGTCTCTACCGACTACGTAGAACCCTTCTTTTCCGACGTTCCCTTTAAAATGATCCACGGCATACAGTTTGCCGTTACCCGAGTTTTTAACCGCCCTTGCCAAAAAACTTGTTGAGCGACCTTGCCATGAACCTATTTCGACAACATCACCCTTAAGGTCTTGTAGATAACACAATGTGTAGAGCAGTTGCCCAGACCTAGGGGATATCATTCCCGGTATTGTGGTCGAGATGCTCGCCAAGGCCTCTAGGTCCACAATCTCGCCTGACTTCAACTTGATGTCAGAATATGGACTGTAAGAACCCGCAAACCTCGGAACTCTTTCGACTCTATACCCGAGCTTGTTTAACAGTTTCAAAATTAATGATTTCAACATACTCTCCAATTGTTTATTAGTGCGCCTAAACTAAGCTTTCGCGCCAAGACGTTCTTAACGTCGGTTGTTAATAGTGATACTCACTTAGATAGAATGATAATAGATAAAAGTTATGCACGCCTGTGCAAATTTCAGAAAGAAAACCGAGTGCAAAAGTATATTCAAATTAGAAAAATCCCTGTTCCCATGAGACCAGTGTATGTACATTTACAAGTTTAAATACAGCCTTAGCATGTCTTTATGTTGAATTCCATTTTCGCAAATTGGTTCAGCGTAATTATCGATGAAGTAATCTTTCAGTACAGACCCTACACGAAAACCTAGCCTTTGATAAAACGTAAGCTGATGACCAAAGGCCCCCGTACCTAATTCGATGCGCTCTATAGTAGTGGTTCTTATCGTCTTAATCACGTATTGAAGAAGCTCGGCCCCAATACCTTTCGCTTGTAACTCTGGGTGTACCGAAATATTAAACAGTTCGATTACGTGCTTATCTATTTCTTTGAGTACACACGCTCCTACAATATTATTGTTTTCATCTTTTGCCGCATAACACCAAGAATTTAGCAAATACGAGTTGATTCTTGATTCAGACGGGTCAGCTTCTAGCAACAGACTCAATGGAAGGTCACTGGACTCAACTTTCGTATATTTCATATGGGTAATTATTCAAATTGAATTCATTGCACATCGGCGAATATTACAGCATAAAATTTAGTGCCGAGCACGATTGAAACAGCGTTCTTCCCAAAAAGTACGGGCGTCAGCAGCGCTGGTATTTTCGACTTTGAACGCGTTAGCAAGCAACGTTTGAAACTTCAATTAAGTTAGTAAAACTACCTAATGCTCTATTATCCTTTGAGCCATTCACTAAAATACACTCGATATTTGCGGCGATTGCTCCACCTAAATCTCGTCTAACCGAGTCTCCGATAACAATGCACTCCGTTGGTAATACATTCATTTTTTTCATCACCATTTCGAAAGGTTTAGGCGATGGCTTAACTATTCCATGGTCAGAAGAGAACGATAGAGCCGAGAATAAGGTATCGACTCCCAATTGATTAAACGTTTCTAACCACATGTCGCTGGGTGCCCAAATATCAATAACAGCCGCTAGCCGGTAGGTTTTTTCGAGCTTTTTTAAAGCCGCGATATATTCTTCTGGGATATGACCGTGCTCATAAAATGCGAAGGTCCTAATTATTTTTTCTGTCTCTTCGCTAGGAATAGTGTGAATGCTAGTTGCGTTAATCGCATTTTTCACGGACGGGAAATTATGTCGATACTTCTCTTGAGGATAGCGATTTCCAAGATATTCTAGGACATTATTTATTGTTTCATTTACGAGTTCACAGGGAAGGGTTCCACCGATCTGTTTATAATATTCAGAGTAGTCAAAGCCTTCATCAAACCTATCTTCACCGAACATGAAAGTGCTATTCATGTCTAATAGAAGCGTCGTTATTCCATTAAACACGGTTAAAACGGGCGCGCAAAACCCAAGCTGAGCGTACATCGTTCGTGTGTGTTTTTGAATACGCTGAAAAATTTTTAACGATAAAATTCAACATAGAAGCGAACCTTCCCCATTGGTTTAATATGGTGGCGTATTGTTGGCTCAACAACTCCGTGTATAAATTGACTGAGTTCAATAACCTCAAGTGCAGGTTCAAGAATCGTGTATTCAAGATGGCCCTCTAGAATGACAATTTTTCCCCAAACATTTTCTTTCGTTTGGTGGCTTTTGAGCAACCCTTTAGGAACGGTAAGTTCTGTGAACTCAGGAGTCTTTTTATATGGAGCAACATTGTCAGGTAAACAATTCATTTTAGTTATTCTTTATAACCTCTGGGTCCAACGTCGCTGGCAAGTCGTTACTGCACTTATTTCTCATGGTAGACCACCTCAATATTGTGCCCATCAGGGCCAAGAACAAATGCCGCATAATACTGACCACTGTACTGAGGGCGCAGCCCAGGCGGCCCGTTGCATTGACCACCGGCTTCCAGAGCAGCGAAATAAAATGCATCGACTTGTTCTCGGCTTTCACCGACGAACGCGATGTGCAGATGAGCGGGCTTTTCGTCCGTCTGGTACAGGCACAGAGAACTCTCGCTCTTTGGCTGAATCAACTCAGCGCCGTCTGGCGGCCAATCGACAACAACCGTAACGCCAATTGGTTCGAGTGCCTTAAGATAGAATTTTTTGCTCAGCGCAAAGTCTCTAACACCGAATTTCACGTGGTCAAACATATTCACCCTTAATATTTTTCACCGTAAGAAAAGTCAGCGCTCGCTTGTAATAATGCCAAGTAAATGGGCGTTTTGAAAACGTGCCCGAGCAGAAGACGCTCTTTTTGCAACCTGTTATACGCGCTATTCATATTCGTAATCATCTGAAAATACATCTAGCCTGTCACAAACATAATCCATGATTCGATCATATTTCATTTCATCGATCTTTCCTGCAGTCAAATAACAATTTAAATATGAAGCAACGTAATGAAATTTGAACTGGTATTTTGATTGCGGGTCCGCCCGACAGTCGTTCTTAAAATTTTCTTCATTGCGGCCTGCCATTTCTCTGAAAAGTTGATCGTTATTCATATGCTTTTCTTGAGAATAAAACTCCACCGCTAACATATACATTTTTTCGGCTGGCACTCCGTTTTCAACAGCCGCCTGAGCTCTTGCTAAGGATTGTTCAACTCGTTTAAGCCATTCCTTCATTCTAGCGCCCTCAGATCAAACGCCTACAACGTGTTCGTGCGCTGAAAGTGCTTTGTGTTTATTCTTATTATTTATTTTGTTTTCTGAGTTCACCGATTACCTTTATCCCGAAAATTACGTGAAAAATATATACAAAATAAATTAAGAACAATAAGCCTAATACGTATGGACTTGTAACTGGAGTATCTAGCTTACCCAATAAAAACAAGATCAAAGGAGCTAAGCTACCAACGATTCCGGTCGCGCTAGCAATGAGCCAGTAAATTGGGGATTGGGCGGCGCAAGCTTGCCAGTTATTTACCTCCACTGTAACTTTTATCATCGTGAGTCTCCTATTCAGATTTCATATATACAACGCCTTTTTTACAAGGGCGCATTGCAAAAGCATCCCGCTGGCTGTCATAGACACAGAGTGAACTCTGTTAACTTATTATTAGTTTGTAAAAACATCGTATGACCAAGTAAAATAGTAACCTACTCCAACCAGATATGCGAAATATCCGAGGATTAATAGCGGTAAAAGAATCAAAGAAAGTTGACTTAACGGCGCTATTTCAAGATATGCCACTTCTGGCATATTTGGGTGAACTCTAACATTGTGCATCTCTCCGACCTTGTATTTATCTAGTAAACTCCACTCGTACCCGTACATTGGAAATAATTGTGGACTTCTCAACGCCGGAGTATTTGCTTCGTATTCTTTGCCTAAAAATTCATATTTGAAGCTGATTATTGCTTCATAAGTGCGATGTCCATAATCACCTGTTAGATCGAAAAGCCGCGCCTCCGTAATCGTCGCTGCGGCTAAAGGTAGTGATTCCCAATACTTTTTGATTCTAAAATAAATAACAGTTTGTCCGAGACCTATTATGCAAAGTACAACGAATGCTCCATATTTTATGATACTCAAAATCATCTCTTCTACTAATAACGCCTTTAAAACAGGCACCGCGTCTTATGCGGCGTCCGTTCCAGTTTGCTGAAATAATCGTTTTTGTACTTGTTAGCGATTTTTCAACTCTCCTGTTTTGTAATTAAACTCTAACTCTTTCGCTTCAATAGTTTTTAGATAGAAAGTACCCAACCACGTCGACAAACGAGGATAGTCATTGTCTCGTATCTGCCAAATATAATGGCCAGTTGAAACACGAACACTGTCTTTATTTTCTATAAAGTCAGAAGTTGAGTAAGAGCGAAGTAACTCACCATTTTCATAAAAGGCTACAGCTAAATCTTCGGGGCTCGGTTCGCTACCTCTTGCCCAATTACCCATTCGCACTAGATATTTGCAGTCATTTGTTAAGAAAACTTCGTGCGCATACCATCCGATTGAACTCCATAAATGTTCGTCTTTTCCATCTGGAAGAATTTTATACGCCCTGACAAATGCTTCTTCTGATATTAGCGTTTCAATAACTTCATGATTGGAGTTTGTAATATAAGTGAGCTTTGCTGGAATCTGCTTTATATAGCAAGATCCATCATACGGTTTATCAACCTTGGGAAATGGTGCAATCTCCGAGTCAGCAGCGGCGAAACTAACCACAAAAATAAAAATGACTGGAAGGGCTTTAAATTTCATATCGCCATGAACACGGGCGCGTGAAACGTCCGAGCAACGCTGAAGTGTTTTGCCTTGTTATGAATCCTTAGAACATCTATACGCATCTGTATATTGTCCTTCCCAAAAAAATAGATTTCTCTACTTGAATAGTAAGTTCTTGACCGTTGCTTGTATTGCTACATTCAACCGCTATCTTCTCACCCGAATCAAGTAGTACCTGTGTTGGTTTATAAATACCAATTAACGTCGATTCTTCCGAAGTAACAACCGCACTTTGACGTCTAATGACAGCCCCCAACCCAAATAGTTCAATAAATATAAGTGCCAGTACTATTGTTAGTATCAACGCCCTAGTCATGAACGATAAATTTAGCTGAGTATTCATAACGTCTTGCCAAGGCGTGCGCGACATTGCGCGTCCTGCGGAGCCAGCTTACTGGCGGAGTGAACTTTGGAAACTTGCTATGTTTAATAATCAAATACATTCAAATTCACCAAGCACAGAAATAATATAATAAACAAGTAGATTGAAAAAAATATTGCTGCTGTATAAAGTGAGTACGATTTTTTACTGCCTAACAAACACCGAGAGGACGCTACTGTACCTAACGCTATTGGCATAATAAGGAAAAAGACCACACTAAATATTTTTTCCTCCTTTGAACCCCGATAAAAATAGGGAGATAGGATACTCATCGCGAACAATGGAATAACAGACATAACCCAATAATATACTTGCCTGTAGTTATGCTTCATTTTTTAGTTACTAGTAAAATATACATAGACAAAATGACTTCCCGTGGCAGTGTTAACTCCCGATCTTCGTGGGC
>CAYQVT010000123.1:0-10283 GCA_964420885.1 uncultured Gammaproteobacteria bacterium
AAAGAGGCGTCGTTTCCTCACCGGTATTACCGCAGGGTTTGGCGCCGTCGGCGTTGGCGCGGCCGTTGCGCCGTTTGTAATGAGCATGAGCCCTAGTGAACGCGCGAAGAATGCCGGTGCACCGGTTCAGTATGACTTTTCAAAAATTCAAGAAGGTCAACTGGTTAAAGTCGAGTGGCGTGGCAAACCCGTTGTTCTACTAAAACGTTCTGCAGAGATGATGGCAGGCCTAGATACAATCAAAGCTAACTTAGCCGACCCAGACTCGGCAGCCAGTGCTCAGCCGGGTTATGCGCAAAACAATCAGCGTGCTGATGCCTCCAAACCAGAATTATTGGTGATGGAAGCAGTTTGTACACACTTAGGGTGCTCTCCAGTAGAAAAATTAGCCATCGGACCTGATCCTCAAATGGGAGATGACTCACAAGGCGGCTTTTTCTGCCCATGTCACGGTTCCAAGTTTGACTTGGCCGGTCGAGTATATAAAGACGTACCGGCAACAACGAATATGCCGGTACCACCGTATAAATTTGAAGGTTCCGTTATCACCATTGGTGAAGACGATGGGAGGACTGCATAATGGCTATTCATCGTCATGACGACCATAAAAGTGCCAACGCGCTTATGGAGTGGGTTGATCAACGCTTCCCAGCTACTAAGGTCTGGAATGAGCATCTTGCCGAATATATGGCGCCAAAAAACTTTAACTTTTGGTACTTCTTTGGCTCGCTCGCTATTTTGATGTTGGTGGTGCAAATTGCCACTGGCATATTCCTAACGATGCACTATAAACCGGATGCACAACTAGCATTCGCCTCTGTCGAATACATTATGCGTGATGTACCTTTTGGCTGGCTGGTTCGTTATTTGCACTCAACAGGCGCCTCCATGTTCTTCGTGGTGGTGTATATGCATATGTTTCGTGGGGTTATCTATGGCTCACACCGCGAGCCTAGAGAATTAGTTTGGTTGATTGGTTGTGTGATCTTCGTGGCATTAATGGCAGAAGCCTTTATGGGGTACTTGCTACCTTGGGGCAATATGTCTTATTGGGGTGCGCAGGTAATTCTGTCGCTGTTTGACGTAATTCCTTACGTTGGTCCGGCGTTAACTGAATGGATTCGCGGTGATTTTGTTATCTCTGACGCGACCTTGAACCGTTTCTTTGCGTTTCACGTGATTTTATTGCCCTTGATCTTGGTTGCCTTGGTGTTCTTGCATTTGGTTGCGCTGCATCAGGTTGGTTCTAACAACCCAGATGGCATCGATATTTACGAAGAGCTGG
Organism: uncultured Gammaproteobacteria bacterium; assembly: GCA_964420885.1. Taxonomy (GTDB): domain Bacteria; phylum Pseudomonadota; class Gammaproteobacteria; order Arenicellales; family Arenicellaceae; genus Arenicella. Next base: position 1,286 of record CAYQVT010000123.1, read on the forward strand.
ACGAAGACGGACATCCTAAAGATGGCATTCCTTTTCACCCTTACTACACGGTAAAAGATCTTGTTGGTGTCTGCGGTTTCTTGATTATCTATCTTGGTATCGTATTTTTCTGGCCAGACTTTGGAGGCATCTTTTTAGAGAAAGATAATTTCGCTCCCGCCAATCCTCTGCAAACACCGCCTGATATTGTGCCGCTATGGTATTTTACGCCGTTCTATTCGATCTTGCGTGCTAGCACAACAACCTTGCTGTTTGCCTTGCAAATCATCACTGTTTTGACCATGGTTTGGTTGTGGGTATTAGCCAAAGTCGATTTGAAAGCAAAGTTGGCCTTAAGTGTACTAGCCATCGGCATACTTGTTGGTTTGCAGTTTGGCAGTGGTAAGGCTTGGGGAGTCGTTCTCATGGCCGCGGCAATCGTTTGTTTCTTTTTGCTTCCTTGGTTAGATCGTTCTCCGGTAAAGTCGATCCGCTACCGTAGCATGCCGTTTAAAATAGCTTTGGCTCTTTTCTTAGTTGCTTTCTTTATTTTGGGTTATCTGGGTATGAATGCGCCAACACCTGGTAAAACGTTGTTAGCACAGGTATGTACCGTTATCTATTTTGCGTTTTTCGCTTTGATGCCATGGTTTACCAGTATTGGTAAAACTAAACCTGAGCCAACGCGTGTTACCTTTGACGCGCACTAGGAGACATTAAAATGAAAAAACTCTCTCTTGTATTGCTTGCTCTTATTTTTTCCAGTGTGATTGGCTCTAGCGCCTATGCTGCAGGTGGCCACGGTGCAGCGGTTGATAAGGTACACATGAATATGTCCGACAAAGCGGCGCTGCAAAATGGCGCTAAATTGTTCGTCAACTATTGCCTATCTTGTCATAGCGCTGAGTATTCGCGTTATAACCGGGTTGCCGAAGACCTAGATATTCCATTGTGGCAGCTCAAGGAAAACTTGATGTTTACCACCGAAAAAGAAGGGGATTTGATGAAGACCACCATGCCAGTCGAAGACGCTAAAGCATGGTTTGGTGTTGCTCCCCCTGACCTTTCATTGGTGGCTCGTGTTCGCAAGCCTGATTGGATATACACATATTTACGTGCGTTTTACCCCGATGAAAGCAGCCCTAGCGGTTGGAATAATTCCTTGTTCGAAAACGTCGCAATGCCGCATGCTTTGTATGAATTGCAAGGTGTGCAGCGCATCGTTGGGAAAGTCGAGTCTGGTAGCCATGGCGCAATTGACGCGCACGCGGCTAACGGCTCTGCCGACGATCAAACGATCGTGGGAGACACTATCTTCGAACTTGAGCATCCCGGTAAGCTGACGCCAGCCGAATTCGATAAGTCTATGGCAGACCTAACCGCCTTTTTAACTTACATGGCTGAACCTGCTCAATTGAAACGTCAAAGCATCGGTGTATTCACCTTGGCATTCTTGATTATTCTAATGCTTCTTTGCATGGTTCTGAAGGCTGAGTACTGGCGCGACGTTCACTAGTAATTTAGTAAACTAATTAAAAACGCGGCATGGGCTGTCCCTTGCCGCGTTTTGTTTTTTTTAAGAAACCAGAAAACGCAGCAAAATCAATTTGATTTAGCCCGTTTAGGTAATCTATACCCCAATTAATAAATAGGAAATTCGTATGAATACACTCGCAACCAGACGTTCAATCATGACGCTCTACTCTGGAACTGACTGCGTGTTGAGTCATGCTTGTCGCATTGTCTTACAAGAAAAGGACATTGAATGTGAAGTGGTTTACACTGATCCTTCAGACACGTGCCAGGAGCTTGCTGAGTTCAACCCATACTACGAGACGCCCACCTTGGTTGATCGTGATTTAATTTTGTATGACCCATTCATAATCAACGAATATCTTGATGAGCGTCTACCTCACCCGCCGCTGATGCCGGTAGACCCGGTTTCGCGGGCCAAGCAGCGTCTAATGATCATGCGCTTAAATCGAGACTGGTTTGATTCGGTAAAAGCGTTGCAGGAAGATAAGAGAGACAAAGCCGCGCATAAAGTTATTCGAGATGGGTTGATTGCGATCTCTCCGCTATTTACCGAGCAAGAATACGCCATGGGAGATGAGTATTCCTTAGTGGATGTTATTTTGGCACCGTTGTTATGGCGTCTGCCAGTGCTGAATATTGTGTTGCCTAAGCAAGCTCAAGTTGTAGAGGAATACGCTGAGCGGCTTTTCGCACGTCAGGCTTTTCAAGACAGCATGAGCGACACGGAACGCGATCTTCGCGGCTTTTAGAAGATCTGTTTCAAATTGGTGCTGAGCATTCAATGACATCAACTAAGCCATATTTGTTGCGCGCTATCTTCGAGTGGGCCGAAGACAATAGCTTTACCGCGCAAGTATTGGTAAACGCGGAAGCGGATGGTGTCGAAGTGCCAGAGGCCCATGTGGTAGACGGGCAGATAGTGTTAAATATAAGCTCGTCTGCGGTGCAACTGCATGTGATGGATAACGAGTGCATTAGCTTTTCAGCACGATTTGGTGGTATTGAGCAGGATATCTTTCTGCCAATTGATGCGGTTTTGGCAATATTTGCACGTGAGAATTCACAAGGTATTTTCTTTGAAGACATGGACGACGATAGTACTGACCCAGAGCCAAGCGGCCCCGCACGCAACCCTGCTGAGCCAACCCCATTAAAAACTAAAACCAAGCCCAAGCGAGATACATCGCACTTGAAAATTATTAAGTGAGTAGGGCAGTTCGTGGCTCTCGTTTGCTACGCCGTAATAAGTTATCCGGCTTTAAGCTATGAAGTAGTGGTTGCAGGCTAACTGTGCGTTTATTAATCGGCCCCAATCAATAAGCCTATACTGGATTAGCATATAACTACGGTTTTAGTTTGTATTTGGGTATGCCCGATATTTCGCTAAAGACGTCGTGCCATTTATAGGGAACTCCACGCCGTCGCCAATGATTTATTTGTTGTGGAGTGAATTGCGACCCCGTTGTCTTACTTAATGCGCGAGCTAGCTTGCTTAGACCAAATTCTGCAACAAATATTTTAACGTCCTTATTCATTTCCATATTTTTAATATAAACATAATGTAGTTATTCGTCAAACTATTTGTTTATATGAATTTCTGTTTATCCACGTAAAATTAGGGGATGAACAAAATGTTTAAACGCATTGAGTCACAACTCAAAATTCAAGGTAAGACTAAAGTGTGGTTTGCGGGTATTCTTGATGAGTCGACTCAAAACATAAATAACTGGAAGAAGCGAGGCGTGCCAGCTGCGAAGGTTAAGAAAATTTCTCAGGTATTGGGCGTGTCTCGCGAATACCTAGAGAGCGGTAAGCATCTAGAGCAACAGGTCACAACAACCGCGGCCGAATATATTGTCGACATAACCAGCAAGCAGATTAACTACACCGTGTTCGTCGACGTTAAGGACCAAAAAGTCGCTATCTTATTACGGCAGCATCTCCAATCTAAAAATGATCTAAATTTTCTTCATTGTTCTTCTTGGAGTTATGATGACCCATTTGTCGCGGTTGATATTTGGCAAGAGGAGCAAGCAGCGACACATAGAGTGCTGTTACGGCAAGATTGTATTGTTGGGATCACCGGTTACCAATCTGCCGCCTACTTTGACTGAACCTACTCGGTCAGTTTATGTGCTTTGCTTAGTTCTTCACAATAACACACAAAACGAATAGTTTATTTATGTTTATTTATTGTTTATAATAACAGCTCGGGGTAAGCGTTCTCGTATAAACGAGGAACCCTAGTTGCCGCTCCGGGGTTGTTCAGTTTGCGGTCTGAGATATCAAAACCGCAGCTTTGTTCAGCAAGAATTATTTAAAAACACTGTTCAACGCAAAGCCGCTGAACGAGAGTGTCGTTGAATGAAAGAGCCGTTGAACGAGTGTCAGCATTCAAAAACTATCAGGAGATATTAAGTATTAATCCAGGTATGAAATTTGTTCTTCGGTTTTGCTTATATGCTTAAGCAAATAAACCGAACCGATGTGAGCGAGTACACCAATGCCCCAACCGATAGCCGGCCAAATAACCCACAAGCGTTCTGGGCTGCTAGATAAATCGATGGCGACAAGAACCGCAATAACAAATACATAACTTGCGACATGGATAATCGCTGACAGTTTAAATTGTAAATACTGTTTAGTTTTCTCGGCCGCTCTAGCGTTTTCGACTTGAGAGTCAATATCTAGACTGAGGGTGCTGACGTCTACATTGAATGCTGTGGCTAGGGACAAAGCAGAATCACGAGAAGCTGTTTTACCGTTCTCTATACGCTGAATCGTTCGCAAACTCACCCCTGCAACTTCGGCAAGCTGTTCTTGAGACCAGCATCTTTCTACACGCCACTTTTTTAGTTTGTCCGAATTCAATGTGATTTTCATTCCAATCTCCTTGTTTGTGATTGCTTGAGAGAACTTATTCTTCCACAAAAAAAGCGGGCTTACTACGTCACGAGCCCGTCACGACGACGACACATTTTGAAGATAAAGCTTGATAAGCGTTGTATTAGGCTTGTATTAACCGTTGGTGCTTATGGTTGCGACATTTGCAATCTGTGCTATGTGTTATGAGTTGATTCGAAGAACTCTTGCACTGCCCTTTATGTTCGATACGAAACTCTCATTGTCTCATTAGCTCAGAAATAGGCTGATTATTCAGTGCGCCCTGCAACGCGCTGGTCGACAAGATTCCAATTCTTGACTTGCTCGTAAATAACCGCGGTTTCTATGTGAGCAACTTCTGGGCGTTCCGCAAAAGAGTCAAGCACAAAATCTCTGAGAGTTTCAGCGTCTTTTACGGCTATATGAACCATGAAATCGTTGGCTCCGCTGAGATGGTAAACCGTGAGTACCTCGTTAAGGCTGATTACGTAATTCTGAAAAGCCTCTAATCCGACCCTCGAGTGTTGATTGATTCGTATGGCAACCATGGCTTGTAAACCTAAGCCAAGGGCGATTAAATCAACCTCCACATGAGCGTCTCGTATATAACCTCTGGCTCGAAGGTAACGAACTCGCTCAAGACATGACGAGGGTGCTAAACCGATCTGTGCGGCAAGTTCCTTGTTATTGATCCGAGCATTGTTCCTTAGAGCAGCGATTATTTCGAAGTCGATTTGGTCTATGTCGCTCATATGTGTTCAATTCCGAATTAAATTTGGCAGTGTCACTATATGTAAAATATTGTATATGATAAAGCCTGATTTAACGAATTTTGAGAAGGCGGTTTGAAAATGACAACTAATAATGAAAAAGAAATTTTCGATTCAGCGAAAAAGCTTTCACCACGGAGAAACTCCACCGAGGCCAAAACAGTAAAGGGGCTTGCGGCTGAGCAACTCGCGCATTTTAATATCGAAGTCGACGGCGACTTAGGGAAAGCCTTGTTAAGCACAGTTGAGCGTGTTTATGAATGCCAAGGGAATATCGAACGCATGTGGCAAGAAACTCAAATGAGTATGGCGTCCCTAGAAACCACTGAAAAGGCAGCTTTATTCAACGCTAAAAAATTCCTTTCGTTTCAGTTGGCGAAAGTGCTTGATACTCTGCAAAACCCGTTTAGAAGCAGCTATCAAGCTTTGAATTACAGCCAATCAACCATGAGTGCTAAATCCGCTTACCCGGTGTTTGACAACGTCAATGCGGTGTTTTCTGCCACGCCCGCGATCACACGCACCGCAACCTACATTTATGCTTGCGCTGAATGGATTAGTGACGCTTTCGAAGGCAAAGAGATGATGCTGGACATTTATTCGCGTCTGCTTAACCCAACCTCCATTTCCCTCGCAAACCACATTGTAGATATCGAAGCTGGGCCGTATGCCGGGGAGTATTTGGCTTGGAATTTTAATAGTGGTATGTCGGCGATTGACGCCACTCTATCCCATGTACTGGGCCATGAAGACATATTAATCGCGAGTCAAAACATTTATGGTGGGGCGCACCAATTGATTCATGATTGGTTTGCTAAACCTTCAAACCTTAACATCGCCGTAAAGCAATTTGCGGGTGAAGAATCCAGCGCCTTCGTTGAAGCCTTGGCTAAGGTAAAAGTAGACTATGCTGATCGCTTGGCTGTGGGTAAGCAAATTTATCTCTATATTGAATCGCCATGTAATCCCCACGGTTATGTCTTGGATGTTCCAGAGTTGTGTCGATTGGCGCATGAGTCAGGTGTGCGGGTGATTTTGGACGCAACCGTCGGTACGCCCTTTTTAGTTCAACCTCTTCAACGGCAAGATCCAGTGGAACGGCCCGATTTCGTGATTCACAGCTATACCAAAGACCTCACTGGATCGGGCTCGGTAATCGCTGGCTGCGTCATCGCCCGCAACGAAGATATGTTCATTCCTAAAGGTATGACGGATTGGGAAAACACCATGTTTTGGAATGTGTACTATATCAAAGGTGCCTTTCTAAATGCTGATACCGCATTTGAAGTCATGGCGGGTATGCGCACATTAGAAGTACGTATGCTGAAGAAGTGCATTACCACTAAAATATTTGCAACCTTCATGGATTCGCACCCCATGATTAAGGTTAATTGTAATGGTCTACCAGGTAACAAAAACTACGCATTGGCTCAGAAAAATCTTTTTCTCGGGTTCCCCTCTGGTTTGTTTACAGTGGATATGGGCGCCGAAATTCCCGATGCTGAATTCCACCGATTCTTTGATTGTCTAGAGCCAGCTTTCTCTCACATGATCAGTTTAGGGCAGACAAATAGTATTGTGAGTTGCCCTGGGCTAACCACGCACTCTGAGTTGAATGCTGAACAGCAAATAGAAGCTCAAATATTCCCGACTACCATTCGGTTTGCGATGGGTATTGAAAATCCATTGGATCTAATTGAGCACGTCGTTGCAGCTAGCGCGCTGTCGATAGATCAAGCAATACCAAGTTTTTCGGCAAAGTTTATGTCTCTTGATGAAGCGCGTAAGATGGCGAAAGAGATTTATATCGACATGCAGCAACGTTACGTTGACGCCATTATTTAACCCCGCTCGATTGTTTAATAGGTTTTCGAAAATGAATAACTTTACAGAATTATTAAAATCCGATATCGCTGAGCTAAAAGAAGCCGGGCTGTATAAAGCAGAGCGAATCATAACCAGTGCACAAAGCGCCACGGTTGACGTCGCGCCGGGCGATTCGGTGCTTAATTTCTGTGCCAACAACTATTTGGGGTTGGCCAATCACCCAGCGCTAATCGCAGCTGCGAAGGACGGCTTAGATGCGCACGGCTTTGGAATGGCCTCGGTACGTTTTATTTGCGGTACTCAAGATATACATAAAACCCTAGAAGCAAAATTAAGTGACTTTCTCGGCATGCAAGACACCATCCTTTATTCCTCGTGCTTTGATGCCAACGCGGGGCTCTTTGAAACACTTCTAGGCCCGGATGACGCCATTATTTCCGATGCACTAAATCACGCGAGTATTATCGACGGTGTTCGCTTATGTAAAGCAAAACGATTTCGTTACGCAAATAATGACATGGTGGACCTTGAAGCCCAATTGATTGCCGCTAGCGAGGCCGGCGCGCGGTTTAAGTTGATCGCGACCGACGGCGTTTTTTCGATGGACGGCGTTATTGCTAACTTAAACGGTATTTGTGATCTTGCTGACAAGTATGACGCGATGGTGATGGTTGACGATTCTCATGCTGTTGGTTTTGTCGGAGAACAGGGTCGAGGAACCCATGAGCATTGCGACGTAATGGGTCGAGTCGACATTATCACTGGCACCTTGGGCAAGGCCATGGGTGGTGCCTCAGGCGGCTTTACCTCAGCCAAAAAAGAAGTGGTTGAATGGTTGCGTCAGCGATCTAGACCGTATTTGTTTTCCAACTCCTTAGCGCCGGCAATTGTGTCTGCGTCAATAAAAGTGATTGATTTGCTGGCGGCTGGAGACGATCTACGCGGTGCACTGAGGCGAAACAGCGAGCATTTTAGAAACCGAATGAGTGCCGCCGGTTTTACTCTAGCGGGTGCCGACCATGCGATTATTCCAGTAATGTTGGGGGATGCGAAGTTAGCTACTAAGATGGCTGCCCGTATGCTCGAAGAGGGCATCTACGTGGTTGGTTTTTCGTTTCCTGTGGTACCCAAAGGACAAGCGCGAATTCGTACTCAAATGTCCGCGGCACACAGTCTGGAACAAGTGGATTTTACCGTGGATGCCTTCATCAAAGTAGGCAAAGAGATCGGAGTAATTTAATAATGAATGCCGTCAATAATATGAAAGCCTTGTCTAAACTGCATCCAGAGAAAGGCATTTGGATGACCCAAGCTGAGCTGCCAGTGGCAGGGCCGAATGATCTACTAATAAAAATCAGGAAAACCGCAATTTGCGGTACCGACATGCACATTTACGCGTGGGACGAATGGTCACAAAATACCATTCCCGTTCCCATGATTGTGGGTCATGAATATGTTGGTGAAGTGGTCGATATGGGCCAAGAAGTTCGTGGGTTTGAGAAAGGTGATCGCGTGTCAGGCGAGGGCCACATTACTTGCGGTCATTGTCGCAACTGCCGCGCTGGTCGCCGTCATTTGTGTCGCAATACCGTCGGGGTTGGTGTTGATCGCCAAGGTGCTTTTGCCGAGTATCTTGTGATACCTGCGTTTAATGCGTTTAAAATTCCTGACAATATTAGTGATGAGTTGGCGGCTATTTTCGACCCCTTTGGGAACGCTGTTCACACTGCGTTGTCTTTTAATTTGACTGGCGAAGACGTGCTTATCACTGGTGCAGGCCCAATTGGAATCATGGCGGCTGCGGTGGCGAAACACGTTGGCGCGCGCCATGTTGTAATCACCGATGTAAACGATTATCGCTTAGACTTGGCCGTTAAAATGGGTGCTAGTCGCGCCGTTAACGTCGCGAATCAGCGAATCGAGGACGTTATGCAGGAGCTGGGCATGACAGAGGGGTTTGACGTGGGCATGGAGATGTCAGGGGTGCCGTCGGCCTTTACGTC
>CAYQVT010000124.1:0-7305 GCA_964420885.1 uncultured Gammaproteobacteria bacterium
TAGTAATCCAATTTACGTAGACAGTTACGAAGCGTTTGATGGCAATAATATAAATACCGTGTTGGCGACGTCATTTTCGGCGATTGGCGGAGGTGTCGACGAGTTCAATCGAGGCGTATTACAAGAAACACCAGACGCCATTCTTAAGCTAAGCATGCTTGATCCTAGTAATGGAATCTTAGATCGTAATACTGATGGTGATTTAAGTATCCGCCTTCGTTTTAACCGTGCAATCGATTTATTCCCAGAAAACACTGGTCATTTCTCAGTCTTTACTGAGGACGGGGCAATCGTCGCATCACGAGTTCAGATCATTAATAACGACGCACTCATTACCCTTGTTGAACCGAACTCATTGCAACCTAATGACAGATTACTGGTTGAAGCCTCGGCAGGCATTATTGCCAGTAGACCCATCATCAATAATGGTGAACAAATAAACCTAGAGTTGTATGAGCTCGAATCAACCCAGAGACGAGCGTTATTGTACCGCGGCAGTCGCCCAGACTCGATTTCGATAGACGCCGTTGTTCCTAGGCGTATTCAAATGGGCCAGAGCGCTAACATAACGATTTCTGGGTTGGGTATCCCAGACGATCAAAGTCGAGTTAGGGTGTTTCTCGCAGAAACAGAGCTTACGATTACAGAAATTGAGCAAAATTCCGAAGACCAACGCATTGCTATCATTCGCGCGGTTACTCCGGCAATCGAAAATGCTGGGCAATATGACCTTCGAATTGTTGTTAATCAAAATGGGGTGGAGCAATCAGCGAGCCTAAGAGGTGGTTTACAAATCGACGAACCTGTAAGCTTCGATAGCCTAAGCCCGTTGTGGGGTCCAATTCAAGGTGGTACACGATTGACCATCACAGGTTCAGGCTTTGAGCCGGGTAATACAGTATTCGACGGATTGACTATTGAAATCGGTTCACAACCGGCAAGAAGCTTACGAGTTTTATCAAGTAATCGCCTAGAACTGACCACGCCTCGTGGTACTAGTGGGCTTAACGATGTTTTCGGTATTGACCGCTATGGCAATAGAGCGTCACTAACGGGTCGCCAAGGTTTTGGTTATGGATTGACCCAGCTTTCTAATGTGAGGTCAGCACTCACTTCACCGACAGACGTTCATGTTGACCAAGTGAGTGGCGTGGCAGCAGTAGCAACCGGTTTGTTTAACGACTTTACTATCGGCGAAGTGTTTAGACTACCAGTTTTCAATGAAACCTTGATTGCGACAAGCTACGACGTTCAAAATCCCACAGCACCATTGCAAGTGGGTGGAGTTTCTACATTACCTAGTGGAACTCAGGGGCGAGCGGAATTAGATCAGGCTCAGAGAAGTTTCGAATTACAGGCAAGACAAACAGCGTCCCTGTTTGACGCTGATGTTCCTCCCTTAACCGATGAAGAGCAACAAGAGTTGGATTCTCTTGGCCCGATTAGCCTACCATTTTCGGCCGATTCTATTCGCATACAACAATCTTTCGACGAGGAGGATAGCGTACAAAGAAGTCGGCTTTATGTTGCTTCTGGGATGCAGGGCATAGCTCGTCTTAATTTTGACGAACAAAATGGCTTGCAGCTTCTGAGTCGGGTCAGAGATGGTGGTACGGTTAAAGACATCGAAAAAATTAATTACAGCCTATACAGCTCTATTACCACAGGAGCAGAGGGAGCTGAACCACCGCAACGAAGCTGCGGTTTCGACACGGGGCTCTCAACTCCCGCGGGTTTGACAACGTTTAGTTATGTGTCTCCAGACGATCCCCTTAAAGTCGATTCAGGCATCAGCGTATTACGCGGGGGCGATGTACTATTTTACAATGATGACTGGTTATACAACGGTGGCAATAGCCAGGGAGCTGCGTGGTCTTCAGCCTGCCCTCCAAGTTGGTTGGCTGAAACGGCGGCCAGAGCGGTTGAAGGTCAGGCAGACAGCGTACAGTCGATCAATATTTTTGATCCATTGCTAACGCAAGAATTCAGCTTCGCAAATACGGTCTTTGATTTAGCCTCTTTTAAAGGCTACCTTATTGCGGCTTTAGGCTCAGGCGGTCTTGAATTTGTTAATTTATCTCGCCCCGAGGAGCGGCATTCATTTAGCTTGCAATCACTTCAGCAGTCTAATGCAAGCGCCCGCCGCCTAAGGGTCCTAGGTAACTTACTCTTTATTAGTGCCGAAGCCGCAGGTCCAATTGTATTAGATATTGCAGATCCGATGGACCCCGTCGTTGTGTCCGCCGGAAACATCGAGAATATAAACAGTTTGGACATTTTTCGTGATCGAATGATCGCGGGTGCCGGTGAATCCGGGTTGCGTACTTTGCAGTTGCCCGCCGCTTTCGTAGTCTCGGCGTCGGTAGAGGAAGGTGGCTATCTAGCGGCGAATGAAGGCTATCAAGTTACGTTTAACGAGACGATAAACGTTGACTCAATCGGTTCAGAATCAGTAGTAACCGTGTACCGTACAGACTCCGAAACACCCATCGATGTTAGCATCGAGGCAGTAAATCAGACTGACAGCAGTGCTCAAAGTTTTGAGCTAATATTCGATCGCCAAGAAGGTATTGAGTATCGGGTGGTTATCGATGGCGTGAGAACGCTACGCGGCACAGGTCAGTGGGTGCCATTTGTGCATAATTTCAAGCAAGCGTCAAACGGTGCTCAGCGGCCGATAGTAACCTCTATAGATGATAATTTTTACCACCGTGGTACCCAACAGCCGATTACCATTCATGGGCGAAATTTTCGCTCGGAGATGCAACTATTAATTGATGCCTTTCCTGTTAGCATCAATGTGATAGACACAAACACGGCTCAGATACCTGCAAGTGCATTAGACATTTTGCCCCTCTCTAACGGTGAACATCATATCCGTTTACGCGATGGTGAACTAGAGACACAATTAGTCGGAGCGATTATTACTGCCGATGAAATAGTTAACGTTGAGTTCGACTTAAGCCCAGAGTCATCAGACATACGCGGCGGACAACTGGCAACCATAAACACCAGTAAAGATGTGATTCTCCCGGGTGCTAAGGTTATATTGCGTTCGGATACAGGGAACGAGATACGGACGCGCATAAACGAACTCGGTTTCTCGGACATCGACCTTAAGGATGATGTGAAATCTCAAGGTAGCTTCGAGTTCATCATTCCAGGAGTGATTGTTCCTGAGCGCTATCGCGTTTATCTCGAAATAGCCGGCGACGAATATCTGGCTGGGCAAATTTCTTATAATTTGTCTAACGGTTTAGGCATCGACCTTCCGAATTACCCGCCACATGTTCTTGGCGCTGCGCAAGTAAGAAACAATACTCTTTTTGCGGGCATAAAAGACCAATTACCTAACACACAAGCCGGGAATCGTTTTCTATTACCGTCTGGGCTTGAAATTTACGACATCGGAATTTTTGAAAACCCCATCCGCTTGTCGCAGCTAAGAACACCCGACCCCGTAGCAGGCGTAGCCTTGGTTGATAACGTCGCGTATTTAGCCAATGGCGAGAGCGGTTTATCGGTTGTCAATATCACAGACCTGTCCAAGCCGTTGCTGATTAGTAGTTTTTCTGTACCGGGGCATTTCGCCACTGATGTCGCGTTTAATCCACAGCGTAATACCTTAGCCTTATCGGCCGCAGATTCCCTTGGCACAGGCTTCATTCGTTTTTACGATGTCAATGATGACTTACTAGCACCGCCGGCGGGATTCAATACCTTGGTGTTCAGTGATGGGGAGTTGCTTGGCCAACCGGTGGATATCCAATGGTTAAATGACGAGTTGTTCGTTTTACTCAAGAAAGAAAATGCATTGTATTTGGTAGTTTTTGACGATGTTCAAAACGGCAGTTATCGAATTCAGCCCGTTGAACGTGGGACCATAAATAGTATCACTGGCGCGTCTATGAGGGTACAACACGGTCAGATAGTGATTACCACCAGTGACGAAATTATTACCCTGCAAATTACTCAGTCAGGCGAATATCAAACTGTCTATTGGAATGCCATTGATCAGGCGGGCGCTGAGCTTTTTGCTAACATTGGCGGAACCTTTTCTTCCAATGCTACGGGTATTGTTGACACCGCTACCCCCGCCTTAGTGGTGTCGGCCATGAATCCAAGTTCGGGTGCAACAATTGGCGAGAACGAATTCATTCGTGTTCAATTTAATGAGCTAATTAATACCGACGCAGACCTTATTCAAAACGCCATTTTGCTCAGTGACGTTAGCAATCAAGCGCTTAATCCGGATAGTTATCAATTAACAGCGGTTAACACGCTTGCTGGCGCTTTTATTGATATCAATTTCACTGATCAAAATACTTATTTTGGACCAATCAATCTAGAAATCACCACCGATATAAGAGCCTTGAGCAGTGTGCCTCTACTCGCGGCAGTGAATGCTCAGTACGAGCTAATCGAGTCAGTTCGTCCCCAACTAGACGCCATTCAGCGTATTAATGAAGATGGGTCAATTGGTGAACACTTCTTTCATGCCGATGGCACTGAAGCAGCACGAATAAGCGGCGCTGGCTTTGGTTCTAATCCCCAAGCGATACAGATTAGTATTGGCGAAACCGTCGTACCATCATCCTCGATTCAATCCATAAGTGACGACCAGATCGAATTTTCAGTACCGAATCTATTTTTAACTAATGACGTCCTGACGTTGCCATTAACCGTTTCTAACGCGAACCTCAGTGCTATTAAACGCGGTGCTCTGGTTATATTGCCTCAAATCGATATTGATGACCTCAGACCCACCCGCGGCCCACCGCAAGGCGGAAATACTGTCGATATCTTTGGCAGTGGTTTTAATCAAGACACGTTGGTTCGCTTTGGCGCCACTCCAGCCGGAGATCTTCGCGTTATAAACAGCGGTCATATTCAGGTACGCGCGCCTTCTGGCTCCTTTGGGTTCTCTCAGGTCACAGCAGAAAGCCTGCAATTTCCAGGCGAACAAGTAACGTCACCCGTTGACTACTTTTATTCATCCAATCCAACCGGTTTTGTTGATCTTAATCCTGACAGACCAAGCCCAGTTTCAGCAGTTCATCTTGGCGATCAAATTTTGTACTCAGTCACCGGTGGCAGTTACGATGTGATTGGCAGTCAAACAGGGCGAGTAGAACGGCGGTTACGATCTACCGTGGCGAGACTCGTAGTGGCTGATGTTTCTGACCCAGTGCGACCACAGATAATAGAACGAGAATTCGCCGGGGATACCTTTCCATTCCATATTGATGTTACTGGTGGCCTGGCACCAGATGGCTTTGTTGCGCTGGGTGGCGAAGACAATAATCTATATGCCATTGGTGGTACTGAGCTATACCACTTCGATACAACGTTGCCAGCTGATCCAACCTTACTAAACACCGAACAATTGCTGGGCACCGCCAGAGACCTGATTGTTGACGGTAATTTACTGTACGTTTCTTCCAGTGCCGGTATACAAATTTATAAGTTAACAGAGGAACGTCGAATAAGGTTATTACGAAATATTAGCAGCCTTGAATTGCGTGGAACAAGCGATCAACTATTTCACGATGGCAATAGTTTATGGGCCGCAATGCCGAATTCACGTCGCATTATAGAAATAGAACTGGTGTCTGGCGATTACCAAATTCAAAGCGACATTGAAGCGAGATTTACCTCTGGTCAACGCTTTAGGCCACGCGGCATACTTAAAAAGGGCAACAAGCTATTTGTCTCAACCGGTTCCATCGGTACGGTTGAATTATTCGTCTTAAACGACACCGGTGCGACGCTCGTAGCTTCTCTCAATCTCGCTTATTTGTTGCGAAATGGAGACCTGTTTGCTGGTCAATTAGAACTTCGTGGTCAAACCCTTTACGTTGTGAGTGGGCAGGGCGACATACAACTATTTGACGTTTCAAGTTGGTTAGAAAATCGCTTTAACTCAGACATTGAATTACTAAATTATTTCTCAGTAGTAGGCGATGCTCAAACCCTTGCCTTTCACCCGCAAGCACTTTACGTAGGTAGTGCGTTTCCATTTTTGCGCCCTGTAAACCCTGGTGATGAACCTATAGCGGCCGAAAACCCAATTAACGATATCAATCAGATATCGCAGCTTGGTGGTCGTTTGAACACAATCGTGAACAACCTATTGACGATTGTAGAACAACTACCCGAGCCCGAATCGAGATTAGCCAGCGATGCCCCGATAGAGCTGCAGTTTAATCGCCACCTTGATTTCGCTCAGATCCGCGATAACGGTGAACAAATACTTGAAGTGACACTCGATGGCGCGAAGGTAGATGGCTTCGTTTCCCTTGAAACAAACAATAACGGTTCTCGTCTGATTTTTCGACCCACCTCTTTGTGGGAAGATGGTAAGCAGTATCGCGTTCGTTTGTCGAATGCCGTACGAGATAACCTCGGTCAGAGACTGCAAGCCGACTATCAGTTCCGTTTTATTGGGGTTGACGCAGTTACTCCGAGCCTCGACGAAGTGACGCCCAACTTTGCTAGCTGGCGTGGAGGTCAACTCATTACCTTGGTTGGCGAAAATTTCAGCGTCGATACCAAGGTGCGCTTGGGTGGCGTTGAAATTCCGGCGTCTCAATTCAACTCGGTGACTAGTGAGCGTATCACCTTAGCGCTACCGGCTTTAGAGGAATCTCCAGCGGATAACCGCCTAGTGTCTGTCGAGGTTGAGAATAATGGTCTAAGTGCGTCATTAAGAGCCGCATTTACCTATGTGTCTGACGCGCGAATTAATCAGGTAGGGGTTTTTGATCAACAACAAAACACCGTAGACGAGTCAAGGTCGCGGCTCATATTCAATCAATCTGAACGTGTCGCAATCACCGGCAGCGGTTTCAGCGAAACAACCGTGATTCGAGTCAATGGCGAGGTGGTAGAAGACGTTGTACTGGAAGACCCAAACACCCTAAGTTTTCTGATTCCCGCCAATATCTTGGGTCAAGTTGCCATTACCGCGAGTAATGGCGATGGTGCGGATGAGAGTTTTACTAATACTGACCTCAATATTGAGCTTGGTGCTGACCGGCAGCTAAACCGAATAGATGGTTTCAACCGAATAGGCTCGCTACTGGCATTAGTTGATACCGATTCAAGTGCTACAACCGATAATTGGCGAATAAGCAGCACCGCAAACAGTCGAATACCTCAAACATTGTCTACCGGACAAATCGATGGAAAGATCTTGGACATCAGCTTGGCTGGTCAGTATATGGCCATTCTTACTGAAAATGGCACTGACCAAATCAGCATCTATGATTTGAGTAATGTATTTGCACCACAGAAAGTGAATGT
>CAYQVT010000124.1:7315-10277 GCA_964420885.1 uncultured Gammaproteobacteria bacterium
GTTTTCACCAATGCCTCAAACTTTTCCATTGACGAAATTCACCTAGCAGGAAACGTCTTACTCGCCCACGGTAACGGGGTGCTATATAGCTCGTTCGTAATGGGCGACAATATCGAAGCACAGACATTTGACCAAGCGGTGATCGATATCGCCTTTGATCAAAATGGCGCTTATGTATTATTTGATACAGAACTTGAGTATTTCGAGATTCCAAATCTAAGCCAGTCAAGCGCTCGCTTTGTGCACACCGTACTTGCCCCTCAAGAGTTGCTGATTGACGGTCAGCGTATCGTCATTCGCTCGGCGGCTGAACTGGAAATGGTCGATGGCTTTTTGTTCAAAAATACCGACCAAGAGGCACTGATCGGCAAAGCCTTCATAAATCATGATGCCGCCACAATCAATGGAGAGTTATTGGCCTTGGTCGGTGCTCAAGATAATGCAATTTCACTATTCGATGTTAATTCGGTGGGCCAGGAGCTGGAACTTGTCAGCCTGGCGTCAATTGCAGGCCAAAATTCCGATGATATTAGTCAAGTTGGCTTGGCTGGCAGCCTATTGGAGTGGAGAAATAGCGCACAAAATGCCTACTATAATGTCGAGTTACCTTTTAACAATATCCACGCAATTTCGCCAGTAGCGATCAATGCACCTAGCCAAACCTTAGCGCTTTCTATCTCAGGAGCGGCCCAAAATTGGTCCGATGTCGTTGTACAACTGATTCCGTCGAGTTCAGGTCAAGTGTTACCTGGTTTCAATCGAGTGCTTGGTGATCAGCTATTGTTTGAGATATTGGGAGCGAGCTATGAACTTGGTGAGCAGTACGAGCTTAGACTCGCAGGCATCCCGCGACAGCCTATTAGCGGAGCTCAAACACAGCTAGATTTACCATGGCACATCACCACATCACCTTTGTTTGGTTTGCAGCCATCGAGTATCCAAAGCATCACGCCAAGCAATAGTATCACCTCACGTTTGGTTGAATACCGCCTAGCAGGCGAAAGTTTGGATCAGGTTTCTAGCCTAAGCTTGGGAGAAAATACATTCTTGCCCGATAGCTTCTCATTGGAAAACGAGGCGACTAGTCTAATCTTCGACAGTTCTTTCACTGAGCCCGGTTTCAAAACGCTTCAAATTGATCAAGCTGGTGTGGCGGCCACAGCAACCTTGCCCGCCGCGGTGCTTATTTCTCAAGCAATTGTTGTTGAGAATGTGACAACCAACAACATTTTGAACAATCGTTCTTTAAGTGACAGCGGCGGAAATACCATTATTGTTGAAGGCTTAGGGCTAGAAGGAGACTTGTCGGTACACCTAATACAAGAGGGTAGTGGTGCGGCGCCGTCAGCAAGTAATGATGTGTCTCATCGATTGTTCAACGGGTCACTCGTTGTTAACAACACGCCTGCGGTATTAGCCAACGCTGAGTACCGATTGGTGATTATTCGCTCAGCGACCGATGAGCAAATTGTTGTTGGCGACGATCTATTATTACGTGGTATTGATGACACCAAACCCGAAATTGCTACGGCAGCAGGGCAAGACTCAATCCTTCGCTTTGACTTGAATTCGCCCCTCACGCTTACCTTTAACGAAAATGTTGCCGCACAAGGCTTTCAGGTTACGCAGACCTTTCTAGATTACACAAACCGCGCTAATACTGACGTCAGTGATCGCTTTGAAATCGTTAATGTAAGTTCGAATACCATCGCCTTACGTTTGAAAGTCGGGCAAATCATCGACAACAATGCCAGTTATTTGCTCAAGCTAGATGGTATTGCCGATTTGGCGGGTAATTTTGCTGAATTACCCGACCAATCTGTGGGTTCATTTGAGCAAATCTTCAGAGCACCCGATACCTTAGCTCCGATCAATTCGCGGGTTTACGTTAGAACAAATAATCAACCATTTGAGTTGGTTACTCCAACTACCGTATTAACGAGAGGTCGCGTATACACATTTTTGGTCGAGGCCGAAGATAACTACACATCATTAGAAGGCTTATCTTATCAGTATCGAGTTTCAACAGAGTTTAGTGCACCTAGAACAGCGTTACTGCGTGTAAATACGCAACGTCAGTTCTCAAGTTTATTAGCCGCCGATTTTGATTATTTCGAGACGCGCTGGGAAATAAGAGACGAAGCAGGCTTCGCCATATTAGAAGACACTAGAATCACACTACGTGACCCTGTGGTCGAACTCGAATCGTTCAGCATCGACCCGGCGGAAGCCGAAGAGTCGAGCCGAAGTGAAATCATCTTTGACCTTCAAGGCGATGTAGATTTACTTACCAGTGCAAGAATGGGCGTCGCGCAGATTCGAAATACCCTGCCAATTGACGTCTTGACTGGTTCGGCAAGAGTCGACGGTCGAGTCAGCGGCTCGTTTTTGAACCCTAGAATTCAGAATGTGTTGGGCGAGGGTGAACCGATCCGGCCTGTTGAATTAACGGCTAGACTATCGATAAATTTTGGAGCTGGCTTTGATCGCATTATCGAGCAACCATATACTTTATTTCTCGATCGAACACCGCCGACAATCAGTATCATCTCGCCCGAAAATAACGATTTTGTCGCAATTGGTGAACGCACTGACGTATTAATTCAAGCGTTTGATCGTTTCGGGATTGAAACTGTAGAAGTGTCTAAAAACGGAGCGCCGTTTGAAGTACTACAAAATCCGAATCGATTTAGTTTTGTCGCCACCGAAGAGGATTTCACAAACGGCATTTCCATTGCCGCACGCGCTACTGATCCTAACGGAAACGTAAGCCCGGTTGCGAATGTGCAATTGTTTGTTTTTGATGCTGAGTCGGGGGCGCCACGTTTAGACATCATTTCCCCTGAAAACGGAGATCGCTTTTTTGAGAACGAAACCATCACCATTGAAGTGCTGATGCGCAACGTACTTGAAGCGGAGTTATTCTTAGATATTGGTGGGGTTGAAGCCGACGCATCTAGCG
>CAYQVT010000125.1:0-10224 GCA_964420885.1 uncultured Gammaproteobacteria bacterium
CAAACTTAATGTCTCCAAGCCTTTTATGAACACCCATGCGTTAAACGGGCTCATCGAGGGACCCGCTGTTCTCATAAAGCCAACAATCTTATCTCCTACAAAATCGGCGTCACCGACCACGGCACCACCAACACACCGCCCTTGGCCATCGATAAATTTGGTGGCCGAATGCAGCACAACATCCGCACCAAGCGCCAGAGGCTGCTGCAAAATTGGCGTGCAAAAACAATTATCCACAACAACTTTAATCTCGGGGTTTGAAGAATGAGCGATATCTGAAATAGCCGCAATATCGCCTATCTCCATTAGTGGGTTTGTCGGAGTCTCAAAAAACATCATTTTGGTATTGGGCTGCATGGACTCTCGCCACGCATCAAGGTCGGTCAAATTCACAAAAGTGGTTTGAACACCGAAATTACTCATTAACCCTTTCAACAATGTGTGGTTAGCCCCAAATATCGAGCGAGACGAGACCACATGATCACCTGCTTTTAATCCCGCCATGCAAGTAGCCAACATCGCCGCCATACCAGACCCAGTACCAACACATGCCTGTGCACCCTCTAAGGCCGCTAAACGTTGCTCGAATACGCGTACTGTCGGATTGGTAAAACGAGAATAAATATTACCCTCTTCTTGCAGCGAAAATCGAGCGGCTGCTTGTTCCGCCGAATCAAATACAAAACTAGAAGTGGTATAAATAGGCTCGCTGTGCTCGCATTCAGAACTTCGCACTTGTCCTGCTCTGACCGCTCTTGTTGCTGGGCGGTAATCTGACATTTTTTTCTTCATAATTCTCAACTACATTCGAGGATCAACACTAAGCGAATTAATCGACATGAGGAAATACTTACTAAATTTCGCCGCCCACAACAAAGCGCTTAATTGACTAATTCGAAATTTGACTAACGTCACGAAGCTCCGACGGTCTAAATTCTTGAGCTTGTTTAGCACCATCATTTCGCTCTGTTTCTAGTTCAGTGAAATAATCGTTGTCGACGTCTCCGGTGACGTATTCTTTGCTGAAACAAGAAGTATCAAAACTGGTAATTTGTGGGTTTCCCTCAGATGCCGCATCAATCAAGTCATTCAGATCTTGATAGAATAAACGGTCGGCACCAATCTCTTGCTGAATCTGTTCCACCGTTCGATTATTGGCAATCAACTCGGTCGCAGCTGGCATATCGATACCATACACATTAGGGTAGCGAACAGGTGGGGCCGCAGAGGCAAAATACACATTCTTGGCACCCGCATCTCGAGCCATTTGCACAATCTGTTTAGACGTCGTTCCTCGTACAATTGAGTCATCGACTAACATCACGTTCTTGTCACGAAACTCCAGCTCAATCGCGTTGAGTTTTTGGCGCACTGATTTCTTGCGTTGTTCTTGACCAGGCATAATAAACGTTCGCCCTATATAACGATTTTTAATAAATCCTTCTCGATAACGAACCCCAAGTACTTGAGACATTTCCAGTGCAGATGTTCTACTGGTATCGGGTATTGGGATCACCACATCTATGTCATGATCTTGCCACTCTCTGGCTATCTTCTTGGCCAGTTTTTCACCCATTCTCATGCGAGTTCTGTAAACCGATATTCCGTCAATCATCGAATCAGGCCGAGCTAAATAGACTTGTTCAAAAATACAAGGAGCATAGCTGGCGTCGCTCACGCATTGATGATTGACGATGTCACCTTGTAACGGCAATATAATCGCTTCACCCGGTCTCACGTCGGCTAACACGGTAAACCCCTGACTGTCGAGTGCTACGCTCTCTGACGCAACCATGTATTCACGACCTTGTTCAGTGTCTCGGTAGCCATAGATAAGTGGTCGAATACCATATTTATCTCTGAACGCCACAATTCCAACACCCATTACATAGGCAACGACCGCGTAACCGCCTCTACAGCGTTTAAAAACGCCTTCTATGGCGGTAAAGATATGTTCATTAGTAAGTGAATACGTCTTTGTTCCTAGGGCGTTATAGACCTCGTGGGCAAATACGTTTAATAAAATTTCGGAATCCGATGTCGTATTAACATGACGTAAATCGTCTTTAAAAATGCGCTTGCGCAGGCGGCTTGCATTGGTCAGGTTACCGTTGTGTGCTAGCGCAATTCCAAACGGAGAATTGACATAAAATGGCTGGGCTTCGGCAGGAGAACTGGACCCCGCAGTAGGGTAACGACAGTGTGCAATACCCACATTACCGTTAAGACGTTGCATATGACGTGTAAAAAAGACATCTTTAACAAGACCGTTATCTTTACGTAAATTAACGAAACCATTGCTATCACAGGTGAGTATTCCTGCGGCGTCCTGACCTCGATGTTGAAGAACGGTTAGGCCATCATACAAACTGGTACTGACCGATGACTTGCCTACTATACCTAACACACCGCACATAATTATCGCTCTATCTCTATTGAGATGCTTTGGAGTCAAAGAATGATGCCGAATCATGCTCTTTGAAAAATCGTAAGTACAATCCGGCAAGCGAATGATACATTATTTAGCGCAATCGTTTAACGTTTAACGTAACTTCAAAACGATGAATTTCTACTGCTTTTATCTGATCTAGGTTTCGGTCAACGCTTTTAGAGCTTGCTCAGTCGCCTTTTGCTGCAAACCTTCGCCATCATCACCTGGTGTCAGACCACTATCAGGAAACAACTCTTCTACAAGTTTAGTAAATGGCTCGAATTTACTAATATGTTGCGAATTCTGCCACCAATCCGAGCTTTCCATACCAAACCCACGCGCCACGACTAGAATGGCGACAACAATGGCGGCGCCACGCACCGCACCAAATGCTAAACCTAAGACACGATCTATACCTTTTATCGGCCCTCGAACAAAAACCTTAGTAACTACGTAAGTGATTACCGAAAAAGCAAATAAGGTGGAGATAAAGACAAGCGCAAAACCAGCCCATTCTCTAAATTTAGGCGCCGGAATACTAATGTATTGGTGAATAAATTCGCCAGCCGGAACACAAAAACTAAACGCTAACCAAATAGCTAATATCCAAGATATTAGCGATAGTGATTCTTTAATAAAGCCTCGGAAAATACCGACAAGTATCGACACCAACAATATCGCCGCAATTATCCAATCAAATCCACCCATTTATTCCTCTCATTCCGGCCGATTACAGGCCAGCGTTTTAGTTGTACTCAACTCTCTTCGATCAAGCTAAACGTCGTATTCATTAAACATCATACAAACTAAGGATAAACACGAATAAAACCATCCTTACCCGCTTTGGACTTTAAGCGCCTTTTTTCACTTTGTGCCGCAGCTCGCTTAGAAAATGGGCCAAGCCAAACTCGAGTACCGGTTTTTTTACCTCGGTTTGTATCGACAATACTGCTAGAAGCCTGAAAACCTTTATTTCGCAATTCATCAATCAAGGTGATCGATCGGCTTTTCTCGGTGAATAAACCCACCTGAACCACCCAGCCCACGTCAACTCTTTCTGCAGCTTTGGAAACTGATGTTGCTGGCGCAACATTAGTCACAGACTCTTGCTGCGATTGTATTTCAGCAGCCAGAGCCGCCTGTAATTCTTGCTCTCGTCTCAATTGCGCTTGTTGCTCCGTTTCGAGCAACTCAAATTCATCGCTCGAATCGTTTTGTGTGCTATTCGCGTCACCTGATTCTGCACCAATTGCCGCATTTTGTTCTCGTACTAATTTGGCTAATTCATTTGCTTCCTCATCATTTACACCTCCGTTAGCCGTGGTGCTTTTAGCCGCCTCATTTGCTGCTCTAATCAGATCCCGATTACCCTTTGCATCTAGCGGAGTTATCTTAGATATATAGACAGTTTCTTCGATATCACTTGCCGAAGTAACAACCACTGCCGCATTATCATCGGCAACAATATCGGCCGGCTCGATTTCAATATTCGAAGCCGCTTCGGTTACAGCCTCAACTTTGCTGGCTTCACTTGGGGGACCCAACAACCAAGGTAACACCAACGCGCCAAAAAACAACAGCACAGCGGCGCCGGTAACACGATGCTTTAAATCGAATTCTGACGATTGCTCAGGTTCTAGCTTTTCACTGGTCGACATAATACTTTCGGTGTCTATTTTGCTTTTGTACGCATTGCGCGGCTTTCAGGTTAAACATAAACGTTGCTTTAAAACGTTTAACTAACATGATCAAGTATATCACCTACTATATGGAAGGAGCCAAAAACCACGAGACAGTCATCTGTTGTTAATGAATCGAAAGCCACGCTATAGGCGGTTTTGACGCAATCGTATTGATGTATTTGAACGTCTGACAGAGATGACACAACGGCCGCAATCTCCGCCGCCAAAGCTCCGCGCTCATTGTGAATTGAAGCAGTGAACCATCCATCGATTAGATCGCTGATTTGCGCCAGGCTTTGCTGCACTTCTTTGTCTTTTAGCATGCCACAAACTGCCAATATACGACCATTGGGACTTTGGGCTCGATAAGTTGTGCTTATGAATTGAGAGAGACGCGCAACCGAGGTTTCATTATGAGAAACATCAAATACGATATACGGTTTGCTCTGAAAAACCTGACAGCGCCCAAGAACTGACGCACTTGCGATGCCCCTGCCAATATCCGCTTCAGCCAACGGCAGTTGGCGTGACAAGTGATTCAATATCTCGAGCGCTACTGAACAATTGCTTAACTGTACGCCAGTTTGTCCAAATGGAAGCGGAAGCCCTCTAAGACTAGTTCCGTCGCCATTCCAGGTCCAAGTATTGCTTTGATTCTGGTGTTGGTAATTGAAATTTTTGCCTATCAGACTCACGTCTGCGCCCAAGTCGCGGGCATACTTCAGCATGTTTTCAGGCGGATCTGGTAACCCAAGCACCAGTGGTGACGCTTTACGCGCGATGCCAACTTTTTCATACGCTATCAGTTCCACGGTGTCACCCAACCAACTTGTGTGATCCAACGAAACACTGGTTACAGCAGAAACATCAGCGTCGAGTATATTGACTGAATCAAGGCGACCACCTAGACCGACCTCCATAACCGCCAAATCGACTTTACTAGTTGCGAAAACGTCAATAGCTAACAAAGTTCCGTATTCGAAGAATGTTATCGGTACATCCTGTCGCGATCTTTCAACTCGTTCAAATGCAGTGAACAGTCGTTGGTCGTCAATAGGCTCGCCATTCAAACTAAAACGTTCGTTAAAACGTACTAAATGAGGAGAGGTAAATTTTCCAACACGATACCCGCCCCGACTATATATCGAGGAGAGTAATTCAGCGGTACTACCCTTACCATTTGTACCGGATATGCTAATAACCTTATACGGGACTCCGTCAGGATACATTCGTAAGAAAACCTCTCGGACCCGCTCGAGCGATAAATCAATTTCTCTATGATGCAGTGTTTGAATATAGTCGACCCACTGGTCGATACTACGGCCCATCTTAATTTTCTCTCATAAATGCGTCCACTCTATACACTTCAGCAACAGCATTGGCGACCAACACCGGGTCTTTCACTCCCGGGCGTGTTTCTAAACCACTGTTTAGATCTATCGCAAAAGGCAAAAGTTGCTGAATTCGCAACCCTAGGTTTTCAGCCGATAGACCACCTGCGAGGATTAATGGTCGAGTATCGATATCGGCCGGCCATAGAGTAGAACACAAAGATTTTCCGGTACCCCCGTGCTGGCCTTTTAAGTATGGATCCAACAAAATACCTCGCGCAGTCGAATAATTTTCGCACTCGTTTGAAACCTGTTCAATAGTTTTGGCTCTTACGGCTTTTATATACGGTTTTGACAAACTTGTCGCAAACGATTCATTCTCATCTCCATGCAACTGAACGATATCCAAGTCTGCGGTCTCTATACTGCGTTCTATGAATTTTTGATCAGCGTCGACAAATACTCCCACTAAGGACACGAATGCTGGAACCACTTGGCGAATCAGCTGTGCTCGCTCGAGGGTGATTTTGCGGGGACTATCGGCGTGCAAAATCATACCAATTGCATCCACCCCTTGAGACACAGCAAACGCCACTTGGGTAACGTCGGTCATGCCACAAATTTTAATTCGAGTTCTATTTCTTTGTCCTGACACGGTACTCTAACTAACTTTTATTCGGTTTAACGAGGGTTTACTTTGTTTATCTCGGGCGACGTGCAAATGACTAATCACCCCAAAAAGAAATCTTGTGAGTCTTACTTGGTAAAATATACTCTGAAGCATAATCTACTCCGGTCAAATATAGACCATTTGGTGGTGCTGTAATACCGGCCTTGGTTCGATCTTTTTCCAACAGCACCTCTTCTAACCACTCAATTTTTCGTTTACCACTGCCGATTTCCATGAGGCACCCCGCAATATTGCGAACCATATGTTGTAAAAATGCGTTTGCCGTAAGATCCAACCAAATCCACTGACCATTATGATTCAAATCGAGTTTTTGCATGGTTCTTATGGGCGAATGGGCCTGGCAGCCCGCTGCTCTAAATGAGCTAAAATCGTGCTCACCTAGCAATACTTTCGCAGCGATCGACATAATTGATGGATCAAGTGCTTGGTGTTCATGGCTTGCATAATTCCGATATAACGCACTTCGAATTGGCGCGTTATAAATAATAAAACGATAAGATCTCGATAAAGCTGAAAACCGAGCATGAAATTTCGAATCCACCGAAACAACCCATCGTAAGCGGACATCATGCTCGAGAAATCGATTAGTACCCCTAGTCCAGGCAAATTCAGACCGATCCGCATCGGAATCAAAGTGAATAATTTGATGACTAGCGTGCACGGCCCTATCTGTACGACCAGCGGTAATTACAGCCACTTGGTGATTTGCGACTTTACTCAACGCCGCTTCTACAGTTTCCTGTACTGTTCGAACATCGTGACGTTGTGCTTGCCAACCACTAAAGGCACTTCCGTCATATTCTACACACGCAGCGTATCTCATTGAAGTTTACTGTCATTGATGGCTAATAATTCCATAAAAATACGAAGTGTACGCGCTTATAATGATAAGTGAATTAGAACGAAACAAGCCTGAGCTCACAGGAGCTCAGGCTTGTAACAGAACCTAATTCTAGTTCAATTTGTCTAGATCATAATAAGTTAATAAATGCTTAAGAAATTGAATCTAGCAATTCCTTAGTATCGTGTAATACATCAGCACTTATGTCGTTGCTATCGACTAATTCAACCAATATTTTACGCGCACCATCTTCATCGCCTAAATCAACAAACACTTTTGCGAGTTCGTATTGGGTTCGAGATTCATCGTAATCTGGGTCGATTTCTAAGTCACTTACTTCATGAACTTCGCTGATCGTACTCTCGCTATTTTCACTCTGCTCAAGGTCTGCATCCACAGATTCTTCGATATTAAAATCCAAGAATTCATCGTCTTCATTTAATGTCGTGTCAGTAGCGGTATCACTAGAGGCGACATCTTCTTTTGATTCACGGTCTGCTGGGCCAGCAGCGGCCAGCTCATCACTATTAAAATCAGACAAATCAAGCGCATCATCGCTATCGTCCCCAAATTCCAAGGCGTCTATTTCCACTTCATCCAGCTCGCTAATTTCGCTACGCCCATCATCGAAATTAATCAGTTGAATTGACTCATCTTCACTTAATGAACCAACCACTATTTCAGACTCATCTTCGATCTCCATAGAACCTTCTAGTCCACTGGATGCGTTATCTAGATGATCAACCGCCTCTAACGAAGGCGATTCAAATGCCATGCTATCGTCATCTGACACATCCGCTTCGATCGGCACCTCGGAGACGCTATCGCCTTCTAGAAGAAGTTCGGAATTGACTTCTTCCACTTCCACCGCGGTGTTCAAATCGTCACCTGAAAGTTCAAATAAGGGATTATCAGGTAAGATTTCCTTCCCCATCTCACACACTTGTTGCCACATATCACCAGTCAAGGCCGCACGTTGCGAGTAAAGCTCTTCAGCGATACGCTCAAAGCCTTCTTCGTTTTGGCGCTTATGGTAGAGGTTTAAAAGCTTGCGTTTAATGTCGATTCGATCAGGGTTACTCACAATGCCATCTAATAACACTTCTTCGGCTTGCTCATCACGGCCATAGGCAATGTATACATCTGCCTCAGCAACAGGATCCACCTCATCCGCCTGCACAACCGCGTCACTGTCGCTATAGACCGTCAAGAACGAAGTTTCTTTATCAGCATTCACTGCTTCGGATGCCATGGATGCGGTGTGAGATGCCGACATAGACGAAGCATCAGCAGTGCTTTCAGAATGCCCTACGCTGTGTGAATTACTTTCGATCGATAACATGCTGATTTCGAACTCTTCATCAGCGCGCCGCCTACGTAAAAACAATAATCCGGCTCCCGCTACCAATATGGCGCCTAATCCCGCTAAAATCTTCCACAGACCTCCGTCAAAGAGCAAAGTCAAAATACTGTCCAAAAATGATTCTTCTTGTATTATATCCTGTGCGTTTTCGTTTATCGCTTCGGGGTCGCTTACTGTCTCAGCGACAACGCTGTCAAACTCCTCGGCACTGTCTACTTCACTGTCGATCAGATCGCTGTTAGAGTCCTCTCCCGCCACTAACTCATCAATCGCTTGATCAGCTTGTTCGGCTAAGGTTTCAGCAGAGTCAATTTCAGATGTTAAGAATTCATCGACGGTATTAGCGTCTTCAGTTTCGTCAAGAAAGTCATCAATCGCCGATTCGCCATTATCAAAATCATCATTTTGTTCCGCCAAAGTGGATTCGATGTTAGCCAAGTCCGCGCTTTCAACACTCAATTCAGCCAATCGGTTCATGTCCGCTAGCTGTCCCTCTAGTAAAGAAATTCGTTCACTTAACTCAATGTTCTCTAATTCACTGGATGTCAAAGACGTCTGTAATGACGTAATCTGTTGCCTGAGGGCTAGCACTTCCCCATCACGATTACTTCCCTGATCGCTCGACACAAAATCATCGGACTCGGTAGATGCTCCAACTTGAAAACTGTCTTCCGTATCGAAACCACTCGAATCAGTCAGTTCCGAGCCAAAACTATCATCATCTTGAAAATTATAGTTGTCTTGCCCCACATTAATGGAATCACTTCCCGATGGAAAAAGTAATTGAGGATCCCATTCGTTAATTTGCTGCGAGTAAAATGCCTTAGATTCAGCAATATCGACTGAACGAATGGCATTGAGGTCACCGATTCGTAATATTGATCCTTGTATTAAGCCGTTTATATTGGCACCAATGAACGAATCAACGTTTTCTTCAAACAATACCTTCATTATTTGATAAATACTTAAATCAGGAAACTGGCGCTGTAAATCTTGAGCGATTACACTTAGTGATTCACCGCTCTCAACTGGGCCATACGTTGCATCCAGCGGAAGTGAAGCAGCTGAATATTCAACGGTGCTTTGGCTCGCCGTCTCTGCTCCGTCGTTATAAAAATTGTCATCCTCAATAGGAGCTGGTTCAGGGCTGGCTTGACTTTGTGGTGCTGGAGTCGCTGCCGTTTGGGGTGCGGCCGGCGCTTGCTGAACAGGTGCAGGGGTGCTCTGACTTGGTCGGAATGTTTGATCGGTGCCAACCTCTCTAGGCTCAGAAATCGAAGCTGGGGCCTCAGCTGCATAAACAGGTGGATCAATTAGCGCGGTGTACTCACGCAAAAAGCTACCGCCAGACCATTCAACCCGCACAAGAAAATGAATAAACGGTTCTTTAATAATGACGTCATTACTCGTCACTCGCAATACACGTTGCTCGCCGAATGGGTCTAGTAAAATACTAAAATTTTCTAAATAGCTAGGGTAGTCAATTCCTAGACTTTCAAAATCTTCACGTGAAGCAATGACGGCACTCAAGGTTTCAAGATCATCTCCAGGTGAAACGCGAAGCTGAATTGTTCCTCGAAGAGGTTGATCCAAATTCGACTCTATTTCTAACGACCCAAGACCCAATGCATATAGATTAGAAGAACTTAGCAAAAGTGCCACGGCAATACCGAGACTCCCTACCTTATTCAAACTACGCGTAGGCAACAGTTGAACCAATTTAGTTTTCAGTTGAGTCATTTTTCGATTCGCCATAGAACATTCCGACTTTTTGTAGGTTTTAATCGACAAGCCCTAAATGCCTAAAAATTCGGGTAATTGGCACTTTTGTCGAGTTGGGCTTGGTATTAAAACATCAAAAAGTATAATTTTTTTATAAGTTTTA
>CAYQVT010000126.1:0-10192 GCA_964420885.1 uncultured Gammaproteobacteria bacterium
GCTTACAGGTCATGCTCGCTCGGCCGAATATCGTTTGAACAAGGACTAATTAAAAGTCTTAACCCTTTAGCTTCGCGGTATCAATTTAAGCCGAATCTTGGCGGTTTTTTATCACTTTCATTGGCACACCCGCAACCACGTCGAATTCATTAATACTCTTGTTCACCACCGTACTGGCGCCAATGATCGACCCGGTACCGATCGCAACACCGTCCAAGACCTGAACGTTGCTGCCGAACCAAACATTGTCGGCTACTCTGACCCCACCCTTTGGAAACATTCCTTGTTTCTTAAAAGGCAACTCTAAACTGTCAGTACCATAAGGCCCGCTACCAATAAAATAGCAAAACGCGCCAATTAACACGTTATTACCAATCGAGACATTGCTGTCCTCCATGGCATGCACAAGCGTATTGATGCCAACAGTGCATCCATCACCAATCGTGATATCGCCATTTTTGCAGGACAGCACAACGTTTCGACTAATAATGGTGTCATCGCCGATCACGATACCTGAATTACTGCCCCCTTTGCTATCGAGAATGGCACCGTCGTCAACAATGACTCCATCGCCTATACGAATCTTTTGTCCATGACGAATTGCTACACCTTGGCCGAATATGACATTACTTCCGACTTTACCAATAATGGCTGGATACAGAGTTTTCCTGAGTGCTAAGCCCAACGCACCTGGTACCCAAGAAGTGAACAACATAATCAGTTCGTACTTAATCAAATACCAAAGGCTGTCTGATCCGAGCGCAAGGTCCTGATAACGCTTGAAGGCCGACTTTGTGTTGTCGGTGAGTTGCTCGTGGAGCGTTCCTTCTGAGAGGCCAGGCTTTGAATTATTAGTCATGTGATCTATGTTATTGGTGAACCGACATTATTTTAACCTGAATCGATGAATGAGTTTCGAAACAAATTTTATTAAAAATGAGACCAATAAATCCATTAATCGCTGAATTCGTTGCTATGGACAGTGTGGCTTGCTAACCTACGCTTAATTTATAACACCGCAGGCTAAGCATGACAGTAACGCCGTATGACTACATTGTAATCGGCGCTGGTTCCTCCGGTTGCGTGATGGCTAACCGGCTGTCAGCCGACCCGAATAATCGCGTTCTTTTACTCGAAGCAGGTGGTAAGGATACAAGCCCTTGGTTACACCTACCCATAGGCTATTTTAAAACCATGCACAATCCAAAATTTGATTGGTGTTATAAAACTGAACCCCATTCTGGTTTAGGCCAACGTTCAATAGAATGGCCAAGAGGCAAGGTGCTCGGTGGGTCCAGCGCTTTAAATGGCCTGCTATACATTCGGGGCCAAGCTCAAGATTTCGATCATTGGGCTGACCTGGGTAACAAAGGTTGGTCGTATCAAGAGGTGCTTCCTTACTTCAAAAAATCTGAGAATAATGAGCGCGGTGCCGACGATTACCACGGTGTTGACGGCGAATTGGCGGTTTCGAATATCCGAGTTAAACGAAAACTTTGCGACTATTTTATTGACGCAGCGGAACAACTCGGCATACCCCGGTGTGACGATTTCAACGGCGCTACTCAAGAAGGCGTGGGTTATTTTCAACTTACCATCAAACCCAATGGAATGCGGTGCAGTACCGCTACCGGTTTTTTAAAGCCAATCGCGAAACGTAAGAATCTGGAAATTATCACCGGTGCTTTGAGCCACAAAGTGTTGTTTGACGGCAAGCAAGCAATCGGGGTCGAATACTCCAAAAATGGAAGAGTGATTGAGGCCCGCTGTGATAAAGAAGTCGTTTTGAGCGCAGGCTCAATCGGCTCTGCCCAACTGTTGTTGCTTTCTGGAGTGGGCCCAGGCGCTGATTTACAAGAGGTTGGAGTAACGCCTTTGCATGACCTGCCTGGCGTAGGAGCAAACCTACAAGACCATCTGCAAATTCGGACCATTTATAAAGTCAATAAACCGATAAGTGTAAACGACGAACTTAAAAACCCACTAAGAAAAGTCGCGATGGGGGTCGAATACGCCTTGTTCAGAACTGGGCCGCTGACTATGGCGGCCAGTCAGGTTGCGATCTTCACGCGATCTGACAGTACATTAAGTCGTCCTGATATTCAGTACCATTTGCAACCCATGAGCGCTGATAAACCCGCGGATGGCACGCATAAATTCTCGGCTTTCACGGCCTCCGTATGCCAACTAAGGCCGAGCAGTCGAGGGCGTATTTGTTTGAAGTCTAATAACCCTGCGGAGGCGCCAGCAATCTACCCCAATTACTTGGACACAGCAGAGGATCAAAAAGTGGCTGTCGATGCCGTCAAATTAACGCGTAAGTTGGTCGAGGCACCAGCCCTAAAGGAGATAATTCAGGAGGAGTACGAGCCGGGGGTCGAATATCAGACTGATGAACAATTGCTAAATTATATTCGACGGCGCGCCACTACGATCTATCATCCATCCGGCACCTGCAAGATGGGCAATGATAAGATGTCGGTGGTTGATGAACGACTCAGGGTTCAAGGCCTAACCGGGGTGCGAGTTGTTGACTGTTCAATTATGCCGGAGATCGTTTCTGGCAATACCAACGCTGCTGCAGTAATGATTGCTGAAAAAGCAGCAGATATGATCATCGAAGACGCTGAGCAATGATCTACTATCGGCTTATCCTGAGATAATTCCGGCTAAAGCAGCCAAACGAAGAACTTGAGAACCAACCATAGCAAGCCTGCAACCGCCAATAATAGAGTGCCATTTACCGTGTACTTTAAGACTTTATAAGCAGGTAAATTAGTCTCCTTTAGTCGTTTTGACTTCTCTAATAGTGGAACAAGAGAGCTAAAGGTTTTATTTGCGAAGCCGCGTTTGTCTTCGTCGGTATTAGGCACTACCGTGGCACGCATAAGTAATTTATACGGCCAATTTAGTAAACGACCTATTGGTGACATTGGTCGTTCGATATCGCACATTAAAATAAGTCGCGATTTGTCGGCATCATTGTGTGCGAAGTGCAAAAAGGTTACGTCAAACAATAATGGTTCGCCGTCGCGCCAAGAATATTTTTGGTCGTCAATACTGATGTAGCATTTATCGTCGTTCGGCGTATCTAGGCCTAAATGGTAACGAAGAGAACAGGCTACTGGGTCTAAATGACGAGTCAGTTGTCCACCTGGTGGTAATACCGAAAACATAGCACCGTTAACTTGCGGGATTTTACTCAATAGCTCGACCGTTTTTGGGCAGGTGCGCTTGGCAGACTCGTGCGTGTATCCGTACCAATTAACGTAAAATTTGGTCCAACCGTATTTATAAAACGTGCGAAACCCAATGTCGTAGTAAGAGGCTGAGTCTTTGTCTGCTATTTGGTCGAATCCCCCTTCAGCCATAAGATCAATGGCTTCTTTGCGGATCATTTCCCAATTGTCTTCCAATTCCTTGAGTTCTGGGAATTGGTTCATATCCATGATTGCCGGGCGAGCTTTGGGTACCGTGAATAAATAAAGCAGACAATTAAACGGCGTGAAAATTGGCCAGCCTTTACGAATATACTCTCCAAAACCGTCCCAGCGAGCTTGCCCACGATACGCATACGCATAGGCGATAGAGCCAAAACAGAAAAGTGCGATAGCGGTCATTATTAATGTGGTCATAGTAAACTGCTCATATCAGAAAGCGGCTAAGTGTGTCCCCCAAAAGTGAGAGATCAATTGTTGTGTGCGAATATATCCTAAATCGGCGGCTCATTCATCTAGCATTAAGTGGTCTGAGATTGCGGTAGACCGGAGCCACTGATAATATTTAGACAAATTGTAAACTAAAATAAGTCGTTCGCAGTAGTTGTTACAACTAGTTGATAGTGCTGCGTGTTCGTACTAGTTTTTCGTATTTAGGGGAAGAGTAAATTGATTGCATTGAATAACCGGCAAATGCTGGATAAAGAGATGGCGGCGGATCGCCCAAATAAAGATGGCTTCGTGCCTGTGATCGAACAAACCGAAGAAGCATTGTTCGAGAGTGTCTTAAGCGATTCCGACGTTCTGAAGCAAGTGCAGAATAATATCGACGAATACGGTTCGACTCTACTACGTGGTTTACCAATCGCCGATACCAATCAAGCAGAAAAGCTACTATTAGCCCTAGGTGTCGAGTTTGACGACGATTATCTTGGCGGCGCCAGCCCGCGCAGCCGATTGAGTGATCATTTTTTTACTTCTACCGAGGCACCGGCTCCCTATGTGATCACTTTTCATACCGAGATGTGTTATCTCAAGCAAAGACCGAGCAAAATCTTTTTTTACTGCATTACCGAGCCGGCGAGCGATGGTGAAACGCCGGTGTTTGATTGCGCGGCTATCTATGATCAATTCCCCGCTGATATACAAGGTAAAATTGAAGAAAAGGGCATGATTTACCAACGTTATTTCGTCAACAAGAAAGCCCGTTTTTTTAATGTTTACAAGACTTGGATGGATGCTTTTCAGGCAACAAGCCAACAGCAAGTTGAAGAGGCATGCCGTCAACAAGGTCTGGACTTTGAATGGCAAGCCAATGGTGGTTTGATAACGCGAGCGAAAATGCCTGGCGTAATCGTTGACCCTAAATCGGGCAAGAAATGCATCAGTTTAACTCTTTACAATGGCGAGTCAGCACCGTACGACATGTTTAAGTTTAAACAGCGAATAAACCCCCTAGCACGTTTGGGTTTAAGTGCATTGGTGCGCAGTCAATACGCCAAAGAAAAGGTATTCATGAAGACCCTTTGGGGAGACGGCAGTGATATTTCTCCACAGGAAACCCGAACGATGATCGATACAGCGTGGAACTGCTCGACGCTGTTTAAGTGGAAAAAAGGGGATTTGCTGATTTTAGATAATATTCGCTCAGGCCATGGTCGACTAAACGTCGTTAAACCACGTAAAATAGCCGCTGCACTTGGTGACCCATATACGGTTTAAGTAATGTCTAGAAAACCTCTTAACTTTGTCGAACTCTCCACTACAAAGATGCTGGATGCCTCTCGTGAATTCAGGAGCACACTTTCTCGTCGGCGAAGTGTGCGCGACTTTTCTGATCGAGTCGTTGATCGAGAAGTGATTGAGAACGCTGTTCGCGCAGCGGGCTCCGCTCCTAGTGGGGCGAATAAACAACCTTGGCATTTTGCAATTGTCGAAAGCCGAGACACCAAGGCATTAATCAGAAAAGCCGCCGAAGCGGAGGAGCAAGAATTCTATAATGGCCGCGCCCCACAAGCTTGGCTGGACGATCTAAAGGTGTTTGAAACAGATGAACATAAACCATTTTTAGAAACCGCACCGTATTTGATAGCTGTGTTTCTTGAGCGAAATACGGTTGACGATGAGGGCGTGAAACATAAAAACTATTACATGCCCGAATCGGTGGGTATCGCAACTGGCATGTTAATTACCGCGCTTCATATCTCAGGCCTAGCAACCTTGACTCATACGCCTAGCCCGATGAAGTTTTTAAATGAAATTCTTGAACGTCCGAGTAATGAAAAACCGTTTATGTTAATTGTCGCGGGTTATCCAGCTGATGGTGTGACGGTGCCCGATATTGAACGTAAACCATTCGAAGAAATCGCCAGTATTTTTTGAGCTCTGCGATTAAGTAAGTAATCTGGATAAGGCCTCGCGTGTACCCGCTGGGTCAATGACGGCATCAATTTCCAGGACACTGGCAACCTCAGTCGCTTGGCCTCGTTCGTATTGTTGAGCTAATAACTTGTTGAACAAGGCTTTGCGTTGTTCCTCATCAGTTACTGCTGAAAGTTCTTTGCTAAAGCCTAATTTCACCGCACCTTCTAAGCCCATGGGGCCAAATTCTCCGGTCGGCCAAGACAAGGTACAGAGCGGCCTGTGTGTGCTACCACCGAGCATCGCTTGAGCGCCGAGTCCGTAGCATTTTCTTAATACAACTGCATAAAATGGCGTTTTGAGTTGCGCGCCAACCCGAAACATTTCAGCTAGCCGTCTAACCGCTCCCAAGGTTTCGTGTTCTGGCCCCACCATGAAGCCAGGCGTATCACAAAGCGAGATGATGGGAAGCTTGAACTGGTCACAAAGAAGCATAAATTTCGATGCCTTTTCTCCGGCGTCAACGTCGATAGCGCCACCCAGTGCCATGCAATTATTGGCCATCAGTCCTATCGCTTTACCTTCAATATAGGCAAAGCCGGTAACAATCGAACTGCCATAGCCTTGCCCCAATTCGGTAAAGGAATCTTGATCGCAAAGAGTGATTAGCAACTGACGAATATCATAGGTTTGGCGTCGGTTTTCTGGAAGGATGCTTTGCAAAGTCGATTGCTCGTGCGCTTGCCATTGCTGTGTCGTATCCTGAAAGTAACTCAGAACTTTTGTCGCTGCTTTTGCTGCCTCGATTTCGTCGTCAACGACGATATCCACCGTGCCATTACTGGACTGAACCTCAATCGGTCCAATATCAGTGGGTTTAAAGCTACCTAAGCCTCCGCCTTCTATCATGGCGGGTCCGGCCATGCCGATCCAAGACTCTTTGGTGGCAATGGTTACGTCGGCGGCGCCGAATAATGCCGCGTTACCGGCAAAATTATAGCCATTGGCCACGCTGATTCGTGGAACCAATCCGCTTAGCCCGGCCCAAGTTCCAAACGAGGCGCACTGCAAGCCAGAGTTTACAACCGTTACGTCGGTATCTCCTGGTCGACCACCTCCACCCTCGGTATACATGATCACTGGTAGTTTTTTATCGCGTGCGATTTCTAAAATGCGATCAAGTTTTTGGTGGTGAAAAAAACCTTGAGTACCGGCCATCACTGAGTAATCGTTCACCACTAAGGCAACCTGTTGTCCATTGACTTGGCCGATACCAGTAATGATGCCATCAGCGGCACTGGTCGTTTTTAAGGTTTGGTAGTCATAACGTTGCCGTTGGGCAGCGACCGCAAATTGGCCGTATTCTTGAAAGGTAGACGGGTCACAAAGGCTGGCTAGGTTTTCTCTCGCTGTTCGGTAACCTTTTGCATGGCGCTTGGCGGCAGCGTCGGAACGATGCTCATCCAAACTCAGAGCTTGGCGTTCTTTGAAAGCATCGATCAAGGAATGCGGTTCGGTATTGCTTGTTTCCGTGCGGGCACCGCGAACAGGGTCGTTACTGTGGGTCGCTTTGATTGTGACCAGTGGTGCGTCCCGTTGAACCGTTTCACCGGTATGGGTCAATACAGAATCGATCACTCCGTCTATTTTGGCTTCAACTCGCAGCTGAACCTTCATAGACTCCATCAATATCAAGAGTTCGCCTTGTTTAACCGATTGACCAGAGCTAACAGCGACGTCAATTACCACCCCGGTGAGAGGGGCTTTAATTCTATCTAGCATCTATTTCGTCGCTGTTGGGTCTATTTCAATTAACTGGGCCTGGGCGCCATCGGTTAGGACATAAAGCTTGCCATTTGTGTGTGACGAAATATCACGAATGCGTCCCTCAATTGCAGGAAAAACGATGCCTCGATCTGTGATGTTTTCCCCGTCCAACTCGAGTTGGCGAATAGATTGTTCCGCTAAGGCGGTTACGTATAACTTACCTTGATGAAAAGCCATTGAAGAAGGTGCTATCGAAGGGGTCCAATCTACCAATGGCTGTTGCATTCCCGGGTATTCGGTGTAAGGCGTTATTTGAGCGCCATTATAGTCTCGCCCCCGAGTAATCACCGGCCAACCGTAATTCTGGCCCGCTCGGATGATATTGACCTCGTCGCCTCCAGCTGGACCATGCTCGTTTTGGTAAACGATACCGTTAGCAATAACTAGGCTTTGATGATTGCGGTGGCCGAAAGACCATATCTCCGGTTTAGCACCGTTACGAGAAACGAACGGATTGTCTTCAGGGATACTACCATCACGATTTAATCGTACGATCTTGCCAAGATGGCTGTTTAGTTTTTGCGCTTCTTCTCGATAGTCGAAACCATCCCCCACACCTACTAACAACGTACCATCTTCCATTTGCGCTATTCGACCAGAATAATGTT
The DNA here is from genome assembly GCA_964420885.1 of uncultured Gammaproteobacteria bacterium. Classification (GTDB taxonomy): domain Bacteria; phylum Pseudomonadota; class Gammaproteobacteria; order Arenicellales; family Arenicellaceae; genus Arenicella. The sequence continues at coordinate 8,015 of CAYQVT010000126.1, forward strand.
GTGGTGCCTTTTTCAGTGGCGCGGCCGTAAACAGTTCGATAATGTTATCTAATTGATAGGATCTATTGGTGGCGACTAGCCTAGCCGACACAAGGCGCAGTGCATTGCTGTTGGACGTGCCGTGGGCGTAAGTAATATAGATGATCTTATTATTCGCAAAATCCGCGTCCAGCATCAGATCAAGTAACCCGCCTTGTCCGGCGTAATAGACCTCCGGTAAGTTTTCAACTTTGTCCGCTAAAATTTGCCCTGCACGGACCACCCTGATGGAACCGATTCGTTCTGTAACCAGTATGTCACCATTGGGTAGGAAATCGTGCGCCCAAGGCTGTTCGAAACCGCTGGCGATGACTTTTGTGGTATAGCCCTCTCCAGCGAAAGCTGTATGTTGAGCATTCAGGTAACTACTCAATAGGCCACTCAGCACAGCACAAATCAAAATCGTGTTTTTCATTAGCTTGCCTCGGTCGGAGCAGTAATTTTTGCGTACACCCAACCGCCGATTGCCCCAGCGAGGCCAAAACTTAAAAAACCAACCACAGTTCTTGTTCCCGCTATCGCGGTGATTAAAAAGATCGCTTTCATAATGAGTAAAGTCGTCATTAGCGCGGTTGCTCCGGCAACGATGTGCCACACAGTTCGGTTCCCACCGAGGTAACGTACGCACAGAGAAGCAACAATAAAGCCAACCACAAAGCAAATCGCAGTCAGCGGCCCTAGTGCCGAGAGAATGCCCAGATCATTTACTGTCATTGACAGTCGCGTGCCGAAAGGTATGTCAACGTTTATCGACTGTAGGCCAGCGATGACCGATTGGGTCGAGAAAATTGACCCGATAACTGCCGTCACAAGTGTCGCGGCAATTAGGCCGGTTATGTTTCGAATGAATCTGGGCATATTGGTTTGACTCTCCAGTCTTAATTCTTATCGAATTAATCGCAGTACAATTCTACAACGGCTTCTTAAACTTTAAGGTCATGCGGTTCGATTCACCAATTGCCGTCATTGCTGCTCGTTTCTCGGCATCGTCTCTTGACCCATTAAGGCTAGGCGGCAGGCGCCACACAATATCTCCGGCGCGTGCTTGATCTTTAGAGTTTTCATTGACATCGCTTTCGCCGACGAATTCGAAACCAGCTTCTTCCATTTTGTTAATGATAAAACTTTTCTTTAAATAACCACTGCTGCCGTCGGCCCATTCATCCGAGCGATCTTCTCGCGCTTCATGTTGCACCACCCCTACAATGCCGCCAGGCTTAAGAATTGCATGCGTCTCTTTCAAGGCATTGTCTAAGAAGTTCCCCTTTTCATTGAATCTAGCCAGATTATGCATAGCGCGTATGAACAATACCGCATCGGCGGTACCGGTCATCTCGTTTGGCATTTCGTCAAATTGAAAAGCGGAAATCGAGGCGCTGCCCTCGCTTCGCCATTCTTCCGCTTGGGCCGTCCAGGTGTCTACCCAGGTCTTCTTCGCCTCGATTCTATCAGGCGTCATAAATCCAAATTTAGGCCAAAGCTTTTGAGAATAATCCACACCAACAAGCTGGCCGTTATTACCAAGATACGGCAATAATATTTTCGAGTACCAACCGCCACCAGGCAAGGCTTCGACAACGGTCATACCCGGTTTAATACCAAAAAACTGCAGGGTTTCTCCAGGGTTTCGCGATGAGAATCGCTCCTTATTTGCGTCAGCTTGTTGAGCGAGTGCGGCGCTCATCGCAGAATCTTCTTTGGCGTGGGCCGCAGGGTAAATAGACGCCGCGGCGATCATGATAAGGGCTAATAAGCCTCTGATGCGGTTTAGGTTTGTCATGGTGTATCCTATGTTCGATAGTTGGACAGTGTTTGAATTGCCAGCTTAGATTTATAACAGCTTGCGAAAGCTGTGTTAATGTCAACGCAAACAAGATTAGTGTTGCAGTCTAGCAGTTCTAAATCAAGGTAGAGTCGAAAATCAAGGTAATTTGATAAGATGAGAACAGTCATCACATTGCCTACGCCAGACCGTGCCAAACTTGGTGAACAGCTTTTCGACATTCGACCTTGTGCTGACACCAAGAGAACTAATAATTTCGGTCACCAAGTCTGTTCTAGAAGTGCCTGAAAATACAATAATAAATAATAATTCAGCTGAGGCCCTGTACTTAGGTTGTTGTACTTTGCTGCTGACTT
>CAYQVT010000127.1:0-10118 GCA_964420885.1 uncultured Gammaproteobacteria bacterium
AACCTGACTGAGGAGCGCATTGAACAAAACTGTGTTACTGGAAGCGGGCCTTTGTGTTTTGTTGGCTTCCCTGATCGCAGAATTACATTTGGTGCTAGTTACAGCTTTTAGAAAATGAGGTAAATGAATGCTGTTATCGATGGCATTTTGATTAGCCAACAAGCTCCAGATTTATCTGGGGTTTGTTATTTCTGGAGCTAGGCGAGTTTTTTATTTAGAGTCGATACTTGGACCTAACGAAGGAACAATATGTCGGCGCTGTCGTCTTGTGGCTAAGAAAAATATCATCAATACGATTCGTATTCGTCATCAACGCCATTTCACTAAAGCTTGTTATGCGGTTGTATGAAAGAGTGTCAATCAGTTGAATCCTCATCACGGCGAATCGGTCCTAATAGACCTCTCAGTGAAATCTTCCTCGGCTAAAAAAGCGCTTAGAGCCAAATCGATTAAAGCGATCAAATCGGTTAAAGGACCGAAAGCCAAGCCCATATGAACTTCTGCCGAAATGGCCGAAGCTTCTATGTCGGTTAAATCTATTAATAGAGTTGAAGCGGCCGCTATGGTGACCACGGCTGTGATAAGCGATACCACGCTTGTCATTCGATGCCTCTGGCTTCCACTCTTTTGATTCGATGGCATTTACTACTGGTATCAATGTTGACTTAGGACCATTGACTAGAGTCTTAGAACCGGCGACTTCTCCATACACCGTGACGTATTTTCTTATTAATGTTTGCTTGTGATCTTCTACCTGAACGATGAACCGACCGTTGACAAAGTTCTTGTCAGACCAAGGTAGCGGGCGACCGTCTTCTGATAATGGATGTGCAAAAACAGTGAGTTCGGTCAAATCACCTACCTTTTTAGTATTTACAATTTCGCCACCCCATCTGACCTTTAAACCTAGGTTTTCTTTGATGTTGCGGCTAACTTCTTCATATGATGTATCAATACTCGGTGCAATGCGTATTTCGTTCGCGATGCTAGAACGGGGAGTAGTCGTGGCACACGCCGATAGGCTGAGGGCGACACATAAAAGTGAAAAAGCCTTAGAAAATTTGCTGATTGAATGGTACATAAGAACCTCACAATGACTGATTTAGGGATAGCCCGATTACTAGCCTCCCTATTAAAGAACCGCCGAAGAGGGGAAATGATCGCTAATCTTGATCATAATTAATATATCGATTTACACTATAAATAAGCGATAGCAAACCAATAAAATAAGCTTGATGAAGCTGTTATCACGTCAGTATAGGGTGAGCAGTTTGGTCGCAACTTAATGTTATCATTACTTTTTAACTTCAATTTTTCAGATTATGAAATTAGCGAATAAAGTCGCCGTTATTACTGGCGGAGCATCCGGTTTGGGCGAAGCAACAGTCCGACGGTTTGTCGACAACGGAGCTAAGTGTGCCATTTTAGATTTAAATGACGAGCGCGGTCACGCGCTTGCGAACGAACTGGGTGACAGCGCTATTTATGTCAATACAAATGTCGTAGACGAATCTAGTGTCGAAGCGGCTATCACACGCGTTGTCGATGAATTTGGCGCATTACACATTAATTGCAATTACGCAGGTATTGGTCATGGTGAAAAAACAGTGGGAAAGGAACACCAACCACACGCGCTAGATACCTACAAGCGGGTAGTGGACATTAATTTGATTGGCACATTTAATGTTCTTCGTTTATGTTCTGCACAAATGAGTAAGCAGCCTTTAATTGACCAAGAAAGTGGCCGTGGTGTGATCTTAAACACAGCGTCAGTTGCGGGGCAGGAAGGACAAATAGGGCAAGCGGCCTATGCTGCGACAAAGGGCGCGGTTATCGGCAGCACTATATGTCTAGCACGTGATCTGGCAGAACACCGGATTCGGGTTAATACAATCGTACCAGGTTTGATACACACACCTTTATTCGATGCCTTGCCTGAAAATGTCTATCAATCCTTGGAGTCGTCGGTGTTAAACCCGCAACGTCTAGGCAAGCCCGACGAAATTGCACATCTGGCGCAGTATTTGGTAGAAAACGACTATATGAATGGAGAAAGCGTTCGGATGGACGGCGGCATACGTATGCAAGCGCGATAGACCAATCATGAATGTCGTCATCGCCGGCGCGGGAATTGGAGGTTTAACTGCGGCACTGTGCCTCATTAAGTCTGGACATACCGTTCGTGTTGTTGATCGAAGCCGCGAATTTCTCGAACAAGGTGCTGGTATTCAATGTGGTGCCAATGCCTTAAGGGTAATGCAATATCTTGGTGTATTAGATTCGCTTATGGATTTAGGAGTCACGCCAGAGCGTATTGAGTTTCGCGACTATCGTTCCGGTGTAATGTTACACAAGATGGTATTAGGCCAGCATTATCATGATATTTATGGTGCGCCTTACTTGCATTTACATCGTGCAGATTTACACCGAGTACTACTTGATGCTTTCGACTCCAGCCCAGACGGCAAGCTGAGTCTAAATTCTAAACTTACATCTTTCGAAGAAGACCAGAGTGCTGTAGAAGTGAGCTTAAGCACTGGCGAGAAAATTGGTGCCGAGCTACTTGTCGGAGCCGATGGGATTAACTCGCAGGTGCGCCAGCAATTGATCGGGGACTCGTCCGCCAAGTTTACGGGCAATGTTGCATGGAGAGGTATAGTTCCGGTTGAGAAATTACCAAATGACTGGATGGATACTATTGTCTCAAACTTTGTCGGCCCAAAAAAACATATGGTGTTGTACTATCTTCGTAATAAAAAGCTGGCTAATTTTGTTGGTGTGGTGGAAAACAAAAACTGGACAGACAACTCATGGACCGCGAAAGCGCCCTGGGAAGAACTTAATCGAGATTTTCATGATTGGCACCCAACCGTTAGGCAAATTGTCCATGCAGTTGACAGAGATAGCTGTTTTCGTTGGGCGCTTTACGACCACTTGCCGTTCAAAAAATGGAGTTCCAAGCGAGTTACGCTACTGGGTGACGCAGCGCATGCTACGCTACCATTTATGGCGTCGGGTGCGGCAATGGCGATCGAAGATGGGCGCATACTGCAAAGGGCGATCGACCAATCTAACAACTTGGAAGATGGCTTAAGTCTCTATCAAGCTAATCGCTATAAACGTACTTCTCGTATTCAAATCACATCAGCTCGAGCAGGGACGCTGTATCATTTTGAATCGGGCTTTATGCGTAAAGCCGCCTTCACGGCATTGAATAAGGTTGGTGCTCGACAGGAGTCATATCTACCTGATTACGATGCTAATACCGTTAAACTAGTATAGCTAGAAATAATAGGCTCGTAGAACACGTGCCGGAGAAACGTCATGGGTCCATTAACTGGTTTAAAAGTAATAGAAATGTCGGCAATCGGCCCTGTACCGTTGGCTGGAATGCTGCTGGCCGATATGGGCGCCGACGTCGTTATAATCGACAAAGCTAATGACCCTTATGTTATGCCTGGTGACGTATTACGTCGAGGTAAACGAGCTATAGAAGTTAACATAAAGTCAGACCAAGGCATCGCAGCGACACGCTCTCTGATTGAAAATGCAGACGTCGTGCTTGAAGGCTTTAGGCCTGGTGTGATGGAGCGATTAGGTATTGGGCCAGAAACATTTGAGCAGTCAAACCCTGAGTTAGTTTATGGTCGCATGACCGGTTGGGGGCAAACCGGGCCACTCGCCCAAGCCGCTGGTCATGATATAAATTATATTGCTATCACGGGTGCACTTAATGCCATTGGTCGCGCAGATAGCCCGCCGGTACCGCCTTTAAATCTAGTCGGCGATTACGGAGGGGGCACCATGTTTCTTGTGATGGGCGTATTGGCAGCACTACACGAACGCAAAACTTCCGGACGGGGGCAAATTGTTGACGCCGCAATTACCGAAGGAACCGCCAATCTGATGTCGATGTTTTATACAATGAATAGTATTGGCGCTTGGACAACAAAAAGAGCGTCAAATTTACTTGATTCGGCTGCTCATTTCTACGACAGCTACGAAACCAGCGATGGTAGGTTTATTACACTCGGCGCCATCGAGCCGCACTTCTATGCCTTGATGAAAGAAAAGATGGGTCTGAATCAAGAAGATTTCGACAAACAAAACGACCCGCGAAAATGGCCAGAACTTAAGCGGAAACTTGCCGACATTGTTGCAACAAAGACTCAACAGCAATGGTGTGATTTGCTCGAAGGAAGCGACGCGTGTTTTGCGCCGGTCTTAGATTTTGTAGAAGCCCCTGACCATCATCAACTGAAAGCCAGAGAGGCCTATATAGAGGTTAATGGTAGGGTGCAGCCAGCACCATCGCCGAGGTTTAGCCGTACCGTCTCTGAAGTACAAGAACCGCTTGAGTGCAGCCAATCAGATATATTATCTCAATGGCAAGATAACTGATTGATCTGATTGAAAGATTGGCGCATAACTTGATTGCTATAACCGGAAACTTATCTCAATATAAACACTCAGTGCTTATTCGTGCTTGAATAAAAATACGGCCACTCTTCGCCAGCGCTTTTATGTAAATATTTCAGTCGAAATAATCGTCTAATATATTCTTTAGCCCGTTGTAATCGCGAGTTTACCGGCAGTGAGGCAACGACGTATAAATGCTCCTTTGTAGAGGGTGGTTTTTTTTCAGTCTGCAGGGAAAGAAACAGTTGCAACCATGAATCACACATGGTCTTAAGACTTCGTTGCCGTGATGCATACTTATAGGCGCTGCCAACAAGCCTAGCGTTCAAGTCGGAGTCTTGAGTGAGCCGTTGTATTTGGTCGGCTGCCTTAGTCATATCACCGATGGGGAAAACTAAGCAATTTTCCTCATCTAATAGGCAGCCATTCTCGCTACGACCACTAAAATTGGACGTTACCACGACCACGTTATTCATCATCGCCTCAAACGCGACAAGGGGGCCGGTTTCCCACTCTGAAGTAATAATTAGAATATCAATGTTGTTATAAAACTGCTCGTATAGTTGGTCACGATCAACCGGACTCAATATACGAACTTCGCTAGTGTTATTTGCGTCACTATTGATTCGGTTGCTTAGGCCGGCCTGTAAGGTGTTGAGATCCTCACCAGCTCCAACTATTGTCAAGGAAAAGAGCTGTTCTACTTTATCAAGAGCCTCACAAAGAGGTATCAAATCCAACACTCGCTTCTGGCCGACGAGTCGACCGCAGAAGCCAATCCTCAAATTCCGCGACTCAACCCTATTATGCACGTGTTCTCGGACTCCGCATGGCAGTACAAGTGAACGACTTTCGTCGGCCAATACCTTCAGATAATGCCGTTCACTGGATTGGTCAACAAACACTATGGAATCGATAAATTCTGAATAACGACGTAAATCATTGGTGACACCTTGCCCAATCTCATGCACTGGATACACCAACTTATAAGCCAAATTCTGTTTTAAGTACGCTGACACTTCTAAGCCATCGCTGAGCATGATTGGCATAACAATGTCGGGCTTTTCTTGTAATAACGCTTTTTTAACCGACATCTGGCGTCCGACAGGAGAACCGGTCAAGCCGTCAAGCTCGACGGTTCGCAGGCTAGGGTAAGCTTTGCGATAGGCGCAGGGGTCGTGAAATATTGGGCCTCTTGCCAAGGCAACCACGCAAACATGCCCATATGACTCAAGGCCGGAAATAAGATCCGCCAGCCAACGTTCAACGCCCCCATAAACCGGTGAGGACTTTGCGAGAAATAGAATTTTTAGACTGTCTGAATTAGACGTTTGCAAGCTTGCTCATCTCCGAATACCGTTTAGCTAGCGTTTTTTACCACGCCGAAAGTACTCAACTGATCAATATAGCTGATGTTTAAGGAGTCTTGCATTTTTATCGTATCGCTAGGCACATGCCATCAACCGCGGAAATATCAAACTCCGATCGCATGTGAATATTATATCCGTGATCGTGTAGTGTTTGACTGAGTTGGTGTTGATCACCGCCGCCAGTGTTTATAGTATGCCATTCAAGAATGAAGCCTTTGATTTTGTGGATAGTACCGGACTGGATTAAGCTTTCTATAATGTTGTATTCGCTGCCTTCACAATCCATCTTTACCCAGATGCTTTTGTCAGGGTTTTGTTGGATTACTTGGTCGAGAGTAGCGCCCGCATTTTGAACCTTTACCTGGTGTCGTTTTATTGTGTCTACAGGGTCAATGGATCGATCTATTACGATGCTTGAGCGGCCAGGATTGTTGGTGACTGATTGAATCTCGACTTTGGCATTTGAATTTGAAAGCCCGAAATTATATAGGTTTATATTATTACTTAAGTGCGAATTCAGCTCAAAATTATGCTTGGCGCGGAGATAATTTTCTTCTAACGGTTCATAGGCAATAACCGAAAGGTCCGGATTTTTACTGGTCAAAAAGAGGGCTGTAAATCCAACATTAGCACCGATATCGAATAGCAGAGAGTTTTGACTAAGCTTTAAGTTATAGTCACCTCTGACATAGATCTCAAAAAGAATATAGACTTCTTCGCCTAAATGAACTGAGTATTTCTCATCGTCAATACCCACCACGAGTTCGTTATTCGCATGGTCCCAAACTAACTTGGCTCCGCATTTTTCGACCAGAGCAACCAAGTTGCGGTACTCGTGCAGAATCTTAATTGCGGTGGGATGCCTAGTTAATTCCAAATCGAGTCGGCGAAAGTAGACCGCACCGTTAGATCGTCCTTCGACGTTGTCGATGGGTATATCAAGTAAAAATAATTGCTTTGCCCATTGCTGATCTCCAACTGCTTTGATTAGTCGGTGTTGGTGGCCCCAGTTCCGCCAAAACACCAATAGACGTCGAATGGTATCTAGCATCTTACTCGCCTCGACGAGTCGATAAGGCATTTACGGTATTAGTCATCGTAACGTTTTCTGCGACCCCGCGAACACAAAAATATTGACTTGTTTTCATGATCTCTGACCTATATTTTAATTAATAGTGAATTTAGATAGTACATTGAGTCTGCCTTTAGTTTGGTTCATCACACTATTAATAGATACTTAAACTCGTACTAATTGCTGGAACTAATACCGGCGTGAACGAGCTTGCGTATATTTCTGCAGAATTACGATCGATGAGGAATAACTTATTATTGTCGAGGTGAAGTAGCGGGCCAAGCTCACGATTGAATACGTAGAGTTCTCCCGTATATTCGCCGTGTAGTAAATTAGTGATTCGAGTCGAGTAGCTAGCAATAATAGTTTGCCCCTTTTTGATCGACAAAAATTGATCTTTACTGGCTACATTCTGAATTATTCTTACGTTTGCTTCATTCGCGATCGCAAAATCGATTCTCACTTCGTTGATATCAGTTATTGCTCGAAGTTTTAAGGTTACTTCTATATCGCTACTATTGTCATCTATCTCATGAATTACGGCGGAGAAGTCCAACACATCTAGCTTGCTTTTATCTTCGTGTATAACACCAAAATCACCGGCATTTCGTTGCTGGTAGCAGTCAATAACATCTTGAGTTTTTCCATCCATTTGAAGTTTACCGTTCTCTAATAAAAGACAACGGGTAGTCAGTGCTCTAACAGAATCCATATTGTGACTTACAAAAATGACGGCGTGGCCATTCTCGGAAAGAGTTTTCATCAAATCAAGGCATTTTTTCTGGAACTCTGAATCGCCTACGGCCAACACCTCGTCGATAATTAAAATGTCAGGATCAATGTGCGCGGCCACAGAGAACGCAAGCCGTACGTACATGCCGCTCGAATATCGTTTTACAGGCGTGTCTAAAAATTGTTCGACATTTGCAAATTCAACGATTTTTTCGAATCTAGCGTCGACTTCACTACGATTCATCCCAAGTATTGCGCCGTTCAAATAGATATTTTCTCGGCCAGTTAGCTCTGGGTGAAAGCCGGTACCTACCTCTAATAGACTCGCAAGCTTGCCTTGATAGCTCACCTCACCTTCGGTGGGTGAGGTGATTCGGCTTAATAATTTAAGTAGGGTGCTTTTCCCCGCTCCGTTGGCTCCAATAACACCCAATATCTCGCCTTTATTAACGGAAAAGCTAACATCTTTTACTGCCCAAAAAGTTTCCGACTCAACATCAGAGCCACTTAGTTTACGGAAACGGCGAAACGGTGAAAGCATCAATCCTGAAAGCATTTCACGAAAAGACTGTGAGTGATCTATTTCACTGCCTAATACGTATCGCTTGGATAACTTGGAAACGTTCAGAATCGGTTGCATCGTCTAAATTACGTCAGCGAATCGTTTTTCTTTATTTCGAAAATAGCTTAGCCCCGATATAAAAAGCACGAGACTGAATACCAAAGAGATGCTGATAGCGGTCAGGTCGAACGGCTTCCCTAGAAATGCCGATCTAAGCCCGTCGATATATCCAGTCATTGGATTCAACAATAATACCCAACGCCATTGTTCAGGAACAAAACTGGGAGGGTATACTACCGGAGTGACGTACATCCAAAGCTGTACCATAAAAGGGATGACATAACGAAAATCTCGGTACGAGACCGTTAAGGCGGAGAGTAGAGTTCCGACACCTAATGCCGTTGCAACTACGCCTATTATTAGAAATGGCGCGGCTAGTAGGTTTATCGTCCAGGGAATATCATAATGGACCATCAGCAATAACAAGATAACCGACGAAACCAAGAAATCCATGGCGCTCACACCAATTGACGCAATCGGAACAATTAGCCTTGGAAAATAGATTTTACTAACAAGTTGAGAAGAGCCGACCAGCGATGCTCCGCTAGTACTGACGGCACTGGCAAAAAATGTCCAAGCAAGTAAGCCGGAATAGACAAATATCGGGTAAGGGTAGCCATCCGATGGAATTTTCGCCAATCGCCCAAAAATTACGGTAAAGATGACCATGGTAGTGAGAGGTTGCAATATCGCCCATGCGGCACCCAATACCGTCTGTTTGTAGCGAACCTTGATGTCTCTCATGCTGAGCGCAAAAAACAATTCTCGATAATTCCACAGTTCTGCAAAATTAATCATCTGCCACTTTTCTGGTGGTCTAATTGTTGTCGTTTTGAGTTCCACGAAAATTATCTATTTATGCGATGGGTAAATGGTCATTAACAATCGGCACAGTCGCCATTATGTAGAGTCTGGATTCGGCAAAATCTTCAAATACTAAACTTAATTATAAACCACTTAGATGCTTTTCTGGCATGGCTAAATGTAAAGATTTAATACGTTGTCGATTTTCTTGGTCCAAAGTTTAAGGCCATGCATCGTGATATAGTCATGATTTCAAACCGCGTTACTACATTGTAGTCAGTGCCTATTCATTCATTAGTGATCGGTGGAAGTTAGTTTACCATCCTAGTGCTATTTCATTAAGAAACTGCGATTACATTTTTTCAATGGCTACAAAACAAAATACCATCATGTCTCAAGACCGGGTAGCGGGTTTGGATATGCTGCGTGGTTTTGCCATTGTGTTAGTACTGCTTTATCACTGCACTCCAAATAGCGACCCTAATTTGGGGCTGACATCGATACTCTTCAAAGTGGCAACTATTGGTTGGTTTGGTGTGGATTTGTTTTTTGTCTTATCAGGCTACTTAGTATGCAATATGTTACTCAAGTTGAAGTCGAGCGGGGGGGCGATCGGCGTTTTCTTTTGGAATCGCTTTATGCGAATCATGCCAGTTTACTATTTGGTATTGTTATTTGTCTTGCTAATTTATCCACTCGCGACTCATCAGAATGTACCAAGTTTTGAGGTCACCTATCCCTTTTGGTTTTACTACAGCAATAATATATTAGGGCTCAATACGAGCTTTTATCTCGAGAATATTGATCTGGGTCACTTTTGGAGTCTTGCAGTTGAAGTTCAGTTCTATCTACTTATCCCGTTATTAGTATGGAATCTCTCGCGGGAAAAACTTATCACGATTTTGTCGATCACTTGGTTGCTTGTCATAGGCTGGCGTTGGATCGCTATTTATAATGGTGTTAGCCCCGAAATAACATTTGGCTTTAGTCAGTATCGGTGCGATGGATTGATTCTGGGTGCGCTTGCAGCGGCCCATAAAGGCCGATTTCCTAAACCAGCTGTGCTATCGTTTTTCGCGCTTTTATTAGCGTGTTATAT
>CAYQVT010000128.1:0-10093 GCA_964420885.1 uncultured Gammaproteobacteria bacterium
TTCTTTTTCTGTTCAGTTCGCCGCTAAGCGTTCTTTACACTCATACGACCCGCTATGCGTGCACTGAACTCAGGGGTTGCCTTCACAGTACTAGCGCCTTCGGCTCGTCGTCTACTAATTCGAACAGCTAGGCGAACGCTGTTCTCGCTGCGCCTCACGGCACCAGCAATCACAGCTAGCTTACATAATCTATATTTTAGTTTTGCTCGGGCACTTCGAGCGAATCTACATCGGTCTCAATAATGTCCGACCCATCCTCTAACAATGGAACATCGCTGCTTGGCTCTTGCTCAGGAATATCAATACTAGGAATTTCACTAGACGACTCTTCAACAATTGAATCAATACTAGGTACTGCTCTGCTCAATTGAGATCGGTGTAATTTCTTGCTGTTGGGCATTACGCTTAGCATAAATATAGGCGAGAGTTAGACTGCTCAAAAAGAACAGTGTCACCATTGTTGAGGTACAACGGCTTAGAAAGTTAGCCGACCCTTTGCTTCCAAACATGCTTGAAGAACCGCCGCCGCCAAACGCTGACCCCATGTCACCTTTGCTTTGTTGCATAAGCACTAGGCCAATAATGGCGAGAGCGGCAAATACATTGACGATTATTAGAATAGTTGTAATGTTCATTTTATAACTCAGTTGTCTTAAAACACGCTTGAAACCTTAATATCGGCTTCAATGTCGCGTGTTCAAGTCTCTTCTACAATTTTTTGTGCTGCTTCGCAGATACCCGCGAAGCTATTTACTTCTAATGACGCGCCACCAATTAGCCCACCATCAATATCTTTTTGCGCAAATAACTCATTTGCATTGTCGGGTTTGACACTTCCACCATAGACAATTCTTATTGAACTGGCGATGTTGGCGTCTAACGCATGAAGCTTAGCGCGAATGAACGCATGAACTTCTTGTGCTTGATCCGGGCTGGCTGTCTCACCAGTGCCTATTGCCCACACCGGCTCATAAGCGATTACTGCACCAGCGAAACCCGCTATACCGACTTTCTCGATCACGGCATCTAACTGCGCTGCTACTACAGTTTCGGTATTGTCGGCCTGTCGATCGGCCAATGTTTCACCAATACAAAGCACTGGCGTTATCGACGCTGAATATTCCAGGCATGCAGAGTATTTTTCTGCAATATCTTGGTCTGTCTCACCGAATAACTCTCGTCGTTCGGAATGACCTAATAGTACGTAATCGCAGCCAATTTCTGCCAACATCGAGAGAGAGACCTCACCCGTATAGGCACCTGAACCAAATTGGCTGACATTTTGTGCACCAACCGCTATAGGTTGACTCTCTGCACCTTGTACAGCCTGACAGAGAAATGGTGTCGGCGGGCAGACCAAAATGTCATAACCCAGTTCTCGTTGCTCACTCAATCGCGCCGACTCTAATGCCCGTCTTGCGACACCAGAAATCAAATCGGCTGTCATTTCTGAACTGCCGTGCATTTTCCAATTTCCTGCTACCAAAAGTCGTCGCATAAAAGACCTCTTTATTCAGAATCAAGTGAGCGGCGGATATTAGCATAGGCCCTAGCTTTGCACTAGGAATCTTGCCAACAATTTATCTACAATTGAGTAGAGTTACAATTGCAGTCTGACTATCTCCGCTATTTCTTCGCATCTTGATTTAACCTGCTGTTCATCTTGCCCTTCTACCATTACGCGTATAACCGGTTCCGTCCCGGATGGTCTTAGTAATACTCGACCGGTTCCCGCTAAATTTTCCTCGGCCTCAGCAACTGCGTCCTTAACGGCGGTTAATTGGCATATTTCAGCCGCTTTCGTTCCAAGCGGCAATTCAACATTAATCATCGTTTGGGGGTACATTTGCATTTGCGATGCCAGCTCATCTAGAGGTTGGTCCATAAACTTCATTTGCGTTAACACTTGAAGCGCTGATACCAGGCCGTCACCGGTGGTGGTTTTATCTAAACAAATGATGTGCCCCGACGATTCGCCGCCAATAACCCAATCTCTTGCTTTTAATTCTTGCATCACATAACGATCGCCAACTTTCGCTCTAACGAAGGGAATATCTCTTTCTTCTAGGGCTTTTTGCATTCCAAAGTTGCTCATCAGCGTTCCCACGACCCCCCCTCTTAATCGGCCTTGTTTGCGTTGACTGTTAGCGATTATGAAAAGCAATTGATCTCCATCAATCACATCCCCATTCTTGTCCACCATTAAAACTCTATCGGCATCGCCGTCAAAGGCAATACCAACGTCACATTTCTTCTCAAGCACCAAGCGTTGTAAACCGCCTATATGAGTGGAGCCGCAGTCATTATTGATATTAAAGCCATTCGGGTGGTTATTAATCACATGAATATCAGCGCCTAATTCATGAAATGCCGCTGGAGCCGATTGATAAGCGGCTCCGTTAGCACAATCTATTGCCACTTTTAGTCCTTTAAAATCCATACGTCTAGGAATCGTACCTTTACAAAATTCGACGTAGCGCCCCACCGCATCATCCATGCGGTGAGCCTTTCCTAACTCTTGAGACTCAACAACTGACATATCGTGTGACATTAGCGCTTCTATTTCAGTTTGAATCTCATCAGAAATTTTGGCACCGTTGGGAGCAAAGAATTTAATGCCATTGTCTGAATAATGATTGTGAGAAGCGCTAATAACCACGCCCGCATTAGCACGTGCAGTTTGCGTCAAGTACGCGATCGCAGGTGTGGGCAGCGGACCCAACATCGTAACGTCCATTCCGGCAGATGACAGGCCTGCTTCCATCGCTGATTCTAAGAGGTATCCAGATACTCTGGTGTCTTTTCCGACGAGAACACTGCCCTTTCCATAATGACGTTTTACGACGGTCCCTAAGGCCCATCCGAGATGAACAATTGTCTTAGGCGTTATTGGTTCGACGCCAACCTGACCGCGTATTCCGTCGGTACCAAAAAAAGGATTCGTCATAGATAAGTTTCTTAATTGTTAGTGTCAGGCATACAGCACTGGTCAAGGAGCGTCAACATTCCTGACCGCTTCAACTGCTCTAATCGCGTCGTACGTCTCTTGTACATCGTGTACGCGAACTATTTTAGCGCCATTTAATACAGACTGCACGGCTAATCCAACGCTTGCCGCCATACGTTGATCGACTGGGTGCCGTAATAGTTTATCAATAAGCGATTTTCTAGAAACACCGATTAGTATTTCACAGCTCGTACGCTCTCGTAGATAAGGAAGTGAATTCAACAGCAGTAAATTGTGTTTTAAGGTCTTACCAAAGCCGATACCAGGGTCTAGAATCACGTCATTCTTAGCAATACCCACTGAGGATGCCGCTTCAAGACGTTCATCGAAGAATGAAATTACGTCGTCAACCACACTATCGTATATGGGTTGTACTTGCATCGTCTGGGGCTCGCCTTGCATGTGCATAATACATACTGGAACGTTCGCCTTCTGAGCTACTTCCATCGCGCCATCAGCTCGTAATCCATTTACATCATTGATCATACAAGCCCCGGCTTCGAGGGCTGCTTGCATGACCTCGGGTTTATACGTGTCAATCGAAATCGGCACTGATGTATTCTCAGAAATTGCTTCTATGATTGGAACGACTCGATCGAGTTCTTCACCAACCTCTACTTTGTCGGCGTGAGGGCGTGTGGATTCACCACCAATATCGAGAACGTCGGCACCTTGGTCGACTAATCTTAAAGCATGCTGAACGGCATGGTCGACCTCATTAAATCGCCCCCCGTCCGAAAAAGAATCAGGTGTTGCGTTAATAACGCCCATTATTAAAGCCTGTTTTTGCTTCAATAATAGGCGTAGCGAATTCTCGCTCATCAACTAAACAAAGAACTAATTAAGCATCGCTTGCAGGTTTGTCCATCTGTGGTTTTACACTCGGGCGACCCTCAGAATCGTCATCAGAATTAACGTTCTTAGGCTCTGGTAAGTCAGCTGGCGGTGTTGGGTCTTTACCTTCCATAATTTCAGCAATTTGATCTGAATCAATGGTCTCCCACTCCATCAGCGCTTTGGTCATTACTTCAACCTTTTCGCGATTTTCCTCGAGAATAGTCTTTGCTCGGTCATATTCTTCATCAATGATTCGTGAAACTTCAGAATCTAACAATTTTGCTGTTTCACCACTCATGCGTTTCTTCTGGCCAGACATCATCTCTTGCTCACTTTCGGCGTATACGCGAGTACCTAAGGCGTCACTCATACCCCATCGGGCGGCCATGTTGTAGGCCATACTGGTTGCAACTTCGAAATCATTCGATGCGCCAGTCGTCATTTGCCCCATGAAAATTTCTTCTGCAATACGCCCGCCCATTAACACCGCAATTCTCGCTAATAAGTAATCTCGATCATGACTGTATCGATCCTCTTCTGGTAGCTGCATGGTTAAACCGAGTGCTCGGCCACGAGGAATAATAGTAACCTTATGAACCGGATCAGTGTTTTCTTTCAAAACAGCGGCTACCACAGCATGGCCAGATTCGTGATACGCTGTGTTTTGACGCTCATGCTCAGGCATAACAATAGAACGCCGCTCCGCACCCATCATGACTTTGTCTTTGGCAAATTCGAAGTCCTCCATCTCAACTAGCTTTTTAGCACCACGCGCGGCAAATAGAGCGGCTTCGTTAATAAGGTTAGCTAGATCAGCACCGGAAAAACCAGGAGTTCCACGCGCAATCACCGCCGTATCGACCGTCTTCCCGATAGGTACTTTACGCATATGTACCTTAAGGATTTGCTCCCGACCTCTAATATCGGGTAATGGAACAACTACTTGTCGATCAAAGCGGCCAGGACGCAGTAACGCGGGGTCTAATACATCAGGCCGATTAGTTGCGGCGATAACGATGATGCCTTCGCCGCCCTCAAACCCGTCCATTTCGACCAATAACTGATTCAAGGTCTGTTCACGTTCGTCGTTACCGCCGCCAATGCCAGCGCCCCGGTGACGGCCAACTGCGTCGATCTCGTCAATAAATATTATACAAGGTGCATTTTTCTTGGCTTGGTCGAACATATCGCGTACACGCGACGCACCGACGCCTACAAACATTTCAACAAAGTCTGAACCGGAGATTGAGAAAAACGGGACACGCGCTTCACCGGCAATCGCTTTTGCCAGTAATGTCTTACCTGTTCCAGGGCTGCCAGTAAGTAATATACCGCTCGGCATGCGCCCGCCCAATTTCTGGAATCGAGAAGGGTCACGCAAAAATTCAACGATTTCTTGAACCTCTTCCTTCGATTCTTCTACGCCGGCAACATCTTCGAAGGTAACCCTATTAGTATCTTGATTCAACAATCGAGCCTTACTTTTGCCAAAGCTCATAGCGCCTTTACCACCACCGCCTTGCATTTGACGCATCAAATAAATCCATACGCCGATAAACAATAGAATCGGTAGTGTGTTGACCAAAATTGTAGTCAATAATGAACGCCCTTCGGCTTGCTTTACTTCGAATGGAATTCCACGGTCAATTAAGGTATCTATCAATTTCTCGTCTTGGCGAGTCATTACGGTCCAGAATTTCTTCCCAGCATTATCCTCGCCAAAGATCTTTAACTCTCCCTCATCTATTAACAAAGAGTTGACATTGCCATTGGTGATTTGCGTCATAAAATCCGAATACTTTAATTCGTTTGACGCCGCGCCGGCCGAGGAGTTTTGATCCGCTAAAAAACCACCTACGATCAAAAATAGCAAGCCAATAATTATTATGTTGGTGAGTCTATTCACTGAGTAACACCTATAAACGCCTTCATGTTATGCAGGCAAATTAATTTATTCTAAACTGGTCTAGTGTAGCAGCCTCTCACATAATTAGTGTGAGATTACACACATTAACGATGCTTAAGCGAGCCTGTGCTTAGCCAAAAAGTAGTATTCACGGCTTTTAGGCCGAGATGCGGCGGGCTTTCGTACAACGCCACTCTTATAACGACTTTTTACTTCACGACGATAATAATGTGATGCGCTACCCTCGAACAGCTTTACCAGTAGGTGGCTATTCGCTTTTAAACGCATATCACAAAAATAAAGCACCGAATCTAACAAGGCTTCATATAAGGCCTCATCGGAACTGCGCACCCCAGTAATATTGGGGGCCATATCCGAAATTACAAGATCGATTTTACGGCCTTCAAGTAGTTCATCTACAGTATCAAGAACGGCTGAATCTTGAAAATCTCCCTTAATAAAGTGCACATTGTCGATTGGATCCATATCCAGCAAATCTATCGCAATGACGGTGACTTTATTGCCGAATTTCCGAGCAATATACTGTGACCATCCGCCGGGGGCTGAACCCAAATCAACCACTACCATACCGGGCTTTACCAAGTGATCGATATCATCGATCTCTTTAAATTTATAGACTGCGCGAGACCGATATCCTTGACTCGTCGCTTTCTTGACGTAAGGATCATTGATATGGCGGCGCGCCCACTCTCCAGTTTTATTACCTTTTCGTGCCATTTTGGGTGTTTTTTTTCTGAGTTTAGGTAGAATTCCGCGTTCTTAAATTACATCGTACGCCGTAGACTTATCAAACGGCTAATAATTATCTCATTAAATGGCTCTTACTGGAAAACAAAAGAATTACTTACGTGGAATTGCCCACAATCTAAACCCAGTGGTGATGATTGGAAATAAAGGTCTAACCGAAGCAGTGATGAATGAAATTGAGCTAGCCCTTGACCAACATGAATTACTGAAAATCAAACTGCCGGGTAATGATAAGGCCGAGAAAGTGGCCCTACTCGCTCAGATCACTAGTAAATCAAGCAGCGAACCTGTTCAATTGATTGGACGAGTTGGTGTGATTTATCGTGCAAACATTGAAGCAAAAATCACACTACCAAGTATATAAGTCAAAACATATTACCTTCTAGTGACGTAAAAAGAGCAGTCTAAGGTGTTAAATGTCGTAACGAACTTCTAAAATCTCGTAGGTTTTCTCACCCGCTGGTGCTTCGAAGGTAAATTCGTCACCCTCGAACTTACCAATTAGCGCTCGTCCGATTGGAGAACTGAGTGATATCCGACCTAAGGATATATCGGCTTCTAAATCGCCTACAATTTGATAACTTACCTCACTATCGGCGCCCTCGTCGTATAGTTTCACCATAGCGCCAAAAACAACTTTACCGTTTACGTTCAATTTAGTCGTATCGATAACCTCGGCTACACCGAGATTCCCTTCCAATTCTTTAATACGGCCTTCGATAAAGCTTTGCTGTTCTCTAGCGGCGTGATACTCGGCATTCTCAGATAAATCACCATGAGCTCTCGCTTCAGCAATTTCTTGAATAACCTTAGGGCGGTCTTCACTTTTTAATTTTTTTAACTCAGCGCTCAATCTCTCTGCGCCAACTTTTGTAAGTAATACTCGATCCATTTTCTATTCTTTCAATTCAAATGTTTGATAAAAATCGTTCGCATTAATACCATAGGCTTATTAACATTGCTACGGGCTCTGATATATGAAACAGAATTGTGCGATTACGACACTAGCCCAGGATTAACCAAGGCTCTGATGGAGATCCTGTAACTTATTGACACGCATTTCATCGTGCGCCTTATGCGCTTCGACCATAGCACGAGCCGAGGCGATGTTAGTGAAGTACGTCACTTTATGCATCAGTGCGGAACGGCGAATAGCGTACGAATCTTTCACAGTACTATTATTACCAGTAGTATTAATGACTAAATTTGCTTTACCGTCAATAATCAAATCAACGATATGCGGTCGACCCTCAGTTACCTTATTGGCGGTTTGACATTTTACACCGGCTTCTTTAAAAAACTTTGCTGTGCCGCGTGTCGCCACAATGGTGAAACCGGATTGAGACAAGTAAGCAGCCAGTTCTGTCGCGGTCTCTTTATCTGAATCGCGCACACTGAAAATTACCGTGCCCGCTTGTGGAATATTGGCACCAGTGCCTTGTTGAGCTTTATTATACGCAGCGCCAAAAGTCTGACCAACTCCCATCACTTCACCCGTCGATTTCATCTCAGGACTAAGCAAAGTATCCACACCCGGAAACTTAACAAAGGGAAACACCGCTTCTTTAACAGAATAATATTTCGGAATTACTTCGTCGGTGATTCCTTGTTCTGCAAGCGTTTTTCCAGCCATGCAAAGAGCCGCGACTTTGGCCAGCGGTCGCGCTGTTGCTTTCGATACAAAGGGTACAGTCCGTGACGCACGAGGATTAACCTCCAATACATAAATATCATCCCCCTTTATCGCAAACTGTACATTCATCAAACCAACCACATTCAGTGCTAGTGCCATTTTCTTGGTTTGTTGACGCAACTCGGTTTTGATATTTTCTGACAAACTGAACGGAGGCAAGGAACACGCAGAGTCTCCCGAATGCACACCCGCTTCTTCAATATGCTCCATGATGCCGCCGATTACGACATCAGTTCCGTCGCAAACTGCATCGACATCAACCTCAATCGCGTCATTTAAAAAACGGTCCAACAATACTGGTGACTCATTTGAGACTTCAATCGCTGAATGCATATAGTTAGACAATGCTTGTGCGTCATGCACAATTTCCATTGCACGGCCTCCAAGCACGTACGATGGTCGTACCACCAGAGGGTAACCTACCTCTTCGGCTAAGGCTAAGGCGGTGTCTTCACTTGAGGCGATGCGGTTAGGTGGTTGCTTCAAGTCCAAGTTATTTAACAATGCTTGAAACTCTTCCCGATCTTCCGCATCGTGAATCGCTTCAGGTGAGGTACCAATAACCTTAGTCCCCTGAGCTTTCAAGGGACGCGCTAGCTTCAACGGTGTCTGGCCGCCGTACTGAACAATCACCCCAGTTGGGTTTTCTTTATGGACAATCTCTAATACGTCTTCTAGGGTAAGCGGTTCAAAATATAATCGGTCGGACGTATCGTAATCGGTCGACACGGTCTCGGGATTACAATTGATCATAATGGTCTGATAGCCATTATCACGCAGTGCCATTGATGCGTGAACGCAGCAATAGTCGAACTCGATACCCTGTCCAATTCGATTAGGGCCGCCTCCAAGCACCATGATTTTATCTGTTTCTTCTGGCAAGGACTCACATTCATGCTCATAACTTGAGTACATATATGCGGTTGCGGTGGCAAATTCAGCGGCACATGAATCTACACGCTTATAGACCGGACGAACATCTAAAGCGTGACGCTTGGCACGGAATTGGTCTTCGCTAACACCAAGTATTTCAGATAACCGAACGTCGGAAAAACCCTTACGTTTCCACGCAAACACTTGGCTCGCATCCAATGACTCTAACTCATTTTCAGAAATCTGGTCTTCAGTGGATATAAGATCTTGAATCTCAGCCAAGAACCATGGTTCTATACCTGTGGCCTCATGAACTTCGTCGACTGATAAACCTTCTCGAAATGCATCGCCGATATACCATAAGCGGTCGGCTTTCGGAACTCTTAGGGCAGCACTCAGCCGAGCTGCTCGTTCGCTACCTTTAAGGGAGCCTAGCTGGGGTTCGAAACCGTGACTACCTATTTCGATGCTCCGCATGGCTTTCTGTAACGACTCTTGAAAGGTGCGTCCAATCGCCATTGCTTCTCCAACTGACTTCATTTGGGTGGTAAGAGTGTCATCCGCTTGAGGGAATTTCACAAAATCAAATCGCGGAATTTTTGTTACGACGTAATCGATACTGGGCTCAAACGAAGCTGGTGTTAATCCGCCAGTAATATCATTGCGTAGTTCATCCAAGGTATAACCCACCGCCAATTTTGCAGCGACTTTAGCAATCGGGAAACCTGTTGCCTTAGAGGCCAGTGCCGATGAGCGTGACACTCTGGGGTTCATTTCTATGATTATCATTCGACCCGTCTTCGGATCAATCGCGAATTGAACGTTTGAACCGCCGGTATCAACGCCGATCTCTCGCAACACCGCTAGCGATGCGTCGCGCATTATTTGATATTCTTTATCAGTTAGGGTTTGCGCAGGTGCAACCGTTATTGAGTCACCGGTATGCACTCCCATCGCGTCGATGTTTTCAATCGCACAAATAATAATGCAATTATCCTGGTGATCGCGA
>CAYQVT010000129.1:0-9765 GCA_964420885.1 uncultured Gammaproteobacteria bacterium
CTTTTTCGTAGAGAATTACAAAATTCGTGGATCAGTTATAGGGGGGAAAGACAGAGCAATCTGCAAATCAAGGTTTTGATCGTCCGTCGAAACGCGGGCATAGCCAAATATCATGCGCAAAAGTTAGGTCGCCATAATTATACTTATGCGTCTGATATTTGCGAATAGATTCATGGGGAAATCAAAGCGTCGTATAGGGGGCGCAAAACTTAGGATTTATGAAAATTTGGTTTGGGCAGATAGCATGATGTTGGTTTATTAGCGCTGCACTGTTTTCCGTTAGGTATTTTATTTTACAATAAAAGGCTTGTATTTATGGTTTTAATCCAAATTATTGTGTTAGCATTGTTTGTTGCACCGATTGTTTCTTTAGATGTCGGTGTCTACTCCATATCGAATATAAATGAAGTATGGAAGAAGGGCGAAAGATGGTATTGGGCTCTAATTAATGGGTTCTATCATGCTCTTTTTTTGTTTTTGGGTATGGGGCTATTTAAGTTTGTTGCCGAATGGGTTTCGGCATTATTTGAGTTACTAGAGCCAGCTTTGAGATGGCTTAAAGTAAACATTCCACAACTTGATTTCTTATTCGATTTTCTTATCGATATTTTCGATATTGCTACACCAACTAACATACTTTCATTGTTTGCGATTTTTGGGTTTGTGTTTTTGTACAGAATGAAGTTTAGAGAATTAGCAGAAGATGGCAGCATTAATGCTGATGTTGAAGAGAAAAAATTCGGTATTGTTTACAGGATAGTGCGATTTATCTTTATGGGGCGCGCAAGAAAAAACAAAAATTTAAGCATCGTAGACAGGTTATTTGAACGCTCTCATGTAGTACAAAATGTGTTTACTGACAAAACGCATTATTTGAAATTTATTCAAAAATACGCAATTGCTCCAGCCGCCGTTGCACTTGATATGTGGTATCTAACACCGCTTTTGAAATCTGTCTTAGGCGATATGAGCTTTCAGTATCAATTTATATTTGTTTTATTTGTTTTTGCGGGGGTTGCTGGGATTACTTATTTAATCTGCGCAACAACGGAATCTTATATTAATAAAGTAAAACTTGAAATTACAAATAATGAAAAATCTTCGACACAACAGGTTGTGTTCTCATTAGGATTAATTCTTTGGGTAATGACGTTATTGGAACCTATTGGTTCTGGTTATTTTGCGTTTGATTTATTTATGAAAACGTGGGGAGCATTAGTAGATGAAGGCTTGAGTAATGTTTTTATTAACTTGGGGCTAGGAAGTGATGCAGTCTTTTCCTCTATAATTAATGGGGATGTCAAGATCGATACCACCTTAACGTCAATTATATTGTCTGTAATTTTTACATGGTACTTAGTCTCAAGGTATAATTTCTCAAATATTAGCAGGGCACTCAGAGCGCAAATACAAATAAATACTATTAATTCAACGGGGAATTCTGATGAGTAATTTTTCTATAATACTTTCATACATCGCTGTATTTACTTCTATGATTTGGGGATTTTTCTTTGTTTTAACTGCATTTGAGGCGGGGTTTATTAAGTCGACTAATTTGTTTGTTGAAAAAAAACTCAAATTTTTTGATGATATATTTCTCTTAATCACAACAATTATAGTAATGTTCTATATTGTGTATGCCTCTAGATTGATCCTGTACAGTTATCAGGTGGGATGGGAGGGGTTTTTGAAAAATATTGATAAGCTGGACCTCAATATTTTGCTATGTAAATTATCAATGTCGCATATGGCTGCGATCTCGGCGGCTATATTATTAATTATTGTTTCGTATCATAGAAATAAAACCTCAAACATTGCTCCGACGCGAGTAAGTAATTTCGTAAATACAGTAACTTTTACAAGTTTGAGTTTAGCTTTCATTTATGCAAAACCCAGTTGCTTTGTTGACAAAATTTAAAAGAGAACTATTTTTTAATTGAATGATGGAATATCTAAAAACTAATGACGATTGCGACGAGGTTACCTCTTCAGAGGAAAAAACTGGTAGAACGTTGCAGCAAAACTTAATTGATATAATCGTTGTAGCCACTGCCGCTTCGATCAATTTAATACAAGGGCGGCCCATTCCATCTGCTTTTTGCGTCGCGTTACTAGTGGCATCCATAATAAATCCGGATTTATCGGGGCTACCTACAATTGGAAAATTTAATCTTGAAAAGGCAATTAGATATCTTATCGATGAACCTGTGACTACAGTTTTAGTTTTAACGAGTGGTGCATATGGTTTCGAGAATTTAGTTTAACTGCATAAAGGTGAGCTTTAGATAGCGTACATAGATTGGATTCAAAGGAGTAGCTCTATTTTTTCTTATTTGGTTCAATACGAAAACGGTATGTTTAAATCCTAACATTAAACCTCTTGTATGAAGCTTCTGTTCCATATTTTTATTTAGGGCGTTTTTGATGAAAGCAGCTCCATAAGCGGTACAAACTTGATTCAATCGAAATCAAGGACGGTCCACCGTAATTGATGATCATTCTTACCAAGGTTCAATGAAATTACGGCATATCTGATGGTGGCATGAAAAACACGATACTGCTCAGTTTTCTGAATTATCAGAATAAGGCCAAGAGCTTTGGAATGCTCTCCATAAGCGGGTTAATCTAGGTTCAATAGAAGTCTCTTTTGGTTCACCACCTTGGATTTTAGCCCCATTTATCCATTCCGCGTATGGCTTTTTCCAAGTCACAGACTGCACTTCGCGATCTTTAATGGTAAGGTTCAATAGTATTTTTTTGGAAATATCCCGTTTCTTTTCGTCGTCGGCGTTAGTCCAGTCACAGTGCAGGTTTTGACAACGTTCAATAAATTCCTTGAACGCAATGATTTTTTCAGCATCCGATTTCCCTAATTCTGAATGCTTTTGTCTAACCGTACTGAGTTCGCCATTGATCTTGGCTAACTCCGTAGTAAAAAATTGCCGATCCTCACTTCCAAGATCACCGGTCTCTGCCAGAATGGCCTTCCTGTGCAGCAATTGTTTCTTTTCTTCATCCAGTGCGGTGAGCCTTTTGGTGGCCTTCATTCGTTGAATTCTCATGGCGTTTTTCTTTTTTGCAAGAAAAGTTTCCAGACCAATTAAGAATCGATGGTAGTCCCTTTTCTCGGTGCTGACATGCTTCAAAGATAAGGCGATAAAATCAAAAAGAAGCTCAGCTTTCACGCGACTTTGTGGACATCTTTCCTGGTTACTCAATTTTGTTTGGCACTCAAATCCAAGTTGAGTGACCTTCAATTGTCCAGCTCTTTTAATTTTGCGCCGTGCAGGCCGCATTTTACCATTACATTGATGGCATAAGACCTGTCCAGAAATAGGGTTTACGTGCCTTTGAATTCTGTGTTTAACATTCGTACTATCCATCCACCGCTGACATTGCCAAAATTCTTTTTCACTAACCACTGGTTGAAATCGAGTTCCATCCGCAAGGGTTATTCGATTTAAATCGATCACACGCTCGCTTTTTCTATCAGCGTTGATTACCCATCTTCCATAGTAAAACGGGTCAGTTAAACACTTACTGATATGCGATTTTGATAAGTTGGAGCCAATTGGTTTTATACCTTCACTCCGGAGTAGATCGATAATGGTTTCAACTGCAAACCCCTCTAGACGCAGCTGAAAAACTCGTTGAATTATCGAGTGATTATCTGGACACGGTTCCGGGAATAGGCTGCACAATTTAGGGTTTTCAGGAACTTCACGCCGTTTTTTATAACCAAATTTATCTCGGCCATGAACGTATGCGCCTTCTTTTTCGCGTCCCGTTGCCCCTCTTAAAACCGCGACGGATAATCGATCTGAATATCCTTTTGCCCTGGCAAATTCGATAAACAGATGCTCTTTACCTGATGGATCATTGTGAAATGCATAGGCGGGAAAATACATATTTTTGATGAGCTCATCATCAAGCATCTGTAAAATTTGTCCCGCTTCAAGAGCATTCCTTGATAATCTATCAGGGTGCCAAGCTAAAATTCCGTCGGCTCTGCGCCGTTCAGGAGACTTGTAACAAAGCTCCTTGATCATTTTTTTGAATATCGGTCTATTATTGGGCGTTTTGGCGCTTTGATCTTCTCTATAAACTTCAATGATATTCAAGCCAAGAAACGTAGCCATCTCTTCACAGTCATGTTGTTGATCACCCAAAGAGCGTACTTGTTTTCCCGATTTCTCATCGGTTGATTGTCGGATATACAAGAATACGTCTTTGACGTCGGAGGCAGCATCTTTGTAGAACATGAAAGAAGATAATGAGTCCCCTCATGCTACTGATAGACTCAACTATATCAAATCGATTCCGTATATTCTGAACCCTGAAAAAGGCTCCATGCCAACTCTGCAAAGGCAGAGCAATCTTCCAGATGCCCGAGCTCTCCGCTCTCAGCGTGGAAGACATAACCTCGCTCATCCACCAAAAAAGCATCACCAGCCACAATCCGCATCCGGGCATCCTTAAAATGCTGTTCAGACATCCGGCGAAGGATACGCAAACAAAATCTCTATCCAAATTTGTGCTTCATGGAAATTTCACATTGTTGCTCAGGTAAGACACGATATCCCAAAGCGGTTTGGTAAAGTCGCCAAAATCCTCAGAGCGGACCTCTCAACCTACCTAGGAAAACTGAAACCGAGAAAAAAGAAGACATTAGAGGTGCCGTTGATAAATCTGCAGACGCGGACCTCGAGCCACTTGTGTGTTGCTTTCCATATACATTTTAAAGAAAGCTTGGGCAGTACCTGCGTCTGACCCAAATGCTAACTCTCGGCACAGTCAACGGTCGGTGTATGGGAATTCGCTTCGATTGCATCCCGAATTCTGATAATCATTCGGTCTGCAAGTGCTGGGGATATTTTTTTGTGCAGACAGGCAACGGCATCGCGATGGCAATCGCGAAATCGGAATCCGCTCCCGCATGGACAAATATGGTGCCCCTTAGCTGGCCAAGCACTCAGAACTTTGAGTATCGGGGCAACCGCTTCGACTGTTGCGTTAACATCTATCGCTTCGGCGACTGCTTCAATTATACCCATAACCCCATGCGCTCTTTCACCAAAAGGCCATTCACCACTTAGTTGGTAGCTGGTTTGAGAAAGGAAATAGTTGTGAACTGGCCCGCGAATAAAATTTAAAACGGATGGATTGCCGACTGATGCTAACCAAAATTCGAATACTTCATAACAAGCCGATCCATCGGAGTTGACGTGAAAATCGGGCGAATGAGCAATCCTTCCTCCCGTTTCGAATAGTGTGGGCTCGTGATTTGGAAAAGTAATCGGAATCCGCAAAAGTAATTCATACTCGTCGAATGTAGCGCCTGCGTGCTGAAGTTCAAACTTTCCTTCACCAACAAATTCAGTATCGCAAAACTTCCATTCAATGTTTGGAAAGGCCGATGCTGCCTCGGAGATTTGAGCTGTAAGTTCGTTGAGCGGCATTACCGCAAAAGACCCGAAAGTTTTCCGGTTTTTTTTGTGTCTTCGCTGATTCAAGTACGCCACGGACGAGTTGGTGCTACGACTTCCTCAACTTCAGCCCTCGCCATTTCCAGCCTTTCATCGATACCAAGTCCAAGTATTACAGCCGGTGCCGCGACCGAGGAACTCTTTTCGGTCACGAGTCGATCACTAAAAAAGTTCGATGCAAAGACTTTGTCCCAGCATTTGAGTGCACGCTCGTGAGTACAGTCAAAATCAAATAACGGCTGTAGGTTGTTAATGGCGTCCGTCAATTTATCGCGAAAAGACCGCGCGCAGGCGTCGTCGGGACCGCTCGTAATATATTCACCCTGCGTTACGGGATGCGCAATTTGGAGATTCAAATTGAGCCTGTTGCGGATCGCGACCATGGTATCGTAAAGAGCGTGGTCCTCACGATTCGAGTGCATGTAACAATCCGTTACGAGCACTGTGATTCCGAATCCGCTGAGAATTCCAGCGCGCCAGCTGAAACGACTTCGTGCAAATTTTTTGAGATTGCGGTTAATACGTCGCAATTGTTGTCCGTCGTGCGAATTCGCTCTTTCATTCTCATACCAATTGGAAACATCACGAGCATCAGACCGTTTCCAACCGCTGCTTGCCGCTAATTCAAAATGAACATCCTCCCCGAGAATCGTTGAGGTAGTGACGCGCCGATAAACAGGTAAATCAACATGATATCCGGCATCATAAAAAACACGGACACAATTTTGACGGACCTCTGGCGCGCGCTTAAATTTGCCATCGTCGACTGCATTACACACCATTTGACGCGCCTGAAGAGATGTCATCTCAGCGCCACGTTCTCCGACTAGGTCATCCTTGGCAAAGTAAACACCGTCGTCGATATCGTAGTCATTGTTTGGGTCACGAACCATTGTTTTCATTGCGTAGCTACCCTGCGTGGCAAACTCCAGTGGCGCAGGTTTATCGGCATTCTTCAATCCGTTCCGAAGCCGAGTGCGGTTCGAATTTCTACGATCTCGCATTTGGTCTTGCTCTACCTTGGGCAAGTTGACTTCTTTATCGTGGTATGCGCGAACGTCTTTGGCACAATCAAACATCTTCTATCCTTTCAATTCATTTTTGGGGGAGTGTTTCCATTCAGCGCCTGTTGCTGGCATCGTCGGTAAGTCATTCATGAGGCGCAAAATAATCGCTCCGTCTTCACTGCCTCTGTCATCGCAGACACTCTTTGTAAGATCAGCATCCGTATGAGCTTGCTGGACTAAGCGATCCATGGCTTCATTTCGTGTGTCATCCATGGCCAAATATGGCACCATACTCGCTGGTACAGACTTATTCGGAAAACGGACTTTTTTAATTGAACGTCCACAATCACTGAATGCGTTGGCTAACATTCTTGCCATGTGATCAAAGGCAAATTCTTGGGCTGAAATACTTAACGGGCCAACGTCAGCGCCGAGCTTCCAGTCTAAAATCGAACGGTGGGCAGTGTCAGCATTGAGGTGTTCGCCCTCTGGTCGCGGACAAGTGCCTAACGAGAATAATTCTATAGATTGGTCGGTTTCCGCGATCGATAGAGCATCGACAAGCCCTACCAAAATTGGGTTATTGGCCCAAAGCCCACCATCCGCGAAGACCTGCTTCGGTGCTCCTGGCGCATTTGGATCGTCGATTGCAGCTAGCGACCGATAGATTGGAGCCGCGCTGGTGGCCAGGCAAACATCTACAAGTGGATATTGATCATCACGCACGCCACTCCGAGGCGTCTTCTTGAATACCCATGCACGATGCTCGCTCATAAGTACGGCTGGAATTGATAGAGAGATGCTCCGTCCACAGAAAACATCGAGCATGGTTGTTTCGCCAAGCACAGATGTAAGTGCTTCTCGAAGCGCCTTATCGCCTTGACGAACGACGCTGCTACCACGCGTCGCCCGAAGAGCGACACTTGCCTTTCCGGTGATCCGTTGCGGGAAAATGTTCGGCCCGTGCTCGCGATAGAGCTCGACGATTTCTGGCATCGGCCGTCCGATCGCAAGCGCGCAACCCACAATCGCACCAGTACTGACCCCCGAGATCAAGTCGAAACCAAGCCCCAAATCCAGCGCAGGTTCGCCTCGGATGCCCGCAAAATGATCGACTAACCGAGCTAGGAATGCACCGGTGTAGATTCCGCGCATACCGCCACCATCGAGGCAAAGCACTCTGTACGGCTTTTTCGTAACCTGTTGTATTTCGTTCATTATTTAAATTCACTGTGTCAACGCCAGACATAAAAAGGTTGCCCCTCTGTCCGTATCCGTCCATAAGATATGGGATTAATGAGCCATCGAGTCAAGTAACTAGATGCGATTGCTAAAAATTATTCTTATTAATGGGAGGATGTGGCTATGCGTATTGAAGGCGAACAATTACGTTGGGGTGTACGCCGACGGCTCGAATTCATCGATTTTCGCCTATTCTGGGACGGTCGCTTCAATCGTAGCGATCTGGCGGAAACATTTGGCATTTCGGCACAGCAGGCATCGGCGGACATAGCCCAATACGAGCAATTCGCACCGGCTAATCTTGGTTATGATAGAACCTTAAAGGCCTATACTCGGACAGAAGAATACTCGCCGGCGTTCATAGGCGAGACTGTGGAACGATATCTTTTGCAGCTAGTTGCGATCGAAAACCGCTGGATGAGAAAGGAAGACACCTGGTTCGACGCGATTCCACCTGTCGAGGTTGTTACACTTGGTCGTCGCCCCACAAACCCGTCCGTGCTTTTACGGGTTCTAGATGCAGTTCGAAACAACCTAGAAATCGAAATTGAATATGCTTCCCTTACTGGGACCGTTGAGAAGTCCCGGACTATCGCACCCCACTCGCTAGCTCACAGCGCGGGGCGTTGGTACGCACGTTCCTGGTCGCGCGACCACAATGACTTTCGTGACTATAACCTTAGTAGGGTAATAGGCGTCGGTGATAGTCGGCCGTCGATAGTCGATGCGGCACTGGATTTCGAATGGATCCACAAGATCAACCTTGTGATTGTCCCAAATCCAAATCTCTCGCCGGAACGTCAAACAGCGATCACTTCTGAATATGAAATGGTCGAAGGGCGTTTAGTACATCCATGTCGCCTCAGCCTAAGTTTCTACTTAATGAGTGAATATAATTTAGACGTAGAACCAGGCGCTCTTTTGCCCGAAAAACAGCAGCTAACATTGCAGAATCGTGAAGAAGTAAATCATGCGCGAGTGGCTGCGCGCCAAATGTCAGTTGAAGCGCTAGCTCGCGCAACAGATTCAAGCTAATGATTCAATTCCTTCGAACCGCTATCAGCCCTCCAAACAATTGAAGAAAAACTAATGTCGGATGCCGCACTCATATTATTTGGTAGTCTCGCTCGTAAGGATCAAACTGACGGATCCGATGTTGACCTATTGATGATAAGCTCAGTTAGTGAACCGCAGCACGTCACTATGGGTCCTTTGTCTTTATTTTTGTATCCTAGGTTCAAATTGGAGCGTGATGCGCTGGACGGAAATCTATTTGTTTGCCATTTGGTTAGAGAAGCCAAACCGTTATTTGACCCAAGAGAATTCTTGGCGAAACTCAGAGAAACATTTCAGTTGAAACCTAACTATCAAAGCGAAATCGCACAAGCGCTGGACCTTGGCTGGTTTTTAGTAAGATTTGGTGGTGAGTTGAATTCGGCGCTGCAAGCGAAGCGTACGCTCTGGTGTATCCGGACTATCCTCATTTCTCGAAGCGCCGAAAAGGGCGATCCAGTCTTCGCACCTGACGATCTTGCCAAGCGAACAACGTCTAAAGCAGCTAAAGAACTTTTGACTAGACGTCATGAGCGCTGGAACGATGAAGTTTTGAGGGACAATCTCCACCTCTTTTTACAAAGTGAGGTGAATACAAGCTCATTCCATAAGGAGGCTGGTCGTGAGTCTTTCATTGAGCGCTTTGAACAAACTTCGAATGAAGTCGCGTTGCGGACGTTACGACAAGCAGACCAAAAAATCATAGAATACCCCTGAATTGTACTCTGTGGTGAACCGTTACAAACTGGAAGACCAGCTTCGCATTATGACTATTGATGAATATTGCAATGCCCACTCATCTTGGACGCAATTTTCATGCATGTTCTCTGAATTAACGCCAAATCGTGGTTTGATTATGAATGGCCCAGGAAATGGCGGTTCAACCGCCAAGGGTCTATATCGATTTACAGTTGTTGACGAAGGTACCTGCAGACCGAGAGACCTCGCAAAACTGTTAGCCAAATATTTGTCTTCGG
>CAYQVT010000129.1:9775-9989 GCA_964420885.1 uncultured Gammaproteobacteria bacterium
CGAACATTCGGTGGCGCCCCAAGATATCGGATCCCATAGCATTCAGCAGCAGCTGAAATAAGCACCTCAGAATTGCGAAATGGAGCACTATTTTGTACGGAAAAAATGTAATTGAAATCACGCAACTGATGAATCGCTGCACCTAGATCTGCCATTGGGGTGACGTCAATTCCTAAGCCAATGAGAGCTTGATATAAGTCGAAGTGATAAAGCG
>CAYQVT010000130.1:0-9947 GCA_964420885.1 uncultured Gammaproteobacteria bacterium
GGGTGCGCCAATAATTTCAATAACTTAAGGGCCAATCAGGCCACCAAGACTTATCAAACGGAAGCCGTACGGAAGCATTTTTCGCTTTAGCTGTCCGGATAACGCAAACTTATGTGTGCAGTTATCTCACTAAGTTGATCCGGATCGACGAGTATCGGAATTTCGAGCTCTCCCTTTGCACGAGCTACTGCGACTCGATGATTTCCTCCACCTATACAAATTTCGTTTGTACCGCTTGTCATCAATATTAAAGCGGGCGTCAGCCGCCTTCCTTCCACCCAATGTACCAGCACTTCAGCCGCTTTATCATCGCCCCCTACTCCCCAAACTTCTTCTGGAGTTCTCTTGCTATGAAAAGAGAGTTTCCGGTCTAGATGGCTGAGTTTCACCAATGCTAGGATCAATCCATCTGGGTGCATGTCCAGAAATTCTTTCTCAGAAACTCCATCATAGGCATATCGTTGTTTAGATGGCTCTGTGTCCCAAATAACTTCAAAATTAGGCCACTGATCAATCGGTAGCCCGCGATAATCTAACGACAACTTTCTTATACGTGCCCGCTCATCCTGCTCGTCGGGTGACAAACGACCAAGGCTGTGAAACAGAGCCTTATCATCTTTTCTTTCCTTTCTTATCGGCATAGTTTTACGAGCAATTGAGCTTCAAGTAGGCCAATAAACGCGAGTCAATGGAATTAGGGCCTTCGTCTCCGTATCTAGGTTTTCGTAATTATCCAAAATGGCTTTTGCCAATTCATCGAGCGTCATAAGGAATAAAGGAATTTTTGCTCTATCGGCCTCATAATATGCGTCTTTCGTGAAACCGCCTGTACTCACGTACAATCCCTTGTCCCGATCATGTCTACCACCTAAGAAACTTCTGATTTCCTGAGAACCGATAGACGTATTTATTCGGTGTTTGACTTCTACCACGATCCGGGGGTCCTCGAAACCTAAGCCATCTGGAGATGCTAATACATCAAGTCCTCGATCAGCGCCCTTTGGGGAGACACGAGTCTTATAACCCATTCCCCTTAGCACTCCAGCAACTAGTTGCTCCATGTCATCAGCAGAAATTCTTGATAGCAGGTCTTTGATAAACTCGGTCGCTTTATTTTGAATAGTAACGAGGGAAAAATCATCGTCAGTATCATCAATCTCAATTGCCGCTTCTTCAGGCGGTGGAGACCCAGACATTACCCTCTGAACATCATCAGCGACATGATCTGGCAATTTGAATAGAGCACTTATTGCTCCCAGACTATTTTTTGAACGTACTGTTAAAGCGTCTCGGGAAATTTCTTCCTGCCAATCGATTGATTGAAAATTCGCTGAGTCATCGTTTGTCCACTCTGAATCAAATCGATAATTTGCTTGCGCTGTACCAACCAGATAAACACGTCGGCTAGGATCATAGGTTAGAACCAAATCAGCTTTCCGGATTTCATTTCTAAATCGATATAGTTGTCCAGCAGATATCGCGATTTTTTGAGGATGCCAATCAGGCCATTTTTCCAAAATTTTTAATTTCAGGCTTTCACGCGTATCCGACTTAGAAATTTCACCAATCTCGCCCCACCCAATCGAGACGTAACCATTCTCTTTAAAATCATCGAAGAGTCCCCCTGTTCCACCAGCGCGAACCATCCAAGCGTTTTTCATATATCACCAATTCGCGCGGATGTAATCGCCCATCGCGCGGCCCTTCAATTCGATTGTCTTTCGTCCGGTTCGGACAAAAAACTGGGTTTCCTTATTTGTTGTGAGGTAGGCTTCATTGGATGCGCGCTTGTAAACATTGACGACGAGCACATCTTTTCCGTCATGCACCTCATAATCCATTGAATAGAAGTTGGTAAATTCGGCTCCTATTCGGTTGTTGATAGCGTCTGTGACTTGCTGGTGAAACCACTCGCGTTTATCGTCTTTGCTTATCAGCGCGTAATCTGCGTCCAATCCGTAGATTTCATGATCGTCCGTAACGCCAATAGCCAACATGCCTCCATCTGTATTCAGAAATGCGACTATCGTTTTTAGAACAGCCTTTTGGAGCTCTTTGTTTTTTCTGTTTTCACGAACATCCCATTGAAACGTCGATTTAAATTCTATGAAGTCATTTTCCTCGATTTTCTTCTCAAGAATTTCGGACAGGTCTGGCCGTCGTTCTTTGCGAATTCGATCATACACCTCTTGCAGAAGGTGAGCACTGGCAGCGTCTTTGAAATTCTGATCTTGCATCAGGCGATCAACGATTTCCTCATTGCTATCCATCCGTCCGATAACCAGTCCCGGAAACGCTTTCTCGAATACCAGTTTGAAATTCTCAATAGAATTCGCGTGAGCAGCAGAAATCAAAGCCGTATCGTTGACGGCTGTTTCCTCAACCTGATCAAAAAAGAGTTGATCGGCCAGAGTAAAATCAGTGCCGAACCGCTCATTGAGTTTTCCGATAAGCGTGGATAGCGGAACTTCGTCTTCATTGGCTTTCCGAGTTCCAACATCTGTTGGCCCCTTCAAGAAAGGTGCTTGTCCTTCATTGAGTTCAATTGAACCCTCGCTGATTTTCTGCAGGCGATAGAATTTCAACGCGACTTCATCATCAACATCGTATTTCTGCCCGCTGGATCGACGTGGCAAACGAGCTAATAGAAATCGGCCATAGGTGTAGAGCTTTTCCAATGCGCTATCTTGATAGGGTACAATCTGAGAGAGGAATGCGTAAAGGCTTCGAAAGCTCGTCAGTAGGCTTTTAAACTCTTCCTGATCTTCTTCATCCCGCTCATTATATCGAC
Source organism: uncultured Gammaproteobacteria bacterium (assembly GCA_964420885.1). GTDB lineage: Bacteria > Pseudomonadota > Gammaproteobacteria > Arenicellales > Arenicellaceae > Arenicella. The sequence continues at coordinate 2,792 of CAYQVT010000130.1, forward strand.
CCACCGCAACCTTGATAATCGTATCAATTTTCTGATGATCTCGAGCGGTGGGCTCATAACGGTTACCAAACCAGATTTCTGAGAAATCATCGATCTCAGAATTTTCGAAAATCTTGGCTTCTTCCAATTTATGTTGAAGCTCATAGAGCTGATGTGGATCGGCTTCATCGCCCGGAACTGCAACCGTGTGATACTGCTTGAAGGAGTGAAAGATTTCTTCTCGATCGTTCACGAAATCCATGACAAAAGTATCTTCCTTGCCCGGTGCTTTGCGGTTCAATCTGGAAAGTGTCTGCACAGCCTGAATTCCTGATAAACGCTTATCGACATACATGGAATGAAGAAGCGGTTGATCAAAGCCCGTTTGATACTTGTCGGCCACCAACAGAACTTGATATTCCTCGCTGGCAAATTTTTCTGGGACTTCCGACTCTCTCACACCATCGTTCATGCCTGTTTCGGTATAACTTGAGTCCGGAATATCAGGATCAATAACTTTACCGGAAAATGCCACAAGAGACCGTATGCCCTCATAACCCTTGTCTTTGATGTATTGATCAAAGGCGAGCTTATAGCGAACGGCGTGAAGCCTAGAACTCGTCACAACCATCGCCTTCGCCCGACCGCCAATCTTATGTTTGGTATGCGCTCCGAAATGTTCAATAATGACTTCGACTTTCTGAGAGATATTGACCGGGTGTAACGATATATATTTGGCCAGCGCCTTGGCCGCTTCTCTTTTGGGGACTTGAGGGTCTTCTTCGATCTTCTTTATAACGCCAAAATAAGATTTATAGGTCGTGTAATATTTCAACACGTCCATAATGAAGTTCTCTTCTATAGCCTGTTTCATGGAATAAAGATGAAAAGGCGGTTCGCCGGTTGGCCCCGGTTCATCAAAAATCAACAGCGTTTTATATTTGGGCGTGGCCGTAAAAGCGAAAAAGCTGATGTTAGGTTGCTTGGGTCGAGCTCTCATTTCACGGGCCAGGTTTTCTTTGGCGGCATCAGATAACTCTTCTTCCTCCAATCCCAGAAACTCTTCAGCGAGAGCGGACTCAATGCCATCGCGATTTAGGACTTTCCGAAGTTCTTTCGCCGTTTCGCCTGATTGTGAGCTGTGAGCTTCATCGACGATAACGGCAAATTTCCGGCCAGAAGTAGATAGATCAACGCCTTCACCTTTTTTCGCCAAAGTATCCATCGCTTGCGTGATAAAGGGGAACTTCTGGATAGTCGAAATAACTATAGGCGTTCCGCCAGATAACGCCTTGGCAAGTTGTTGAGTGTTCTCATCAATTTTTTGAACCACGCCTTGCTTATGTTCAAACTGGTAGATCGTATCTTGCAATTGTTGATCCAAAACCCGTCGATCCGTGATGACCACAACCGTATCAAAGACCTTTTCGTCTTGATCGTTGTGGAGGCTGGACAGGCGGTGGGCGAGCCAAGCAATCGAATTGGATTTTCCAGAACCAGCGCTGTGTTGAACAAGGTAGTTATGTCCCGAGCCTTTTTCCTTTGAAGAGGCTACCAATTTCCGCACGACATCGAGCTGATGATAGCGCGGAAAAATCATCGCTTCTTTTCGTTTGGTCTTAACCCCACCTTTTGTGACTATCTTTTTTTCTTCAACTTCCAAATGAAGGAACCGGGCTAGGATATCTAATAGGCTATCCCGCGCCAAAACTTCCTTCCAAAGATACGCCGTGCTGTAGTCATCTCCTACAGTTGGGTTTCCTGCCCCGTCATCACGCCCTTTGTTAAAGGGTAGAAAGAATGTTTCTGTTCCCGCAAGTTTTGTGGTCATAAACACATTATCGGGATCAACGGCGAAATGAACAAACGCACGTTCTTTAAATCTAAAAATCGGCGCGTTGGGGCTCCTGCCTTGATACTGGATTTTAGCATCCTCAACGGTTTCCCCATTGGAGATTGGATTTTTGAGCTCTAGTGTCGCTACGGGCAGACCATTTAAAACAATGGCGATATCGAGTGAAAGGTTTGGATTGTTTGGATCGAAATGAACTTGTCTGGAAATGCTCAAACGATTGGTTTCATAGTCCGCCCAAGCTTGAGCATTCAGCCCAGAATTCGGTGTGAAATAGGCCAGCTTAAAGGTTTTCCCGAAACATCTAAATCCCTGCCGTAGGACCTTTAGCGCCCCCTTGCTGGATAGCTCTTTCCGTAGTGTTGTTACCAGCGTATCCTCAGCCTTATCCCCTAGTGACCGTAAAAGAGCACTCCACTTCTCTGACTGGCTTGACCGAACAAACTCGATGACCTCATCAGGAAAAAACCCAAACTCGGCGTTGAACCCTGACGGCTCTAGTTTTTTATATTCCTGGCTTGCAAGCAGATCAGCTTCTATCGCCTTTTCGAATTCTATTTCTCTATGCTTACTCATCGGATTGCCTGTACCGTGGTATTATTCAAAAAGTTCAGATTTTGACCGTCTACATCGCTAAACAAGTAGTGTCGAATTTCTGGATAGTCTTTCAAATATTCCCCATTCCGATCAAGTTCAGGTTGGGGGTTTTGGCAAGCCGTGAACACATATTTCGACAACTGGATTGTGCGTTTATACCCAGTATAGGCCTCAACTAATTTGTGAAGGGTGTGACACCATGCGGCCCCGGCATGTAGCTGTCGCATTACATTCTCTGCAGGGATGTATGTTCTGGCATGTTTGAACTCAATACAGTAAGCAAAAATACTATTCCCAACGGCGTGAAAAATCACAAAGTCGCATCTCTTTTGCCACGGACGTTTTGTATTCCGATCATCAAGAAAATGAAACAGGGGATTTTTGCATGCGTCTAATCGAATTCCACAAACGACGCCATCAAACGATAGTTTCACGGAAAACCGTTGTTTGCTTGTTTCATCCGTGTCGGCCAAAACGATTTCGTTGGCCAGCAAACCTTTTGCCTCATTGGCTTTGCACAATTTGCCGTATTGTTGATCCCCACTCGAATGGGATTTAAGGTAGGTATTGAGATGCTGAAGATACCCAGCTGCATTTATAGCCATATCAAGTCACCTTGATTTTGCCTGTCACAGCGTTTGTGATGAGTGCGGAGCGATATTCTTTGAGTTTGGAAATTGCCTTTCGAATGGTGGCGTGGGCACTATTAATTTTTTGGCTATTTTCCTCCAAGAAAATTGTGATTTGAGCGGCTTCCTTTTCTGGCGGGATGAAAACAATCAGGTTATTAAACTGTTCCTGGGTAATCATCGGGACAGCCGTGTTACTTTGGAATAACTCAAAGGATGATTGAGAGTATTTCCCAACTAAAAAGTACTTTAAAAACATTCCGTCGACTGACAAATTATTTAATAAAACCAAGCTAGGATTGATTGTGGCAGGTCCAATGTCATCGGAAATATAAGCGACTTGTCCGCAACTACCTCTCTGTCCAATAATCAAATCACCGCGTTTGACCATTATTTCAGGCGACTCATAGTATTTTTCCCAAGATAGGTAAGTGCGCCTCTTGAGCGATAATTCACCGGTATCCGACGTATTCGCCCCACCTAGAGATAGAGCTCCCTCATTCTCATCTACTAAATCTTCAGCTGTGTAGCCCCTGAAGCCAATTCGGCCGTTGATTGCCGAGATGAATTTTAGCTTCGTTATAGTCCACCCTTCAGACACATCGCCCAGCCACTCAATCCCACTTGGTTTCATGGGGGCGGTGGGGTCGAGGCCTTTGGTGACGGCTTGAGTAATGAGGGCGGTGCGCTTCTCCGCCAGCAGCTCCAATAGCTTTTCTTTTTTCTCGATAAGCCGATCAACTTGAGCAGTCTTCTCATCCAAGAAATCCGCGATAGCTTTTTGGTCAGGAAATTTTGGTAGAGCCACATCTATAGAAACCAAGCTGGTGGGGTTAATGGCTGGGTAACTCACACCCGTCGAACGGGAAACCACTTCTCCTATGAAGACATTCGATTGAATAAAATACCCTAAGTACTTCGGATGAATTTGGTCGGTTGGGCGAATAACAGCGAAGCCGGTCGAAACTATTAAATTTTCAACAGGTGCTTCAATAGCCGCGATGGCCTTTAGGTATGTGCGAACAGTTGAAACAATAGTATCGCCATCACGGACTATCCGGCGTGCCCTAGATGGTGATTTCTCAAATTTAAGAGCTTCAATATGCTGTATGCCCTCTGTGAGGTCGACGCTGGAAATGTCAACGTAATTGATAGGGAAGTCTGGGTCAGTCGTTTCTGGTAGACTTTCATCATTACAGCTAGAAATATATTTTAGCTGTTTTAAATCCCAATCACTCGGTATTTCGCCCAGCCATTCAATACCGCTAAGCTTGTAATTATCATAACGCGGATAGTTCATCCGGTGATACCTTTAAGCAAATCTAGGATTTCGCCTTCAAGCGTTTTTATATCCGCCTCAATTTCCCCCAAAGGCCGTTGCGGTTCATAGACGTAGAAATGACGGGTTAACGGAATTTCAAAACCGACTTTGGTTTTGGAATAATCAATCCATGCATCTTGGACGTGGGGCAGTACTTCGCGTACGAGATAAGCTTCGCAATGTGCCTTGGTTATTTCAACGAGCTTGGCATTATCTGCTTTTTTGTCGTAGCCAATCGGTAAGGGTAGCGGGATATCTTTTGGTAACGGGATCAGTTCGCTGTCTGACAAGCTTTTATCAGCTTCGGGCTCGCCTTTGCTGTTGGTGCAGATATCAGCAGTCTCATCCCGTTCGGACAGCGCCGAGAGGATGGCTTTGCGTACTGGAGTTTCCAGTTTGACATTTTCCGCGTCAAATGCCGCCTTGAGCGATGAAAGAAATGTTTTGCGGTTTTTGTAGAGTGTGTCACCCATGCCGTTTAAGACCCTGAGAATAGCCTCTTGCATTTCGCTGCCTTGGGCCTTCTCGCGAGCGATAATCGCGGCGTCCTTGCGTTTCTTGCTCTTTGCCAAGTTTTCGAAAGCTGTCTCAGCTTGAAGCCTTTCAATGCGTTCAGAGCTAGCTTGAAAGTTCAGTTTTAGTGGTCGTTCAACTGCTACCTTAAGAAACCCAAATTCCTGATTATTGAAAATTTTGGAGCAAACACGCTCTTCAAATTTTACCTCCTCACCTTTCTTTTCTATACGGACGCGTGCGGTTTCGTCGTTTTGATTGTTTGCATAGAGCCGGGTGAGTTCTTCTATTTGCGTTTCCGATAGCTCGTGGCGTTTCTTTCCAAGGCTCTTTCGCATCTTCTCATAGTGACGGGTGGCATCGATGAGCTGGACCTTGCCTTTACGGGCGGCTGGCTTACGGTTCGTCACCAGCCAGATGTAGGTATAGATCCCCGTATTATAAAACATTTGATCGGGCAGCGCGACAATCGCATCCAGCCAGTCATTTTCAATGATCCAACGCCGAATATTGCTTTCGCCCGACCCTGCTGCGCCTGTAAATAATGGAGAGCCATTAAAGATAATGGCGATCTTTGAGCCATCACCTCCATCCTTAGGGGCATCATGCATCTTTGCGCACATATGTTGAAGGAAAAGAAGGGCTCCATCATTGATGCGAGGCGTACCAGCGCCGAAGCGTCCTTCAAAGCCGAATTGAGCACTCTCTTTTTCAACGACTGTTTTTTGTGTTTTCCATTCCACGCCGAAAGGCGGGTTGGCCATCATGTAGTGGAAGCGTTTATCTGAAAATCCGTCGTCGGTAAGTGTGTCACCAAAAACCAAATTATCTATGGGTTCGTCTTTGATCAGAAGGTCAGAACCACAGATCGCAAATGACTCATTATTGTACTCTTGCCCGAACAGAAACAGCTCTACTTCGGGATTGTTTTCACGGATATATTCTTCGGAGATCGATAGCATGCCTCCAGTTCCACACGCCGGGTCATAAATGGTTCGGGCGATACCTGGCTTATAAACTTCTTCATCTCGCGTGTAGACAAGCTGAGCCATAAGGCGGATGACTTCGCGCGGCGTGAAGTGATCCCCGGCTTCTTCATTGGCTTGTTCGTTAAATCTCCGGACAAGCTCTTCGAAAACATAGCCCATTTGAAGGTTGCTTATCTTGTCAGGGTGAAGATTAATTTCCGGGCGACAAAATTCTTTAACGACTTCGAAAAGCCGATTGGCATTGTCCAGTTTCTCAATCTCGTTCTCAAATTCAAACTTGGAAATGATTTCTTTCGCCTTGGGCGAAAAACCCTGAATGTAATCGACGAGATTTCGGGCTATTCCCGGAGGGTCAGCGATTAGCTTTTTGAAAGTGTATTCTGAGGTATTGTAAAGAGGTTGGTCTCGGTCTTTTGCCGCAATATCGCCCAGCATCTTTTCCATGACATCATCAGCATATCCTTTTCCTTGGATTTGCTTGTATTTTGCAATCACCGCATCTTTGGTTGGTTCAAGGACAAAGTCGAGGCGTCGCAAGACGATCATGGGAAGCATAACGCGCCGGTATTGCGGTGGACGGTAAGGGCCCCTCAGTTTGTTGGCTATATTCCAAATTAAGCCAACGAGCTGTTCGTGATGTTCTGTCGCCATTTGCGTGATCCAGTCCCAACTTCGCTTTCGCGTTATAATTGTTCCTTACTTCACACCATAATGGATTTGGATTCAATGATTCCTTCCAAAAAGGATCAATTACAGGGTTTGCACTTAATTGCAGACGAGAAAGGTGATTTTCAGCCGTCTTGGGAAAATTTTTCGCAAAATCAAAAATTTTGAACAGTCAATATAGTCAGTAATTTCAAATATTTATACCTAGATTACCGATACAAGAACTTTGACTACTCCGTGGTTCGTAGCTTTTTATCAATCGCCTGAACTCGACTTTGCAATCAATTGCAAATTTTGATCGATATTAACGCGGGTATCGGATGATTTTATCAAGAATTGAGTCGACCCACGTTAGTTCCGTATCGTTTAATCTCGATAGCCTTATATGGATTTTAGACAAAACGCTTTGTCGCTCGTTTTCGGGGATACTGTACTCAGGAAACAGCATACTCGGCTGAACCTCAAATACATTGCAGAGTTTTTCGATAGTTTTGAAAGATGCACCAGCTGACCCCCTTTCAATTTTCCCTACCATTTCCTCGGACAACTCGAGCATATCAGCCAGTTGAACTTGGGTAAGGTTCAATCTGTTTCGGTGAATTCTAACTTG
>CAYQVT010000131.1:0-9933 GCA_964420885.1 uncultured Gammaproteobacteria bacterium
GCTAGCTCATCAACACAAGCATACCAATGATCAATTCGGTTGGGAGAATGACAATTTCATAGGTTTAACACCTCAACCAAACCAATGGACCACGGCTTGGGCAGAATTTTTCCGAGAGCAACGTCTTCAACCCATGCTTGAGCGAGCGATGCTAGCCGGTTTGGGTGACGAGTATGCCCAAAAGGTGAGAAACATCATAGCCAGCTTGAACGAACTGTTATCTCACTCAGTGTCGCCTTCTCTAGTGCACGGCGATTTATGGTCAGGCAACTTGGGTGTTGATGCGCAAGCTAACACGGCAGTGTTCTATGACCCGGCACCGTATTATGCAGACAGAGAAGTGGATATTGCTATGACGAAACTATTCGGTCGGCAGCCGGATGCATTCTATCGCGCGTACCAAGAAGTTTGGCCATTAGAAAGCGGTTATACGCAACGTAGAGATATTTATAATCTCTATCACGCACTTAACCATGTGGTTCTCTTTGGTGGCTCCTACAATGGCTTAGTGAATGGTTTGGCCAATAGCTTTTTGGATCAATCTATATAGAATCATTGTTTTTTATTATGGCGCACATCACACATTGAATGGAGTGTTATTTTTTCTTGATGCAGTGCTTTTAATATCATTATTAGTTTAATCTAAAAGCGGGTGAGTGGTTCTGCTCGCTCAGTGTAAGTTGTATTATTGGGGTGGCTTTCCTAGCCTTTTAATCACTTAAAGAATTTTTGAGAAGTCCCCACACAATATATGAACACAGAGCAACTTAAACAATTAGAAAAAGACCTTTGGTCGGCTGCTGATAACCTCCGTGCTAATAGTGATTTAAAATCCAGCGAATACGCAACACCTGTATTAGGGCTCATCTTCCTCAAGTTTGCTGACAACAAGTACTCGCTGGCGGAGACTGATATTATTAAAGAGCACGCAGCGCTAAGTGGCACGCGTGCCGAGAAGTCGATCGACAAAGTTGCGATCGCTAAATGCGGGTTCTATTTGCCGCCGCACGCGCGCTATGACTACTTATTGAACCTTCCTGAAGAAGAAAACATCGCTAAAAGAATTAAAGAAGCGATGGAAGACATTGAGAAGTACAAACCAGAGTTAGATGGCGTTCTCCCAAAAGACGAGTACTTGCCTCTTACTAGAACCGATAAAACCATACCTGCGCAGTTACTCAAATCATTCTCAAACATCCCGCGAGACGTGAGTGGCGATATTTTGGGCAAGATTTACGAATATTTTCTAGGCAACTTTGCTCTGGCCGAAGGGCAAGGCGGTGGCGAATTTTTTACGCCGACCTCAGTGGTGCGTTTAATGGTCGAAATCATCGAGCCATATAAAGGCACCGTCTATGACCCTGCCTGTGGTTCGGGTGGTATGTTTGTGCAATCTCAGCGCTTTGTTGAAGACCATCGCAAAGAGCTACACGAACGCGGTGAAGATGATGACGGCAATACTTTATTTGTAAATGGCCAAGAGAAAACACTGGATACCGTAAAGCTCGCCAAAATGAACTTAGCGGTGAATGGCCTCAGAGGCGAAATAAAGCAAGCCAATAGCTATGCCGAAAAGCCTTACGGCAAGCACCCAACATTCGACTTCGTAATGGCCAACCCACCCTTTAATGTCGACGATGTGCCGCTAGCCACAGTGGAAAATGACCCACGTTTTAATAAGTACGGCATCCCGCGCAAAAAAACCAAAGTAAAGAAAAGCGAAGAAGGCAAGCAAACGGTTACCAATGCTAATTACCTTTGGATCAACCTATTCGCCACTTCACTGAAAGAAAAAGGCCGTGCTGCACTGGTTATGGCCAATTCCGCCAGCGATGCACGACATGCCGAAGCCGACATTCGAAAGTCTTTGATCGAGAATAACCTGATTTACGGCATGCTCACCTTGCCGTCGAACATGTTCTACACCGTTGCATTGCCTGCCACTTTATGGTTTTTTGATAAAGCCAAGCAAGGCGACAAAATACTGTTTATCGATGCCCGTAATATGTTCACACAAATAGACCGCGCGCATCGTGAATTTTCAGAAGAGCAAGTACAGAATATCGCCATTATTAGCAAACTGCATAAGGGTAAGCGCCTAGAGTTTGTGCGGTTGATCGACGGCTATATTAAGAAAGGAATGGCACTATTGGCTGAGAACAAAACCCAAGTTGAACCTGTCTGTGAGCAACTACTTGACGTGCTTGGCGATGATCAAGCTAAGCTAGCCGCAGACGAACTGTTAAACCAATGGAAAGAACTCAATATGCTTGAGACCAAAGTGACCGATTACCGAAATAAGGTAAAAGGTAAGTTTCTTGCTTTAAAGAACGTCGGTACTATTAATAACGCACAGCATGCGCTGCAAAACGAGATCGAATCATTTTTTGAGCTGTTACACACTGGTTTAAAACAACTGGATAAAACCGTGCGTGGATACGAGAATGTAACTACAGAAAAAGCCAAACAAGAAGCGTTAGCCGCAGGTAAAGATATAAAGCGCGTCGTTACCGACAGAAAGACTAAGCAGCTTAAACTGGCCTTAGAGCAACTACATAAGGAATTGAAATCTTCCGAGATCTATTTTAAGCATATTCACTGGCTGCAAGAACGTTTTCCAAAAGCGCGATATGAAGATGTTATTGGGTTATGTAAGTTGGCTTCTCAGGAAGAAGTTAAAGAACAAGATTATTCTTTAAACCCAGGTCGTTATGTGGGGGTTGTAATAGAGGAAGATGGCAAAACAGAACAAGAGTTTATTTCTGAGTTGCTAGAGATTCAGAACGAACTCAATAATCTGGAGAAAAATTCTAGCTCTCTTCACAAAATTATCAAAACTAATATTTCACATATTTCTGGTAATTAGAATGATTTTAAGTTTAAGTGAATGTTTTGATTTCATTAATGGCGGTGCTTGGTCAGAGAGTGAGTACTCTGAGAGAGGGATACATGTTGTAAAAGTAACTAACTTAATAAATGGAAGTATTGAGTCTAGAAAAGATAACTACTTGCCTCTATCTAGATATGAGACCTATAAAATAAATAAGCTTATAGAGGGTGATATTGTAATAGCTACCGTAGGCTCACACCCTACTCAGCAAGGTTCTGTAGTTGGCAGGACATCACGTGTCCCGAAAGAATTTGAAGGCTCGTTTTTAAATCAAAACGCTGTGTGTCTAAAAAATAGAAAGGTAAACCTAGTTGATACACGTTATCTCTACTTTGTAACTCGTACAACTTTATTTAAAGGGTATATCGAAGGTAGGGCTAAAGGTAGTGCTAATCAAGTGAGAATGGCATTAGGGGATTTGAAGAAATTCACATATGACTTCCCCAGCTTGAACAAACAAAAGAAGATCGCAGCACTCCTATCCTCTTACGACGATCTAATCGAAAACAACAAACGCCGGATTGCCTTATTGGAAAAAATGGCAGAAGAAATTTATCGTGAATGGTTTGTTCGCTTTCGTTTTCCCGGTTTTCGTAGTGCTGAATTTGAAAAAGGTATTCCCAAGAAATGGAAAACTAAAACATTCCGAGAGTTGGTTGATTATTATATTGGTGGTGGCTGGGGAGAAGAAGGTGAATCTCCGACATTTATATCTGGAGCTTATGTCATAAGAGGTACAGATATTCCAGCTCTTTCAAATGGGGACTACAATAAAAAAGTCTACAGGTATCATAAATCGTCTAATTTAAAATCACGAAAGATTAAGGCGAATGATTTTATATTTGAAGTTTCTGGTGGATCGAAGGATCAATTACTTGGAAGGAATATCATGATCACATCAGGGTTGCTTGATGAGTTTAATGGCAACGTGATGTGCGCAAGCTTTTGTAAACTGATGAGGTTTGATAGTGAGCAAGTTTCTCCATTCTTCATGAAGTACTTTTTGAAATTATATTACTCTTGTGATCTTGTAGGTATTTATCAAGTGCAGTCGACTGGAATAAGTAATTATCAATTTGAGAGTTTTCTTAATTATCAAACCTTACAAATTCCTGATGAGTCGATACTCAATAAATTTGATAGCGTCGTCAAGCCTATTATTAGAGAGCAAGAGTCTTTAGCTAAAGCTAATTTGAATTTGAGTAGAACTAAAAACCTTTTATTGCCACGTCTAATATCAGGCAAACTCTCAGTAGAAGACCTAGAAATCCAATTTCCACCCAGCATGCAGGAAGAAAACGCGGCATAATCAGTAGATCATTTAACGGGGACAAAAATGGCAAAGGGCAGAGTTAGAAACATCATCAGTGAAGACGATATTGAGCAGGCCTTATTGCAGCGCTTGCAGTTTGAACACGGCTTTGATGTTTTAGATTGCTTTAGCGCAAAACCCGATGATGTAAATGATGGCTCAAATCGCAAGGATAAGCGCGATGTAATTTTGGCCGACCGTTTACGCGCGGCCTGTGTTCGCTTAAACCCATCGATACGCGAAGATGTGATAGATGAGCAAGTGATGTCACAAGTGTGTGACCGTCGCTCAGCGATGAGCGCAATCAATGCTAATATTGAGCTTGACCGTTTTGTACGTGATGGCGTGCCGGTTGAGTTTGAAGATGCTGATGGGGTTAAACAGCAAGAACTTGTTAAGCTGATTGATTTTAATCAACCCGATCCAAAGCAGGGCGTAAATCAGTACTTGGCGGTAAGCCAGCTTTGGATTCAATCAACCGCTCAAGCCCCGTACGCAGGTTACCGTCGCCCAGACGTGATTTTATACATTAATGGTATGCCGTTGGTGTTTATTGAATTGAAGAATTCAAACCAAGAAGTACGTTTAGCGTTTGACGATAATTTAGCCAACTATAAACACGACATTCCACAATTATTTCATTGCAATACGTTCTGTGTGTTGTCGAATGCGATTGAGTCCAGAGTGGGCAGTTTTACTGCAGGCTGGGAGCACTTCTTTTCGTGGTTGCGTGTGGACGATGAAAAGGAAGTGGTTAACCGAGAAAAACTAGCCGAAGAGGGCACTAGCCTTGAGCGTGTTATTTCAGGCTTATTAGCACCTAGAAAATTACTCGACTACACCGAAAATTTTATTCTTTATCATAACCAGACCACCAAAATAATCGCGCAGAACCATCAGTTTATGGGCGTGAATAAGGCCTTTGACCGCTTCCAACGGCGGCACGAGTTGGACGGTAAATTGGGTGTGTTCTGGCACACACAAGGTTCAGGTAAAAGCTTTTCCATGATCTTCTACGCGCGCAAGATCTTCCGCAAGGTGACGGGTAACTTCAGCTTCGTGGTCATAACCGACCGTAAAGATTTAGACGGGCAAATTTACAACAATTTTGTGAACACTCAAACCGTGCATAAAAATGACGCGGCTCAGCCAAGGGATTCAAATGAGTTACGTAAATTTTTGGGGCAGAATAAGAAAGTGGTTTTCACTCTGATTCAAAAGTTTGGCTACGACAAGGGTAAACAGTACCCTGCCTTATTTGACCCAGAAAAAGAGCAGCGCGAAGTGATTGTGATGGTGGATGAAGCGCATCGAACACAGTACAAAACATTGGCTGAGAATATGCGCAAGGGTTTGGTGGGCGCGAATTTTATTGCTTTTTCTGGTACGCCTTTGTTGGGTAAAAAGTATAAAGATAAACGTACCATTGGCCGTACGGAAGAATGGTTTGGTGATTACGTTTCTGAGTATAACTTTCAACAGGCCATGGACGACGGTGCTACTGTGCCGCTGTTTTACGAAAAACGTGTGCCAGAAGTCTTGATACAAAACGACGACTTAGGCGATGAATTTTATGAGCTGTTAGAAGACGAAGAACTAAGCGAAGCACAACAGCTTAAACTGGAAAAAACGTTTTCCAAAGAGATGCAGGTGATTGTTCGCGATGATCGCTTGGACACGATTGCTAAAGATATTGTCTACCACTTTCCACGCAGAGGGTATTTAGGTAAAGGCATGATCGTGACGGTGGATAAATTCACCGCTGTTAAAATGTACGACAAGGTTCAATATTATTGGAAAGCCGAAATAAAACGTTTGCGAGGCTTATCGAGTAAATCTAGTAATGATGTAGAGAAACAACGCTATAAAAAAATCATCGAGTATATGAAGTCGGTGGATATGACGGTTGTGATTAGTGACCCCGAGGCCGATAAAAAGAAGTTTGAGAAAGCCGGCTTAGACATTAACCCGCATATTAAACGCTTGGCTCATTTGGATGATCTACAGCGAGATGTAGAATCGAATTTTAAAGATGCCGAACACTCTTTGCAGTTAGTGTTTGTGTGTGCCATGTGGTTAACGGGCTTTGACGCACCAACGGTGTCGACGCTCTATCTTGATAAGCCAATGAAAAACCATACGTTGATGCAAACCATTGCGCGCGCAAACCGTGTGGCTGGCCATCGCATCAAGGGGCACAGTGGCAAATTTGTAGAAAAGATAAATGGCGAAATTGTTGATTACTACAACGTATTTCGCAATATGAAAATTGCTTTAAAAGATTACGCACGAGGTGGTGATGGTGAAGATTCACCCGTGGAAGAAAAGACCGAGCTGTTTAGCTTATTAGAAGACGCGATAAATCAAACGGTGGAATTTTGCGCAGACAAAGGTATAGACCTTAATGCGGTTGTTGACCAAGATGATACGTTTAAGAACATTTCATTGTTTGAAGAGTTCGCCGATATTTTATTCAGTAGAGATGAGTGGCGAAAATCTTATAACGTATATGACAACACGGTTTCAAGTTTGTATGAGGCATGTAAACCGGAGATTTTTAATTACTCTGTTAACCCTCTAATTGCCGCCATTCAGTATTTGCGCGGTGTGGTTGATATGTTGATTGGCGAGGTAAATATTGACGAAGTAAGCCGACAAATCTCAGAGCTATTAGACGAAAGCGTGGTAGTTGACGGTGCCGAGAACTTTGTTGTTCGTGAACATAAAGCAGAATATGAAATCGTTCAAAAGGGTAAGACTTGGGACTTGAGTAAAATTGATTTTGATAAGCTCAACGATCAGTTTAAAGAAGCACAGTATAAGCACATAGAAATTGCGGAGATGCGAACGTTTATTCAGCTGAAATTACGACAGATGTTGGAACAAAATCATACCCGAACAGGTTTTGTGGAAAAGCTGCAAGAGATTATTGACCGCTATAATTCCGGTACATCGTCGGTGGAAAATGTGTTTGAGGAACTTACGAGGTTTGCTCAAAGCATTAAAGAGGAAGACGAGCGTCATATCAAAGAAGGGTTAACACCGGAAGAACTTGAACTTTATGACTTGCTAAAGAAGGATTCGTTAACCAAAGCAGAAGAACAAGCCGTAAAGTTAGCGGCAAAAGATCTCATCGTGAGACTGTTGCAAAGCCACCCAAAGGTGCTGGTGCAAGATTGGTGGAAAGACACACAAACTCAGTTTCAAGTTAAATCAGTGATAGAAAAAGTACTGAATGATGATCTGCCTGATTGCTATGACCGAGTCGTATTTAAGGAGAAGTGCGAGAATGTATATAACTTGGTTGTTGATTTTGCTGCGAATGGTAAAAAATGGGTGGCCTAAGGTTGAATTTACACACTGATAGAGGAATTTAATGGATAAGGAAATAATTTATGTTTTGACTAACCTTGCTATGGATGGATACATCAAAATTGGGAGAACGACTAACCTGCAACGTCGTATTCCTGAGCTCGATAATACGAGTGTGCCAATACCATTTGAGTGTGTGTTCGCCATAGAAGTAGAAAACCGAAATGTAGAAAAGCTAGTGCACGACGCCTTCGATGATTTTAGAGTGCGGCCAAATCGAGAGTTTTTTGAGATGTCGCCAGAGCGTGCTATTTCAGCTCTCCGGCTTACAGGTGGCAATGAGGTACTGTTAGAACAGGCGCCTCTTGAGAAAGAGGATATGGTTGCATTGGAGAAAGCAAAAAAAAGGCGAGATCGCTTTAGTTTTACACTAGTTGATATTGGGGTTGGTTCTGAGCTCAATTTTTACAAAGACGAAACCATAGTTTGCACAGTGGTTGCGAATAACCGTGTTGAATTTAAGTGCCAAACTATGTCGCTTTCGCAAGCAGCATTCGAAGCGATTACATCTTTAGGGTATAGCTGGTCAACAATTAGCGGGCCGGCATTTTGGTGTTATAACGGCGAGACACTGGATAACAGACGTCGGCGAATGGAAGATGAGTAAGCGATGAACTAAAAACATAACCAACGTAGCTTGTTCAATCGCGCGCTAGGGTTTGTTAGCAATATAGGTAGTGTTAAATTGATAGATACAATAACTAAGCAATTGATTGATTTGGTTCGCCATTGGTTTGTTAAACGTGAAAAAAGTACTAGTTTAGCTAAGAGTGTTCAAGGAAGATTTCAGCTTGTTTTTGAGGAGCACGGGATACACAGAAATCAGATACCAAAATTTTTTGGGCATGGAATTACTCTTCAAGATGTTGCCAGTCCTGAGAGGTTGTTAGAGTGTTTAGATGAGAAAAAATTACAGGATGCGAGTGACCTCTTTGGTGTGTCTTTGGATTGGTTGAAAGGCGCCGACGAGACTATTTTTCGTGTTAGGCACTACTACAAACATGTGGAAGAGTTTATAACTTTTATTAAAAAATTGAATTTGAATGACAAGATAATAGGAGCTGATATCTATTTAAGCACTGACAATAACTGGGGTGATGATGCAGTTATGATAGTGAGTGAGCCCATCGGGTCATCAGGTGCAGATGAAGTCTATCGTCATCATATTTGTGGCGGTTGGACTCACGTATACGGCAAAGCTAGGGCTGATCTTGTCGCCTGTGCAGCAATTTTGCTAAATCATAATATTTATCCACGGGTTTATTGGGTAAAAGGCTCAGTTGAAAAATTTGCCACAGGTCATGCTTTCCCTTCAGGGCTAACTTTGATGAAGAGGGACAAACGCGTGACTCCAAAGTTATCGAAAATGTTTCGAGCTGAGAAGTGGGTTACAACTCCAAGCGATTTTGAATATCTCATTGCCGAGGGTACATTTGGCAGGTTAACGGCCATCTCAAGGTGGCTCACATATTATGAGTGTGGATATTTAGATGTCGGTAATGGTAAAGATTTAGCCCATATCGCCGATTTATTTAGGGCTCGATATAAAGAATTAGGTGGAGAGGTTTCGAACTTATAAAAAGGTCGAATCGAAATCATTTAATTGTTAACGAATTTTAGATCAGGTATTTGACAAAACATGAATTGGGGTCAGAGTTAATTTTTTGCTCTCGTTCCTTATGAGAAACCAAGCAATAAAGAGCCTTTCAACCAGCAACACGCCTACCATTCAAAGAACTAACAACACGCGCATACCCAATCGTTAACAACGCAAGCACCAAAAACGCTAGGCTTAAATTAAACACACTTTGCGCCAGGCCTCCCCAACCCAGTTTACTCAAGTTAATAAACGCGTAGGGGTAGAAGTTTGAAAATTCGGCTCGAAATAGAGCGTATACGCAATAGGCGGCGGGCCACACTAATGCGAAAAGTGAATCTCTCCATTTAGTTGCTTTCATGTCTGCGTGAGCGAGCCACCATAGAGGTGTGAATACTGGCACAATGGTGTGCGTGATGAGATTGGCGAGCCCATCAAGGCCTTCTTGAGCGCCGTATTGACTTAGCAGGGCATGAAAAATGATTCCGACACCCATTATTGAAACGACGGTCGAATGAACGACAACGCGATGCACTGGTTTGCCCATTGCGATTAAGGCCATTACCCAAAGAACAAGAGAGTTCGTTGTGATGGTGAAATACTGGTAGAGATGAGACAGGCCCGAGACAACAGAGCCATGCTGTTCGGCAGCGAGTACAAAGCGTATGAGCAAACCGGCTAGCGTTATTAGTGCGAGCACAGTGGCGGTGGTGCGCGCGGTTTTACTTATTTGATAGTTGTTATTCATTTTTTTATTGTTTA
>CAYQVT010000132.1:0-9284 GCA_964420885.1 uncultured Gammaproteobacteria bacterium
GCCGCTTTCGACGAACGCTTTGGCAATGGTTATGCCGGCGCCAAACATCAATAGTATGCCCCATGGGATTGTGGTTGCGGTTTGCCAATCAAGTAAACCATCGCCTTTTTCTGAGCGAATAACGAACATTAATGTCGCGCCTAACATGGCAACAGTTGCATCGCCGATCCCACCGACGCCAATAACACCCGTCCAGCCACCGAGTGGTTGAGATCTGAAAACCCATAGAAACACGATTAGGGCGAATACCATCACCACCCGCTTCTCATCGCTGCTCCAAGACGGAATTTCGGGTAAGGAGACATCACAACTTCCGCTGACATTTCGGCTAAGCCAGACCCACGTGACGGGCAGTATGATACTTACAATAGGCACGCCAATCATCATCCAATCGAGAAAACCGAATTCCTTGCCTGCCACTTCTTCATAGACTCCGGCGAAAATAACGTTCGGAGGCGTGCCTACCAAAGTGGCAATCCCACCGATTGAACAAGCGTACGCTACTGAAATGACTAAAGGTGCGGTAAGTTTTGGGTTATTTACCTGCTTTAGACAAGCGAGCACGATCGGCATTAACATTAAGCAGGTGGCTGTATTACTAATCCACATCGACAAAAAAGCCGCGGTTAACATGAATGCAGCGATTAGGCGTTTAGCGCTATCGGCGCCGACGGCTTTTAAAATAATAATTGCAAACCGCTTATGGGCTCCTGATCTTTCTAATGCTTTGGCCATTAAAAAACCGCCTAGCATTAACAATATTATGTGCGAACCCATGCCGGAGGCGGCTGTCTTGTGGTTCATCACTCCGGTTAAAGGAAATAAAGCAAAGGGTATCAGCGATGTCGCCGGTACAGGTAAGGCTTCGGTTGCCCACCACCAAGCCGTCAAAAGCGTGATTGCAGCGGTTGCACTCGCTGCCGAGTCGATGCCATTGAATATCATTAGCACATAGATGCAAATGGCGGCAAACGGGCCAAGCGCCAAGTGTTTGTGTTTTAGACTCAAGATACTCATAAGCAATTAATGATGGTTAGTGTGTTTTGGTTATCATTGTATTTTGTTATTATCTCAGGTCGAACACCAGTAATTATAAGCACTAAAAAATGACAAAGAATATGAACTCTATCAGCAAACTAAGCTTGCTTCTATTTGTAAGTATTTCAATCGCTGCTTGCGGTGGTAATAAGAAAGCCGTTTCAGAGGCTGAGGTCGCCGACGTTGCCGATATTACTCGCCCACCAGTTGTTGATAAAGACGCTAACCCAGTTGAAGAAGCGGTCGCTGAGGGTGAAACAGTCTCGTTCGATGAATGGCGCAAGCGACGACAAGCTGAAAAAGACGAATGAGTTCAATGGCTTAGCCCTAGAGGTATAAATTGGTTTAGTAGGTCGGGCATGCCCGACCTTTTTTGTGCTCAAATGAGTCTCTGATCACTGTCATATAGCTGTAACCAATGGTAGTCAGAATATGCTCGTCTGTTGAAAAGACACAACATTAAATACGTGAGAGACCTCCCGAACAGTAAGAGATTTACTAACACGTACCACATTCCTAAATTTAAGAGGCTAGAGTTAAATGAAGACTAAATTGATTGCAGGTGTTATTGCAGCATCTATTGCGGCTGCTCCAGTTGCGCAAGCGGAAGTCAAAGTAAGTACCAAAGGTGGTTTGAAGGTGTCGAGTGGCGACTATAAGATTCAAATTGGTGGCCGCATTCAATACGATTACAATCGTTCTGAAGAAAACGGTGTGGTTGATGAAGATCAATTTGATGCGCGTCGTGCTCGTTTATTCGTTAAGGGTAACGTTGGTCAAGATTGGGAGTATAAAGTCAACTGGAATGTCGAAGGCGATGGGTTTGAAGACTTATATTTGCGTTACACCGGTTTTGGAAAGGGCGCGGTGGTAACGGTAGGAAATCAGCATCAAGCGTTTACCTTATCTCAATTAATCTCGTCAAAAGACGTTGGTATATCTGAGCGCCCGGGCATAGTAGAGCGCTATTTGATTGGTCGACGCGAGAGTGTTCAGGTGCACGGCAATCTTGATAAGTTTCACTATGCGGTTGGGCTTTTTACCGAAGAAGGGACTAATGAAGAGACGGGTTTCGCGGGCCGAGTCGCCTATGCACCGATCAAATCGGACAATAGTACTTTGCATTTAGGTTTTTCATATAAAGATACTGAAGAACAGGACGCCTTTGGCCTTGAAGTTGGCGCAGTGTCTGGGCCGTTTCATGTGCAGGCAGAGTACTTTGATGCGGAGGAGTTCAATGAGCAAGGCTTTGGAACTGATATCGATGGCTATTATGTTCAAGCTGGTTACGTAATTACCGGTGAGACCCGTCCTTATAAAAACGGCACATTCAAGAAGATCAAGCCTGCTAAAAAATCCGGTGCGTGGGAAGTTGTAGCTCGTTTCGAGAGCGGAGATGGTGGTTTTGGTGATATAGAGTTAGGCGATACTGACGCAGACTCTTACGCGCTAGGCTTAAATTACTATGTTAATGACTTTGTTCGTATTAATGCCAGCTATCAAGACGGAGAAAGTAATGTCTCTGACGACGATGGTAACGAGTTCCGAGTTCGTTTCCAGGTTGCTTTTTGATAATCTGTTTTCGAATTTACTCTTAAGATACGTTCGCCAAGCAGCGTACGATCAAAATGTGCTTAGCAAAAGCTCGATACCTCGGTGTCGAGCTTTTTAGGTTTTGCTCTGAGGATTTGAATCATCAAGACATCCGGTAATCGGTTGGTATTTTTAGTTATTTGGACCTACTTTATGACGTTCAAGACTATGCCCTTCGCAGGCAAATCGGTATATTACGCCGATTAAAATATCATCTCCTTTTTTAGATCATGATCTCAACCGCAAACATTACGATGCAGTTTGGCGATAAGCCGCTGTTTGAAGACATCTCAGTCAATTTTGGCGACGGCAATCGATATGGCTTAATTGGCGCCAACGGCAGCGGAAAGTCCACCTTTATGAAGATTTTGGATGGCACTTTGGAACCGACCAATGGAAATATCTCTGTTACTCCCAACGAGAGAATCGGGAAACTGAATCAAGATCAATTTGCATTTGAAGAGTTTAACGTGATTGACACCGTGATCATGGGTTATAAGGAGTTATGGGAAGTTAAACAAGAGCGAGATCGCATCTATGCTTTGCCTGAAATGAGCGAAGAAGAAGGCATGCGTGTCGGTGATCTCGAAATGGAGTTCGCCGAAATGGATGGTTATACGGCTGAGTCTCGAGCGGGGGAGTTGCTCATGGGTGTCGGAATCCCGATTGAGCAACATTTTGGCCCAATGAGCAAGGTTGCGCCGGGTTGGAAGCTTCGAGTTTTGTTGGCGCAAGCGCTGTTTTCGGACCCCGATATCTTATTGCTTGATGAGCCTACTAATAACTTGGATATTCATACCATTCGTTGGTTGGAAAAGGTTCTTAAAGAGCGTAAAAGCACAATGATTATCATTTCTCATGACCGCCATTTCTTAAATACTGTGTGTACTCATATGGCGGATTTGGACTATCGTGACATTAGGCTGTTTCCTGGTAACTATGACGAGTACATGACCGCAGCAACAATGGCGCGCGAGCGTGCCCAATCGGAAAACGCCAAAAAGAAGGCTCAAATTGCCGAACTTAAAGAGTTTGTCAGTCGCTTTTCGGCTAATGCTTCAAAAGCTAAACAAGCGACGTCGCGAGCAAAATTGATAGATAAGATAAAACTCGATGAAATTAAACCATCGAGTCGCGTAAACCCGTTTATACGGTTTCAACAGGATAAAAAACTTTACCGCAATGCCATAGAAGTGGAAGCGTTGACAATGAATTATGATGAGACGCTATATAGCGGCGAGACCTTTAATATTGAGGTTGGCGAGCGAGTCGCAATCATTGGTCAAAACGGTGTCGGTAAAACCACTTTACTGTGTAATTTGATGGGCGAAGTGCCAGTTAGCGGGGGTACGTATAAATGGTCTGAAAATGTTGAAATCGGCTATTATGCTCAAGATCATGCGGAGGATTTCGAGAACGATTTGACGGTTTATGATTGGATGTATCAATGGCGAAAAAATGACGAAGATGAACAGTTTGTTCGTGGAGTTCTAGGTCAGTTGTTGTTTTCTAAAGACGATATCAAAAAGCCCGTGAAAGTGCTCTCAGGTGGAGAAAAAGGCCGAATGCTGTTTGGAAAAATAATGATGCAGCGACCAAACGTTATTGTTATGGATGAGCCGACAAACCACCTAGACATGGAGTCGATAGAATCGTTGAATTTGGCCTTGAGTAACTATGTGGGAACCCTGATATTCGTGAGTCACGACCGTGAATTTGTGTCCAGCCTAGCAACACAGATCTTTGAAATTAATAATTCAAAGATCGAACAATTTGTCGGTACATACGAAGACTATCTTGCGTTCAAAGACGCGCAGGCAGCCTAATAAAGTTATAGGAAAAAGCCATGAAAGCGTTCGAAATCGGAGCAAAGAAGACAGTAGTATTCTACTTGCACGGTTTACGCGGCCATGGGCTGGCCCAAAAAGCAGCACTTGAACACTTAGTGAAGTCGCTTAGTGTGTGCATGGTATCGCTGGAACTACCTGGTCACGGCGAAGATTCAATTCGCGAACATTGTATGGTGCCCGAGTACCGCCAGTTAGTAGGGCTAATTTGTGATGAGATAAAGCGCCGCGCTGGCGATTCAGACCAGGTGGTTTTGATGGGGTACTCGTTTGGCGGCGGCTTGATGACGCTAGCAGCCGACGCGCTGGACCGCGATGTGTCCTTTACGCCGCAAGTGGTTGGTTTTATCGGATTAAGTGCGGCGTATGATGTCAGCCATAATGTGCCACGCTGGCAACTGGCTTTAGCTGGGGCAATTGCACCGCTGTCGCGGTTTTTGTTTCGGCATGCTCCTCATTGGAGTAGTTATGTCACCATTAGAGAAATGGACGTGTCTTTGATTTCCCCCGACCCAGTGGTGCAACAATCCATTCTTAACGATGATCTAATGTATAAAGGGCGCATTCCCCTGAATACCTCGGCCCAAGTTTATAAAACCAGTGTTGCCGCAAAAAAAACAGTAAACAAATTGAGGATGCCTGTGTTGTTACTTCACTCTAAGGATGATGCAATTGCATTGGCACCAACAAAAGAGACCTTTAAATCACACGTAAAGCTTAAATTGTTTCGCAAGCTGAGACACAATTGTATTGATGGGCTTGCAAGGGAAACTGTTAAATCACGTAAGGCCATAGCACAATTCATTGTCGATAAGCTCTAATATGGTAGGCTTAAAAATCGTTTGATCAAATTACTTATCAGAAATCTATGCAAGCAGCCGATATCCGTTGTGCGAATGACCTCGCCTTATATGAGAAATTAAAAGAGCATCGCGATGTAAAGAGAGTGAATGAACAAATAGCGAGGCATGAGGCAGAGGGCCCAAGCGGAATTCGACGTAATTTGTTATCTACCTCGGTTCGTTTAACGCCAAGCATGTCGCCTGAAATTGCCTCTATGGCCGAGGAATGCGTCGAGAAGCTCGGCGTCGACCTCGACTTAGAATTATACGTTTACTCGAGCCCTCAGTTTAATGCGGCTTGTTTCAAGCCAGAAGACGGGCGTTTGTACGTGATGTTTTCGTCGAGTTTATTAGAAGGCTTTACTTCACAAGAATTGAAGTTTGTCATGGGCCACGAGCTAGGGCATCACGTTTATGATCATCATGCTGTACCAGTGGGCTACCTGCTTAAAGGTCAACAGCGCCCAGACCCAGAGTTAGCATTAGAGCTTTTTGCATGGTCTCGATACGCTGAAATTTCGGCTGATAGAGCTGGCGCTCACTGTGCTCAAGACATGGACGCCGTCGCCAGAGCTCTATTTAAACTCTCATCAGGCCTGACATCTAAAGTCGTCGAATTTAGTTTAGATGACTTTGTAGCCCAGGTAGACGACATGCAGACTGTCGATCAAGAACCCGGCCAAGGCGCCCCAAGAAGTGACTGGTTTTCAACGCATCCGTTTAGTCCATTACGAGTCAAGGCCCTAAAATTGTTCGAGCGCTCTGAATTACATGGAGGTACAGGCAGTAAAGAAAATTTAGAAATGGGTGTTCAGTCGGTATTGAGTTTAATGGAACCGAGCTATTTAGAAGCCAAAACCGATACCGCAGAGGCTATGCGCCGTTTATTGTTCGCGGGCTTAATTGCTGTTGCCGACGCTGACCATGGAATTTCCTCGGAGGAGCTGGACATCTTCGCTAAGTTTTTTGGTAAATACGCATTCAGTGACAAACTGGATATCGAGAAAATTAAACAGACTGTCGCTCGTCGTGCCGCTGAAGTTAAACAAAAAGCATCTCAGACTCAGGCGATGCAGGTATTGCATGACATGTGTTTGATGGCGCAAGCGGACGGTGAGGCGCATGCAAGTGAACGCGTAGTTCTCGATCAAGTCGCTAACGCATTGGACATTCCCACGTCTTTTATTTGTCAGCTTATGGATGCTGACAAAGAGTTAGATTGACGCCAATTGGTCATCATTTGGCGGCGCCCACTCACTTTTTATAGACGCAAATCGTATAAGCAAATAGATTAATATTCTTTTTTCTTATATTCCACTGACCTTATACTTTATTTCACGCATATGAAATGCTGGTCTTGGGCCAGCCATAGAGAAATGAATCTAGAGTTAGTAGAAGTTCCCACCGAGAAGCCCGCAGTATTTCACCCTCGTGCTGATTTGATCGCCTTGAATAGTCGATTTAAGGGTAGCAAACCCAGTGAGATAATGAAGTTTACGGTAGAGAATGCCGAGAACCCGGTCATTTTCACCAATTTCAGGCCATTGGCCGTCGCTTTTTTACACTTAGTAACTCAGCCCTTGAAAGATATTCCTGTGATTTGGGTGGATCATGGTTTTAACACGCCCGAGACCTATCGCCATATTGAGCGCGTTGTTGAACATTTGAATTTAAATCTTCAGGTTTATTCGCCGAAGATGTCCGCGGCGCACTATACTGCTGTTCATGGCCCGATCCCACCACTGGACACGCCAGAACATGACCGTTTTTCGGAAATCGTTAAGCTTGAGCCGTTTAACCGAGCCATGTCTGAATTAAAGCCGGATGTGTGGTTGAACGGAATTCGTCATGACCAAAACTCACATCGTAAAAATCTTGATGCATTTACCTTCGGAAGCCACGGAACGGTTCGAGTGGCACCTATGTTTCATCTCAATGAGCTCGATGTTGAAGAGTATATTTACGATCGTGATTTGCCGGATAATAGTGATTACTTCGACCCTACAAAAGGCGAAGAGCATCGTGAATGTGGTTTGATGCTGCAGACTTAAGGCGACGTTGGCGCCACAACCGGCCACTGAGGCACAGGGGCCGGTAATTTTGCTGATACAAAGAGTGGTTTTTCAGCTGTAGTATTTACGCATAGGGGCAATAGTAGAGGCTATAGTCGGTGATCTTTTTGCTACACTAGCGGCATGCGAGATCAAGAACAATTAGTGCAGCTGCTAAATCAACCCGGGGCCATATCAGGCACAAGGATTGGTGAGGCGCTCGGTATTTCCAGAATGGCTGTGCAAAAGCGCATACAAATATTGGTCGAAAACGGTCTGCCTATTAAAGCCATTTCGGGTAAAGGTTACACCCTACCGGACAATATGTCCTTGCTTAGCCAAAACGCCATCGCCAGTTTTTTAGACGAGTCTAGCTATGACTCGATTGAGGTGCATCAATCGGTGCCATCGACCAATAATCAATTACTAGGTCAGGCAATACTTAGCGCCAAAGCTAAGGTGTGTGTCGCGGAGTCTCAGCTCGCTGGTCGCGGGCGGCGTGGTAATGATTGGCAATCAAGCCCTTATAGGAACCTTATGTTGTCGATTAGTTGGGGTTTTGACCACTGGCCTGAGACGATTACTGGGCTGGGTTTGGCGGTGGCATTGGTTGTTGGCGAAACAATTAATCAAGAATACGACCTAAATGTAGAAATAAAGTGGCCTAATGATTTGATGATAGGGCGCGATAAATTAGCAGGTATATTGATAGACGTCGCTGGCGAGTCGTCGGGGGGCTGTAATGTCGTAATCGGCCTGGGCTTAAACGTGCATCAGTCGGATTGGTCGCAGTCCGACTCTAAATATCGATGGGTAGATTTGAACTCTCTAGGGGTGACCCCCGATCGTAATGAATTAGTTGGCACGATTTCTCGTAACTTGATTGCTATGTTGCAAAAATTTGGGGAAGCCGGTTTTGCACCACTAGTTGATCGTTGGAATACGTTGAGTAGTTACAGCGGTTTGCTGGTCCGAGTTGGTACACAAGACGACTATATAGAAGGACGTATGAAGTCTGTGGATTCGGCTGGTGCATTATTAGTTATAGACCATGATGGTATCGAGCATCGTTTTGTAGATAGTAATGTCAGTGTGCGTTTGGTGGACAAATAGTGAGATTGCTTTTAGATGTAGGTAATATGCGAGTGAAATGGGCACTTGCGCATAACTCGACCGATGAAGTTGTCGACAGTGGTGTGCTCGCAGATGACTGGTCTGATTTGGCTTGCTTTGCGGGCGAAATCGACTCCGTTTGGGTGTCATGTGTTGCAAGTTCGAGCGTTTTAGAAAGTCTTAAATCCAAAGTGCAGCAGTATTTTGAGATTGCGTGCAACGTCGTGACGGTGTCATCCGAGAAGGCGGGCATGAAGAATAACTATGCTGATCTGCGTAAACTCGGTGTGGATCGATGGGTGGCGGCCCTAGGTGCTCGCTCAGTTGCACCTAAAGGTGCGCTGATTGTTATTGATGCGGGTACCGCCGTTACGATTGATCTAGTGTCAGCCAAAAACTGTTTTGAAGGTGGCGTTATTCTCCCCGGTTTTACGACTATGCATGATGCTTTAATAGGGCGTACCGCGAGAATTGAATCTCATAGAACACCAGTACACTCCGTGATCGGTAAGAATACTCGCGATTGTGTCAATTCAGGCGTGCAATACGGTTTAATTGGCGCCATAGAGAGAGTGGTTTTCGAGATTGCTGTCGAACTCGAAAAAGAGCAGCCGCGAATAATTCTCACCGGTGGAGACGCTGAGGCAATTGCGGCGGGTTCAAAACTTGAAGTTGAGTTACAATCGAATATCATATTTCACGGTCTAATGCTTCTTTCAAAAAAATGACTCGTTTTCTTTTGTATATAACTGCGGCGCTGATTTTATTGAATGTCTCAGTATTTATGTGGCCGGACAAAA
>CAYQVT010000132.1:9294-9879 GCA_964420885.1 uncultured Gammaproteobacteria bacterium
CTACAGCCGCCCGATCGAGGACGTTGTAGAGGACTTAGATGACGGTGTGGTTGATTTGTCCGCGCAAGCAGAGGTGGCGCTTCCCTCAGATACTAATTCTGACGTCGCCACCGAGGGCTGTTATCGAGTTGGGCCTTTCTTGCATCAGGCGAATTATGAATTAGCTCAAGCGGTGCTATTTAATGCCAGTGTGGAGTATAAGAAGTCTAAACGCGCTAGCAAAGAGTCGAGTGTGTTTCGCATTTTCCTAGGTCCCTACGAAACTCAAGCCGAAGCTGATGACGCGCGCACCGATTTGAACCGAAAGAATGTATTAGATCATTTCGTGCGTAAAGACGATGATGGCGTATTAATGATTTCATTGGGTATCTACAGCACTCCCGAGACAGCAGACACGGCGTTGAGATTATTTAACGACAAAATTGGGAATGTAAAGCGGCGTAGGGAAAATGTAGTGCTGCCAGATAGCTATTGGTTGCATTTTGGGATTGATAACGATGATCGTGTGCTTGGGCAGTTACGAGTCATAGATTGGGGCGAGCCATCAGCCCGAATGGGCCTATTTAACTGCGGTGCTTAATAGCA
>CAYQVT010000133.1:0-4931 GCA_964420885.1 uncultured Gammaproteobacteria bacterium
ATTGAAACGGTCCTACTTCACCCGATTGGGTGATTCTTCAGGGTCGACTAAATAGTCTTTAAAGAAGAAAAATAAGCGACGAAACACATCTTAAGATAAGGTTTTAGCGAACACATTGTTCTATACAAAGCGAGTACAACACTGTGCAAAAGAATTGTCTTGGTAGGTAACGTTTTTCGGTGTTGGACCCTCATCTAGCAAACAGTAACTTGCGCGCTGCCCTGATTCGAATAATCGAGACAAACGACGACTGTGGTGAGTTCAAACGAGGTTGAAGTTGCTCATCACGTTCTTACTTGACCTCAAGTTAAGTTGAGAAGTTATGATGCAATCATCGTTTAAGAAAAACATAATTCTGACAGAAGAAGCGAGAAATAAAATGCATATAACATCACAAACATTATTTCAATTAGGAGGAATTTCGGCCGTTATTGGGGGCCTACTTCGCGTGGTTTTTTCATTTATTCCTTACCAGCAAGAAGTAGCGTGGTTGGAAGGGTTTTACGCCGTTATAGACGTGTGCCTACTCTTCGGCCTAATGGCCATCTACTTCCGTTCAGCTGAACAACTAGGGGGCTTAGGTTTAACGGCATTTGTAATTTCGATAATTGGCATCGCTAGCCTTGTGGGGCCAGATGCGATTATGTTTTCCATTAAGTTCTATGAAGTTGGAGCCATTACAATGCTCATTGGCTTGTCGCTATTATCAATGCAATTAGTGCGATGTAAAATTCACCTTTTGGCGGCAAGCTTATGGATATGCGCTTTCATGTTGGGTATAGCGGCAAGCCATATCACGATTCCGGCGCTAATATTGGCGGCTGGTATTACTTTCAGTAGCGCTTTTGTTGTGTCGGGCTTGGAGCTTGTTGGTTTGCGAAACAGGTTGAGTTAGCTCTCGCTAACAGCTGGTAGGGAGTGATCACTTTTTTACTCACATGTACCATTTATTAAAGACACCTTTTAAATGCACCAGCCCAAACATAAGGCAAATTACAGAACTCCAAAGCCAAAAGGCTGGAGTATTTTGGGTGATTTGCGGGTGGTTGGAAATATGCGGCAACACCAAACCAAAGACACCTCTTAACAAGTAAACCAAAGTGATTAGAATAAGTATTGGTTTTAATAGTGGCAGTTCAACAATCACTCCCGCGCCTGACCATGCATAAGCACCCCAGATCGCTAGAACAGTGGCTATCGAAACCGTTATCGCAGTTGGCAACCATAAGCCCTGTTCCGCCATCTGTGCCATTGCTTCGCCAGCGCCAAACAGCCGATACCATGACGGGCCTCCAACAATAATTGCCAGATGTAAGGCTGACGCGATAAAGCTTAGAATGCCAGCGAGTTTTAGATAGTCAAAGTTCATAATGGCTGGGACCTTTTTCTAACATAAGAAGTTGGTCAACAAGCTTATTAGAACGTTCAATGTTGGTCATGCTGTAATCCCAAAACGTTGCTGCATCAAACTCATGGTCGCCATTCGTTGTATCAGTGGCGATGTTTGATCAACAAGCTCAACATCGGCTGTTATTAGTGAATCGAGTAAATCTCGTGCCTTTTTTGGGTCAAAAAACGGTTGATCTGCAAATGTGCTGGAACGGATTACGTCTTCACAATGTTGCATCAGAGGGTCATTAACGTTATTTTTGTCCGATTTAGCCATCGGTGGTGCCAGAAATGGATGTTTCTGACGTTGATACAATTCGGGCGTGATTACGTCTTTACATGCTTCTCGTAAAACGTACTTCTCGGTCATTTTTCGAATCTTATACGATACCGGCAAACCCGCTGCGTATTCCGCAACACGATGATCGAGAAAGGGTACACGGCCTTCGATAGAATGCGCCATTTCCATACGGTCGCCGAGAACGGTCAGGATAAAATTAATTAACATGGTTTTTTGCCATGTATAAAGCGATATATTCACCGCGTCGCAACCCTGAACTTTTGTTGGCAGCCCGATCTCTGAGAGCATCGATACGTATGGCTTCTCAAGAATATCTGCGGCCAAAATGTCGGCGCTCATCAGCCCTGACAGTTGCACCAATTGTTTCGACACGTTTTCCATCCAAGTCGGGCAAAAGCCTATGGCTTCTCGAACTAAATCGCACCCTGGCGCACTCACGCCATCAGGAAACATCAGCGATTTTGATAGCGGGTTGCGTTTAATTAGCTCAGATATTGCAGCCTGTCTGTCCGCTTGTGTTTTGTATGATCCACCAAACAGCATTAGATCGCGTCGTTCAAAGGCGTAACCTGCAAGCATTTCGTCGGCGCCTTCACCTGTAAAAACCACTTTTATTCCAGCACCGCGAACCGCGCGAGAAAGTAAAAATTTCGCCACGGTATTTGCATTGAAAATGGGTTTCTCTGAGTGCCATATTGCATCGCTCAAAGAGTCACTAAAATCTTGAGGATAAACAGCTATGGGTTCGTAATTAGACCCAGTAAACGCGGCCGTTCGTTCGGCCATTGGCGACTCATCAAACGCTCCCTCAAATGCTATGGTAAACGCTCTAATCGGCCGATCGAGTTTGGCTTGAGCTAAACCCAGCACGGATGAGGAATCCAAACCTCCACTTAGGTAACACGCTACCTCGACATCGGCGGTCAACCGTTCGCTGACTGCATTATCCAACACATCGCGGAAACCAGAAACAATCTCATTCTCGGCGCGCATGTCTGAATCCAGGTCTGCTTGAGCCGGATAGCGATTCTCCCAATAACGTTTGATCTGAATACGGCCGTCCTTCGCAATCAGAACGCACCCAGGCGGGACTTGGTGGATATTCTCAAACATTGTCCCATTACCACGCAGTGATGCTAATTCACTCATCACACTATCAGTGTCCCACTTGGACGGGACCCCGAGGGCTAACAAGGCTTTTATCTCTGAGGCAAAAATGATCTCGCCGTTGAGATGCGCGTAAAATAGAGGCTTGATTCCGAAACGATCGCGAACCGCGATCATCTCGTCAGTGCGTCGATCGGAGATAACTAATGCGTACTCGCCACGCAGATGATCGACAAAACCGAGTCCGCGTTGGTCGTATAAATGCAGGGCAATTTCACTGTCGGATTCCGTATTAAATTTAAACCCCTGCTCACGCAAGGTCTGGCGAATATCTTTATAACCGTAAAACTCACCGTTGACGACCAGATTAATATCGCCACGATCATGAGCGAGTGGTTGATCACCATTGTCCAGACCAATAATACTTAGACGAACATGCCCCATTGCGGTCAAACGGTCTTCCGAAAACCACTGTGCACGACCATCAGGCCCGCGATGCGAAAGCCTTGCCAAAGCGGTCTCTAGTTTTTCACGTGTTAACCACGGCCGTATTAACTTTGCTGCTATAAGCCCGCACATATTTATCCCTCACATCGATACTGACGATTATCCACACCGCTTCCGTAGACTTACAGTAAGCAGCAACTAATCAACCCTATTTTCGATTGTAAAACAGTGCGTGCGATAGCATTGAGAAATTAATAAAATACCTCAAAAACCGTGCCCCACTAGGCGTGAGCTTTACCCCCAAACACTAAATAACGACAAGCGTATATCATGCCCTCTCACTGCACTTCGCATCATATTCGGCTTCGCCGCCAACGAGAAAATTGGCTTCACGCCAAAGTCGTTTTGATCTGGCACCCGAACGGCAATAGCAATGAATACGCTTACGGGTTTGGATTAGGCAAATAAACTCGTCGCGATTATCTGGAGTAATCTGATAAGAGGAAAATGCCAACAATTTGAACGGCAGGCCCAATCGCTCGGCCTCGGCCTGTATCAACTTATATTCAGTTTGACCCTCATCTTCGCCGTCGGGTCGATTGCATACCAGCAATTCCACCCCTTGGTCGACAAAGCCTTGTACGTCTTCAACCGTTATTTGACCAGAAACAGATACTTGGCTTGTCAATTGTTCTATGTGCATTTTTTACCTCGATAAGCTGGTTACTTGCCCGTATAGGAGCGGCTCGTTGATAGAGCCATTATTCGCCTAGGGTAGAAAAAATGCAAATAGAGTCTATCGATGATTACTCGATCTTAATCGAGCATGCTCTTGTAGTTGTCAGAAAATATATCTCGGCCAATGATAAGCTTCATAACTTCCGACGAGCCTGCGTAAATTCGACTGATACGGGCATTGGTATACATGCGGCTGATTTCATACTCATCCATAAAACCGGCGCCACCATGCAATTGCACACCGAGGTCAACCATGCGGCCTTGAATTTCACTGGTCTGCAACTTTGCTTTCGCGCCCTCGATAGCGGTTAGTTTTCCCTCGTTCATAAGCTCGACACAGTAATCAACGTATTTCTGAGCCATGTCGATTTCGGTGTCCATCTCAGCCATTTTAAACTGTGTATTTTGCATCTCCGATAATGTCTTGCCAAACATTTTACGTTGCATCGCAAATTCTCGCGTAATATCGAAGGCGTGCCGTGCTTCAGCAATGTAGCCCACCGCCCCAAGCAAACGCTCTTCAGCCAAGCCATGCATCAACTGATAAAAGCCCTTACCTTCTTGACCTAAGACATTTTCCTTGGGGATTTTTACATTATTAAAAAACAACTCGGCAGTGTCTTGCGCCTTCAAGCCCATTTTTTCTAAATTGCGGCCTCTTTCAAAACCTTCCATACCGGCTTCGACAATCACCAAAGTCAAGGCGTGCGAGTGCTCGACACCTTCTTGCCTGGCGGCAACAATAATCACATCCGCATTAATGCCATTTGAAATATACGTTTTCGAACCGTTCAATACCAAATGATCACCTTCGTCTCTGAGACTGCTTCTCATACCCGAAAGGTCACTGCCAAAGTCTGGCTCCGTCATCGCGATAGCCAAAATCGAATCACCCGACACGCAACCGGGCAAAAATCGCTCGCGCTGTTCTTCAGTCCCGAATGATTTA
>CAYQVT010000133.1:4941-9860 GCA_964420885.1 uncultured Gammaproteobacteria bacterium
AAATACGGGCCAACTAAACGGCTGTGCAGGCTATTGAACCAATCACCGCAGCCTGCTCGGCACGTCTCTTCGATAATGATTTGTTCATACCTGAAATCGTTATCGCCCAAACCGCCGTACTTTTCATCTGGCCAAATCATTAAAAAACCTTGGTCACCGGCTTTTTTAAATGCGGAACGGTCGACAATCCCAGCTTTTCGCCATTCCTCCATATTCGGCTTGATCTCTTGTTCAATAAATTTGCGATAGGCTTCGCGAAACATTGTTTGTTCTTCGGTAAAACGTCTCATAATTTAACTCACTAAATTTGATTTTTTTCTAGACTAGCTCAATATCAATAAACTACGCTGATCGGATAAATTCAACAATGACCAAGCTTATTAATAAATAGACAAATGCGGTGTGACTGGTGAAATAACTAAGCGATGCTAGATCACAGTGGTAGTTACCTTTTTCTGTGCCATCGCGATTCCACCCACAATTAGAACCAAGCCTACCATATGATACCAATAAGGTATCTCACCAAGGAGGGCAACCGCGAATAATGACCCTAGTATTGGTACTAGGTTTATAAATAAACTCGACGCATTTGAGCCTATTAGCTCCACCCCTCTGATCCAAAATACTTGCGACAGTAATGAGGCGCAGATCGCGGTATATAGAACCAATATCCAAGCCAACTGGTCAGGCAGTATTAAGCCTCCGCTTAGAGATTCAACCATAGTAAATGGCAACGATGCCAAAAAGGCGGAAACGGATAGAACACCGATAAGACTTAGCCAATGCAAGGCTGGTTTTTTTTGTAGCAATGCGGAATACACACCATAGAAACTGGTGGCCAGCAGCATAAGCAAATCACCCGAGACAAAATTTAGCTGGGTCAATATCTGCCAGTTTCCGTGTGAGACGATCACCAACACACCCACAAAGGTAATTGGAAAACCAAGCAATTGCGCTCCGGTTGCTTTCAGTCTAAAAATAGCGAAATTGAGCACAAAGATTGATGCTGGCAAAGCCGCCTGAATAATTGCCACGTTAATCGCCGTAGTGGTTTGCAATGCCGAATACATCAAGTTGTTAAACGCGGTAAAACCGATAGTGCCTAGTACAAATAGAAACAACAAATTATGGCGCACACCCCCCCAATCTTTGCGCAAATATTTGGCCGCAAAGGGCATCACGACAATGCTCGCGACAAGCCAACGTAAAGAGGTAAGTAAGAAAGGAGAAATGTGCCCAACCGCGAGCTTGCCAGCAATCGCATTACCCGCCCACATGAGTGTTGTTAGAAATAAAAGCAAGTAGGGTTGGCTATACAGCCAGCTCAAAAGACGCATTGTTTTTTAGTTATCTGGAGACTAACTCTAACTTTTAGGATCTACTCGCAATTCTCAAGTACTCTTTGAGCACAACGATGCCGAGCCAGACGCGCACTAAGCTCGAGCGACTGCATTCAAAATAGCCCCCAAGGTCGCCCCTAGAATATCCTGACTTCTCCCAGCACCACATACGCGTTGCGAATTGATGCTCAATTGTACATAGGCAATCGCGTCGGATGCGTCGTCGTTTCCTAATGTGTGCTCAATATATTCAATGATAACGAGGTCTTTATCTATGTATTTGCTTAAGCCAGAGGTAAATGCTTCTAGTACGCCTCGGCCTTCACCTTGTATGGATGCTTCAATATCACCGTTTATTATCACCGCGTCTAAAGAGTCCTGCCCTTCTTGGCGATTCACTTGATAACTCTTCATTCTCATTGATGAATCAGGCCTTAAGTAAGTACGTTGGAACAGATCGGCGATTTGTTCTCCGCTGACTTCGGCTTCGGTTTGCTCGGCTTCTTGCTGAACTACTGGGCTGAAATCAACTTGCAGCCAGCGCGGCATCTTAATTCCATGTTCCTGCTCCAACACATACGCCACACCGCCTTTACCCGACTGCGAATTAATGCGAATCACTTCTTGATAATTCCGCCCTAGATCCCGCGGGTCTACAGGCAAGTACGCAACCTCCCATGTATCACCCTCTTTATAGACGGATAAACATTTATTAATCGCGTCTTGGTGGCTGCCTGAGAACGCAGCGAACACCAACTCGCCCGCATACGGGTGCCGAGGATGAACTTTCAATTGAGTGCATTTTTCAACAACATTGATGATTCTATCCATTCGAGAAAAATCAAGTTTAGGATCGACGCCTGCGCTGTATAGGTTCATGCCCATCGTAACAATGTCCATATTGCCGGTTCGTTCGCCATTACCCAACAAGGTGCCTTCGACACGTTCTGCACCAGCTAACACACCCAACTCTGATGCGGCGACGCCGCAACCACGATCGTTATGAGTATGTAAACTAACAATGACTGATTCGCGGTTCTTTATATTATCGCAGAACCATTCAATTTGATCGGCATAGACATTCGGAGTGGCCACTTCAACGGTCGCAGGTAAGTTGAAAATTATTTTGTTTTCCGGACTGGGCTGCCAGACATCGGCCACGGCATCGCATACTTCGACCGCATAATCAATTTCGGTGCCGGTAAAGCTTTCTGGCGAATACTGAAATTGCCAATCGGTTTCGGGCCGCTTGGCGGCATTCTCTTTAACCCAAGTGGCGCCCTCTATGGCGATTGCCTTAATCTCGTCTTTTGACAGCTTAAATACTTGTTCACGTTGGACCGTTGAAGTCGAATTATAAACATGGACAATGGCTCTTTTTACGCCCACTAGTGAATCGTAGGTTCGCTCGATCAGCTCCTTCCGAGCTTGCGTTAGCACCTGAATGGTGACGTCATCGGGGATACGTTTTTCAATGATTAACTGACGCACAAAATCAAAGTCTGTTTGCGATGCCGCTGGAAAACCTACTTCAATCTGTTTGAAGCCGACACCCACTAGCATTTCAAACATGTCTAATTTTTGTGCAGGTGACATGGGTTCGATCAATGCCTGATTCCCATCTCGTAAGTCAACGCTGCACCACGCAGGGGCTACGTCCATCACCTTACTAGGCCAACGGCGATCAGGCTTATTGATGGTGACAATTTTGCTGTATTTAGAGTGATCGAAACGAGTCATAAGAACATCTTTTTAGAATTGCGTCTTGAGAGAGTATAACGAGTAGCATTTAGTTTTTTTAACCAAATAATTGTGTAATACGAAGAAAATTAGCTATATTGACTAAAATCATTAAATATCTTAGTTAGTAAAATGAAATTCGACAAAATCGATAAACAGATTCTCTTGGAACTGCAATGCAATGCCCGCATCAGCAATTTAGAACTGGCGGAAAAAGTAAACTTGTCACCGACGCCTTGCGCGCGACGGGTTAAACAGCTAGAGGAATCAGGAGTCATAGTCGACCACATCACCTTGCTCGACAGCGAGAAACTAGGTTTGAATCTCACCGCGATGATTTCGATCACAATGGAAAAGCATACCGCCGAATTGTTCGAGAGATTTGAAAGAGACGCCGCCAAATTACCAGAAGTCATGGAGTGTTATCTTGTCACTGGGCAAGACTCAGACTTTCTTATCAAGGCCTTGATCCGTGATATGCGACACTACGAAGAGTTTCTATTACGACGCCTCACTAAATTAGACGGGGTCAGCGGTGTACACACCAGTTTTGTGTTGCGCCAACCCATCAAAAAACATCAGCTTCCACTCTAAAGCCCCAAAGTATGAACATAATTAAAAACATTTTCGTTGGTCTTATGATCTCAGTCATTGTCGCGGTAGCCTTGCTGTACTTAAGCGGTAACGGCTATATTATAACCAGTCTTCAACGGACTTATTTGGCTGGAGAAGTCACAGCCAATATTAACGATTTAGACGTCTTCGACACCAATGTGATTTCCACCGAATCACCGAAAGCGATCCCTAATCATTCACTTTACAACACTAAGCTTCTTGATGACGGCTTCGAGTCCGAACTCGAGGGCCTTGGCGCCGCAGCATTTTTGGTTGTTAAAGACGGTAAGGTAATATTCGAGAATTATTTTTCAGGCTACAACGACCGCAGTAAGACCAATTCTTTTTCGATGGCTAAAACGGTTACCACACTTCTTGTGGGCATCGCGATTGAGGAAGGCTATGTCCGCGATCTTGATCAAGCAATTATTGATTTTCTACCTGAGTTTAAGGATGACCCATTGGGCAAAACGGCGACTGTCCGGCAGCTATCATTGATGAATTCCGGATACGAATGGGATGAACAGTACTACACCCCGTTTAGTCCAACAGTTGAACTCTACTACGGCGATAATGTCAGCGATTTTGTGTTGAACCGCCCTTTTTCAGCTGAGCCAGGAAGCTTCTGGGAATATTCCAGCGCATCAACTGAATTGTTGGGTATTTTCTTGTTACGCGCACTGCAAAAGGCAGGTGCTGCGGTGACCCTTAGCGAATATTTAAGCGAGAAAATATGGAAGCCAATGCAAATGAACGACGATGCGCTTTGGCACACTGATGGCCAAGGAATGGAATTGACCTATTGTTGTCTTAATACCAATGCGCGCAACTATGCCAAGCTTGGTTTACTGATGATGAATAAGGGCACGTGGAATGGTCGACAACTGGTACCGGCTGCGTTCGTGCACGAGATGACCCAACCAAAAGGCAATACATATTATGGTCTATCAACGTGGCTAAGCGAAGATCAGTCGCCCGCATTTTATGCCTTTAGTGGGCATCTTGGGCAGTTCATAATCAATGTTCCAGAACATAATATGGTGGTGGTCAGACTTGGCGAGAAGGCTCACCCAAGCAATTCGTTTATGCAGGAGACACTTCCAAAACTAATTGATGAAGCACTGAAGGTATCAAGCAATTAATTAGAATCGAGAAATCGTGTTCACTCGCCCGACAAAAATCCAATCAGGCGGGCGAACACGGCAGTTTGATTAATTCCTATTG
>CAYQVT010000134.1:0-9830 GCA_964420885.1 uncultured Gammaproteobacteria bacterium
ATAACTATGATTGGTGATTACTAAGCGATAAAAATAGTCTAACACAGATAGCCAGTTCTCAATCAAGGCCGTCATCTCGAGATGAAAACTCAATACCCTATTCCGCTCTCATTTCAGCTATTCGAAGCATTAGCTGGATAAAATTCAAAAGTGCCAGTAAGATATCAGAGAAGAATTTCACGATGGTATGGAAAACCGTCATAAAAGTATCGATTCACAAGGTCAAGATGAACCATAAATTAACCGTTTTAGTTGTACTTTTAGTTTTTAATTCTAAAACTTTCGCTGCGACCTATAACCCAGAAAAAGTTCCTAAAAAACAGCTCGCGAAAGTTTCTAACGTCGGGCGCTCGTGGCTTGATCCCAAAAGATATAAAATAGTTTCCGTAAACGACAGTTCATCTAGATATGCTGTCTATAACAAGTTTGCACCAGGTATTTATATCTTGGAATGGAGATTTACTGACCTTGAAGATTACGGATTTGGCTCGTCTGAGGTAGAGATAGATAGGGGGAAGCTAATTGCTAACTTTGCCCCTGGGAAAAAGTATATTATCGGCGCGAACCCTGAAATAGTTGGTGGCGCTGCCATATATCAAAAATCAGAAAGTAGTGATAAAAGCGTTGTCTCCGTTGCTTGCGAAAATGAAGATTGCTCTAAATTAATGGATAGAATAGCTGCGGGTACTGAAACGGTAGAGAGTCTTAAGAAAAAAGCCTATGCGCAATCACTTCTTGATTCATTGAAAGGCCTCGAGGCTCCCAAGTTCGATAAAATAGAATATTTGCCTACTGAACCCTGAAATATTTATTCGCGATAACTTTAGGCAATTGAGCGATGACCGCAACAACTTTGAGACATATTTTGAAAAAAGTTAATAGGTATGTGCTGTAGAGGCATGAATTAAAGGGAAGATATTTATGTGTGACGTAACAAAAGGTATTCACGCCGAATTTCCGTAATTGTCGTTAAGAACCGAATTTCCTTTACCTTAGATGGGTAACTCCGCATAAGGTGATTGCGACTTCGACACAGCTTACTGACAAGCCCATATTCGTGTGTTTCGAGATACTTTATCCCGCTCCATGCTAAATTTGACGACTGAGAACTGCTGAATGTGAATGAGGCGAAGTCACCACGATCAATCAAAGCTACGTTCACTCCTCTCGCCGACAATGATAAAAATGATGTTGCGCCATTTATTCCCCCACCAATAATAAATACATCAAAAACGCTTGCTTCAAGTTTGTCTAGATTTTTATGTCTCAAAGTCTTCCTCTGTTCGCGGGCATATGAGCCTGTTGGCCTACGCCAAAAAGGTAGTTAAATAAGGAAAGTAAATGCGTCAATAGAGAGCCAGGAAAGCGGATGCTTTAAGTGAGAAAAAGACTTGGATATATTCAGTACAAATTCGTCACCAAAAGACGAGCAGGACAATAGTCATCAAAACAAGTAATAAACCACATTGCAGACGATAGTCTTTGAGAACACTGCCATCGTGATGGGAATCAGTAAGCCCTGATTGGTACACCAGAGCCTTGATTTCGTCTTGACTGGGGGGCTCACCAACAAAGCTTGAAAGTATAAAAACAAGCGTACAAATTGCGAAAGCTAGGCCGACACTTATGGAAAAATGCAGCTCTAAGAGCTCAAATTGACGTAATAAAAACAGCCCTATCCCAAGTAGAAAACCAATGATCAGAGTAATAAAGGCCGCATTACCATTAGCTCGTTTATAAAACATACCAATCAAGAAAATGACCGCAATTGGCGGTACTATCACGGCAAACATTTGCTGAAGATACGACCATAAACCTCCAAAGTTTCCAATCATTGGAGCCCAAACGGCCGCTACTACCATAATAATTCCGGTGGTCATTCGGCCAATCTTGGCGGTTTCTCGGCTACTTAATTCTGGGCGGCGAGGTTTAATAAAGTCAACTACGATTAACGTGGACGCCGAATTGAGTGTTGAATCTACCGTCGACATAATCGCCGAGATTAAACCCGCTAGAACAATTCCGACCACGCCAACCGGCAAAATTTCTGCCACAAGCGTCGGAAAAACCATATCGCTATTCGTGATATTAGGAAGAATGCTGACCGCCATCGCGCCCGGCAATACCATAATAAATAGCGGCAAAAGTTTCATAAAGCCTCCGAGCATTGCACCCCAGCGAGCGTGATTTATGTCTTTAGCCGCCAAAACTCGCTGTGCCACATATTGATTGGTTACCCAATACCAGAACCCAAGCAATGGCACGCCAACCAAGGTGCCCAACCAAGGTAGCATTGGGTCATTTAGCGGCCTGATCACCGAGAGCCTACCCTCAGGCACTGACGAAATCACGCGCTCCCAAGAAAAACCCAGTTCACTAAATAAAATATAAGTTAACACCGAGCATCCAATAATAAGGATTACGGCCTGAATTGCATCGGTGTAAATAACCGCCTTCAGCCCACCAAAGGCGGTGTACAACCCCGCAACCAGCGCTAAGACTAATGTTGTATGCCATAGTTCGATATTCGGGAAAAACACCTTCAGCACTGCGGCTCCAGCGTATAAGCCCCCGGCCATGTCAACCAAAATACTGATTACAATAGTGACCAATGAAAATATTTTTCGTGAACGAACATCGTATCTCAACTCGAGAAACTCAGGCACCGTTGTTATGCGAGCATTAAGGTAGATCGGAATAAAAATCGCAGCCATGATTATCAATGGCACACCAGACAACCATTCGTAATTCGAGACGGCGATACCCGATGAATAGGCAGCACCACTCAACCCGATTAAGGTAGTGCTCGATATATTTGATGCAAATAATGAGCAACCAATAACTCCCCAGGTGAGACTTCGACCGCCCAAAAATAGGTCTTCATCGGTTTTAGTTTTCGTTCCAACCCAAATACCAATGGCCAACACCAAGACAAAATATCCAGCGATAATTGCAAGGTCGATGTTACTTATTCCGCTTATCATTATTGTTTCTTATATTGATTGAGATTGGATTGAGATTGTTCTCGCGTTATACGATAAAACGGCTTGACGGCAACTGCTACCGCCAAGCCAATACCTATAATACGTTTAGGTAATATTTAAATCGCCTAGAAATAAATCACTTAGAAATCATAAGTCACTCTCAAGGTGACTCGACGAGGCAACTCAGGCCGACCAGTAAAAAAACCACCAGTGTCGAATGACCCCGCACTGCCAGCTCTTGGGCTGCCCTCCGATAGGCCTTGATCATCCGTTAGATTAAACACATTTAAGCTGTATCGAATTGTGCTGTCGTTGGCAAGAGATTGGGTATATCCCGCATCCAGCCGCCAGATTGAATACGACTCTAGCACATCAATATTGCCCTGTTGAGCAAACGTGTCTCCGTTATAAGTGCCATACAACGAGAAGTCGTAGATACCATCATCGTAACTAACACCGAGGTTAGCGATCGTTTGAGGTAACCTGTTTAGTTCATTGCCAACAAAACTCGGATTCGAGTCATCTTCGGATATTTCGTGATCCTGCAGTATCAGATTGGCATTAAGTTTCCAGCTTTCTGAAAATTCGTAGTTTGCAAAGGCCTCAATACCAACCGCCTCTGTTGACTGAAATGAGCTAACAGTTCGAATACCACCAGGCGCATTCACGTCGTTCACAAAATTAGAAGTAAGCCTATCGTCAAGGTTGGCAAAGAACAGCGCGACCGCACCATCGAAATTGCTACCGGCATACTTAAGACCCAATTCTCCTTGAGTCACAATCTCACCTTCAAAAGGTGCAGGCTCTCCGTTTGCATTAATTGGAAACCCCTGAAGCCCCGGAAAAAAGAACCCTCGAGAGATATTCCCGTACACATTGAGGTTGTCGTTTAGTCGATATAGGGCACCTACCGCGAGTGCAGTCTCAGTAGTATCAAAACTGGTTGAAACGCTACCGGTTGATGTTGCGGTTGATAAGAAACTAGATGCCACATTAGTTTGGTTAGTGATGTTAAACGGAACACTCGACAATAAGTCTCGGCGAATATCGCCGTCATATTGCTCAACTCGTATACCAAAATCCAGAATCCATTTTTCGGATTCAATCTGATCAGTTACATAAAGCGCTGACCTTCTTGCCGAGTTAGTCTCAACGGCAATTTGTGTACCGCTCACCAGACCATTCAGTGAGGCAATCAGAGCCTCCCCGGAAACAGGGTCAGTATACGTCACACCCACAAGATCAGGCTGATCATTAAACTCACCAAGATAAGTGGTAATGAATTCGTTCCTACTTGCTTCGGAGTCGGCGAAAAACGCGCCGATTGTAATATTGTGCTCGACCCCTGCTGCGGTAGTAAACGCTTTAGTGAAACTTGCCTCAGCGGTTATTTCATCAGTAGGTCGATCGCGATCAAGCAATCGGTTACCAAAAACCAAATCATTGGGTGCCAGGGCTTGACCCGTTGTCACATTAGTAAAGGTTGCTCCAGACAATTCACCAAAACCGCGATTTGCCAGATAGTCGGCTTGCGACTCTGGCACATTAGGACCAATTCCATCGCTTTCCAAAAACAAATTAAACTCATGGTTATAATCTGAAAATTTGGCTTTACCATTAAATGCCCAACCACTATCCAGTTCTGTTTCGTAGACAAATGCGAGAGAACCACCTCTAGTCAATACATTGTCTTCAATTGGCGTATTGAAAATCCCGTTAGGCGTATTAAACTGCAAATCTTGAGCGGCGGCGGTGTTTGTCGTAATCACCTCACGCCCATCGTTACCAGCAATTCTCTCTCGAGAATTTGCATCTAATGGCAGGGGTAAATAAAACTGTACAGAATCATCAATCAGTTGAGCGGATATGGTCAATGTTGAACTATCGCCAAACACTTTGCGGTAGTTACCACGTATTTGTCCACCCTCGGTATCAATACCGGTTTCAATCGGGCCGTCGTCTTGTCGGTAGTAACCTGAGACTGCGTAATAACTCGAATCGTCTATTGCTCCGCCGGCGTAAAAGTCTCCACGAACTCGTCCCTCTTCGGCAATTTCTAGTTTCAATGTGTTTCCAGGATTGAGCTCACCATTTTTACTTATGTAATTGACGATTCCAGAAACCGAGCCGCTGCCGAACAAATTTGAAACTCCTCCTCGAACAAATTCTAGACGATCAATACCAAGATCATCACGAAACAATACATCAAAGGCCGAATCTGTCAGGCCTGACGTATTAAAAATTGGAATACCGTCATATTGAATTGGTGTGAACTGTTGCTGACCAGACGAGGGCAAACCACGAACAAAAATGTTACTGGCGGCTTCCCCGCCACCGCCTTCAACATTAATGCCAGGAACCGTTCGCAGAATATCGGCTTGACCTATACCCGCAAATTTACGCAGATCGTCTTCGGCAAATGAGGTTACAGCCAGGGGGACATCGGTTGCGGTCCGAGCTACGGCAGTACCTGTGACAACCATTTCCTCTAGTTCTGCTTGACCTTGGTCGGACGTCGCTGTTTGTTGACCTTGCGCTTGCATTGCGAGAATGCTTAGAAATACTAAGCTCAATGGCTGCTGTATTTTTTTGTGTATTACTCTCATATCTCCTCTGAGGTCCTATGGTGTTTATATTTATGCTCAACGAATTAAGTCGACCAACACCAGTTAAACACTATTTCTTCTGGATATAACTTAATCGATTAAGATTTCGAGTTATATTTTTGCTTAAAAATATTTAGACCTCAAGGGAGAACCATTCTTAATTTTTTCTTAATTTTTTAACGTATAAGAGACGCTTTATGACTGATAAACATTGGAATTTTTCAATCATTGACTGACTTACCAAACAGCTTACAAGCTTGATCTAAGCACTTATTTAAACGTCAAATACAGTTCTAGATTTCTCGAAAAAACATCACATTACTTAAAGCATTAAGATTTTATATATATCAATCGATCGCGTTTTCATACAATCTGCTAATCAATTGTTGCTTCGAAACTAAGTCGTTTTAGTAATCCACTCAAGGACAACTTTCTCGAATCACCAGCTCTGTCGGCAAGATAACGCTTTTCTCTTCTCGCATACCCAAAAAGATTTCAGCGGCAATTCGCCCTTTCACTCGGCTTTGTTGATGCACGGTCGTCAATGTTGGATGTTGCGTTTGAGATTCAGGAATATCGTCAAAACCAGTGACTTCGACATCTTCCGGTACACGCAAACCTAAATGTCGCGCAGCCTGTAAGGCGCCAAGCGCGATTCTATCGCTCATACAGAGCAGCAACTTAGGCCTGATTGGCCCACACAAGACTTCCTTCGCCGCTTGATAGCCTAATTTATGAGTATTGTCTGGTATGTGCCAAATCATCTTTTGCTTAATCGTTTTGTTTGCTTTCTTCGCAGCTGCCTGAAAGCCTCTTAAGCGCTGAATAGTAATGGTCGCCTCATCGAAGAGGCCGCCGTCCTCCGCTTGACAAACTCTATTCCTGTCATTGATTCTTAGCCCTAATACAGCCACCTCATCGTTTTTATCGAGCTTGTTTAGCGCATGCTTAGCGCAGGTCGCGGCACCTTTAAAGTTATCAACATTAACGGACAAATACCCTTCTATCTCAAAGTCGACAGTGATAATTGATTTATGTTGACCAACCAGCTGGTTGAGTTTCTGTGGTTGCGGCGGTCCATAAACGATAAAACCATCGACAAACGATTCATAGCCACTCGTCATCTCTACGTTATCCCGAGATGGCATGACTAATAAATTGTACTGTCTTTCCTCAAACACTTCAGCTAATCCAGTTAAAAATTCATGCGCCACTGCATCCGAAAAGCTGTAGCTCAAATAATTAGATAACATCACGCCAATGATGCCGGTCTTACCTGTTCGCAGGCTTCGCGCCGCCGCATTGGGGCCTGGATAACCAATCTCCTGACACCGACCAAGGATATGCTCACGCAGTTTTCGAGATAATTGACTCGGGCGATTAAATGCGTTCGACACAGTAGCTGTAGACACGCTAAGTATTGCGGCTACGTCTTTAAGGGTCAATTTATTCGGGGGTTTCTGCATCCAATGGTTCCACCTTGGCTATTTCAATACTCAGACATTAAGTTCAATAAATATCGCCTGAAGCGGGGGCAAATCAATGATGCCATTCTCATATGTGCTGATAAAACCGAGCTCGTGCACAACAACAGTTTCGGGGCCCGAAAAAACATACTGTTGACTCAAGTCGGTCATATTCATCGCCACTAGCATGGTTTGATTTTCCGATGATCGAAACCAGCAAAGAACATCGCCAGAATCTTCGATCAGCTTAATTTCTCCAGATGATAAAGCAGATTGATTTTTTCGCCAACTGATGAACCTTTTTGCGAACTCTAGTACGCTGCCCAGTTGATCTTGTTGACGCGTTACACTCAATTCTTGATGTTCTTTGCTGATTGGCAACCAAGGATCAGCAGCACTAAACCCCCCGCCTGGTAAATCAGACCATGGCATAGGGGTGCGACAACCATCGCGACCTTTGTATTCGGGCCAAAAAGGGAGCCCGTAGGGGTCCTTGATAGCCTCAAATGGCACGTCAGCCTGCAGTAAACCTAACTCATCCCCTTGATATATGCATGCGCTGCCCCTCAACGACAGAAGCAATGCTAATGAGAGCTTAGCAAATTGTTCTCCAGCACCTCCACCCCAGCGCGTATTATGTCGTACAACATCGTGATTCGACAATGCCCAACAAGGCCACCCATCTCCAATCGACGCTTCGATCTCTCGTATGATTTTTCGAATGTAAGTCGGGTTACACTCGTCACTCAAAAGATCAAAGGTGTACGCCATATGGAGTTTGTTACCT
Source organism: uncultured Gammaproteobacteria bacterium (assembly GCA_964420885.1). GTDB lineage: Bacteria > Pseudomonadota > Gammaproteobacteria > Arenicellales > Arenicellaceae > Arenicella. The sequence goes on from CAYQVT010000134.1 coordinate 7,844, forward strand.
CCTGACGTATACTCAGACATAGTTTTGAGCGGATTGTCATCGCTTATTTCACCGATGCTAGTAGTGTCTGGATACTCGTTCAACAAAGATCTAAAGCTCTCTAGAAAGGCAAGATTTTCTGACTGAGTAATATCATGCTTGTGTCGTTGTAGACCGTAAGGGTTATCAGCCGAGACGGTCAATGTGCGTGACTCTCCCTTCGCGAGAGCTGGATTATTTTTCAGGGCCTTATCTTGAAAATAAAAATTTACGACGTCGAGGCGAAACCCATCAACGCCTAGGTCTAACCAAAAGCGACCGTTTTCTATTTGAGCTTTCTGCACGTCAGGATTGTGAAAATTCAAGTCGGGCTGACTAGCTAAGAAATTGTGTAAGTAATACTGTTGACGCCGAGAATTCCAAGTCCACGCCCGCCCACCAAACAGCGATAACCAATTGTTAGGTGGCGTTCCGTCGGGTTTTGGATCGGCCCAAACATACCAGTCCGATTTTTCATTATCACGGCTTCGCTTGCTTTCTAAAAACCAGCTGTGTTGATCAGAAGTATGGCTCCAGACCTGGTCAATTATCACCTTGAGACCAAGGTCATGAGCATCCGACAATAGCCGTTTGAAATCTTCAAGATTGCCAAACAGCGGATCTATATCACGATAATCAGATACATCGTAACCAAAATCCCTCATCGGAGAACGGAAGAAAGGCGACACCCAGATCGCATCAACACCGAGACTTGCGATATATTCAAGCTTAGAACAAATGCCCACAAGATCACCCATCCCGTCGCCGCTGCTGTCGCAAAAACTACGCGGGTAAACTTGATAAATCGTCGCCCCTTTCCACCACGGCGCATTTTGCGGATCAATACTATTTGTCAAAACCATACTTCATTTACAGATTGGATTATCTTAATGCATTAAGATAATCCAATCTGTAAACTTTCTGCAATCACAATAAAACTTAATTTCATCTTAATTTATCAACTCATAAGATTATTCTTTTTAAGTTCTAACATTTCTATTTGGGAAGAAAGGTTCAGCATTTAAAATTCAGCACCTTCCTGAATTGAGGTCTTCCAATGCTTCGATGCCCTCACATACCGTTGAATCATAAGCACAACAATGACAAATACTAAAAGCATTGTAGACAAGCCCGTGGCATCGACAAACCACACATACACCCCGCCGACAATAAGCAAGATAACCACTGTGATTTGAGGATAAAAATCCTTAATAGTTGCCGGGGCAATGTCGTCAAAGTAAGCTCCATTATCTCCACTCAACCGTGCTCTGCGCATGATAAATTGTGATACCGCCACCATCGAGCCAAATATGGCCGCCGTCAAAATAATCCATTGCCCCATCCGATCAGGGTCTAACATCTCTATTTGTAAAAACTCTAGCAGTCCTATAAGGAAGGGATAAACGGAATCCGAAGTAGTCGGTATCCAACGAAACCGCATCGCGTTGCTGGCATAAGTAACCCAAACCAAGATGAGGCCAAACAAGGTCGTCAACGTTTGAAGCACGATGATAAGCGTACCTGTCGTAAACTCAAACGAGAATTTGGTTTATTGCAAATGCGCCCAAAGTAGCCCGAGAGCGATGGCCTGAACAATGCTTAATAACGTGAGTAAAACTGAGGGAAACTGTTCTTGGGCTCGCTTTCGAATCAGGTTCATTGAAACTCCGGTAAGTTGATTATTCTAAAGCAACATGATGTCTGATTACACCTCTGATGGACAGCGCGTTTCTGTATGTCAATTAATTGGTAGCACTCATACATCGACAAATTTGTGAGCGGTAATTGACTCTGCCCCTATTTCGCTCTAAATAATCTCTGTATATGTGTCACAAATTTGAAGGCTATTTCGTCATAAGATAAATAACTAAATTTGGTGAATTAGCCTGATGCCCTCTTTAAACACCATACATCGGATGCTCGCCGCACCCATTCTGACTTTTATAACCATTCATATGATTAACCATAT
>CAYQVT010000135.1:0-9818 GCA_964420885.1 uncultured Gammaproteobacteria bacterium
TGTGTTGGCTCTTAAATACCTCAAGGAGCTTCATATCAGAGCAAATGGCTCTGAGTGCCTTTTTCCAAACCGAAGGGCGCACAAAGCTAAACAGCGCTTTGCGCACATGAGTCCTGACACAATCAATACGCCTCTAAAGAAACTATTCATCCAAGAAAGAATGCCCGTTGAGCATTTTACTATTCCTGACCTTAGACGCACATGCCGAAGCTTGTTGGCAGGTTTGAAAGTGTCAGATCATGTAGCCGAGAGATGTATGAACCATAAGCTCAAAGGTGTAATGGGAACTTATAATCGCTACGACTATTTGGATGAAAGGAGGGAGGCGTTTGATCAGTTGTCGCTACTAATTGAACCCATCATTTTAGGTGAGGCTGATGTTCAAATTTTGTTTTAGTTCAAAACAATAAATTAGTAATAAAAAGGGAGCTGAAAAAACTCCCTTTTTAATGAACGTTTGATGTGCTGTCGGTGACAAGTCTAATTTTTTTGTTTGCCTTTTAGATCGCCAACGAGGCAGCCATATAAACTCGTGTCAGCTTCATAAGAATCAGTTGTTCCGTCAGGGTTATGGTCGCTAACTTCTACTAAATCATCACGAATAATAAGATTACTTTTATAAACCTCTGACCTGCTTCCATCTTCTGAAACCTGACGGTAATGGTCATTGTCTATCCAGTGCTTTTCATCTTTCATCTTTGGCATAACTTTCTCCATATAAAAAATCGAAATAAAAGCATCCCATGCCAAAGAGCCAAAATAAATTTGTAAAGCACTAAAACCCTTTTAATGCCATATACAAACGAATGATGGTTTGTATCTGTATCCAATGAACTAAACAGCGCTTGTACTGGTTAGTTTTGTTGGTGTAGTCCGCAGCTTACATTTTTTACTTTCCTCAAAAAAAATAAGGGGGGGTAGGTTGTGTGGTTTATTTTAGTGAGAATCCAAAATTGTCAATGCGAAATTTTTGCTGCTATTTGTAATTTGATTATTTTTGACTACAATGTAGTCATTAAATTACTTTTTAACTAAATGAGTATGTGAATCATGGCATCAACTCCATTTTCGATAAGAATCGATGACACCGTTCGAGATCAGCTCGAAAAAATCTGTGACCTAACTGAACGCTCAAAAGCGTATGTGACATCTAAGGCAATCGAAGAATACATTGAGCGTAATAGCTGGAAGGTCGAAGCTTTAAAGCGAGCTAAAGCAGAAGCTGAGAAAGGCGAATTTATATCTCATCAAGCAATGGGAGAATGGATCAACTCATTAGGCTCTGACGAAGAATTACCTGTGCCAGAGATCGATGTTTTTAAAGCACCAGTATGAAAAATACAGTCTGGCTGAATGCAGCCAAGCTCGACTTGATAGATATTCAAGCCTACTACAGCGAGAAAGCGTCGCCCAAAATTGCAGCGCAACTGCTACAGCGTATTTTTCAATCATCCTCGTTGCTGATTGAGCAGCCTTTAATTGGCTCGCCAACAATGGACGACGATATTCTTGAATGGGCGATCCCTAGTTTGAATTACACGCTGCCGTATCAAATAAAAGGCGATGACATTGAAATACTACGGGTGTTTCACCAGTCTCAGAAAAAACCGAGTAAATGGGAAGAGATGTAATATTTAGCGTTAACCAAGAACGAATGACGGCAAATAAAGAGAAGAAACTAAGCCAACAACCAAAGCAGCTAGACCTTTACCAAATGTTGATAAACAACACTTATTCAAACTTGTTGAATTTTACCAAACTCTTCCAGACCTATTTAGCTGACAGCAAGAAAAATTTAGAAATAAAGACGGTACATTACCTGTGCTACAACGTCATGGAAGATATAACGGTAAGTCTTACACCCTCGATATTTCACCAGCGAACATAACGCTTGCCAAGGGAAGTAAGGCCAAAGAAAAGAGAGCGTACTATAAAACGGTTATAGCTGAGTTCGTAGAGTACGCTTTGCACAAGTTCGCTATTTCTGACGGCCTATTCACAGCAGATGAAAATAAGCCCGACAACTTCAGTCTCGTAACAACGTTTTACGCCATACGTGAAGAACTCAAACCCATGGGTAAAAGCTACAGTTAAGAACAAGTTAAAGATGCTGTTTCGATTCTGGCGGGGCTACGTTATGAGCTATTGGGCGAAATCAGTAAGGAGTACGACATTAACAGGTATTTTTCACCGATTGACTTAACCGTAAGGCATAACCGAAAAAACCCGCTACATTCTGAGTTATATGTATCGTTTAATAAGCTCATCTCAAAACGGATACTCGCTCTTGATTGGCGAACATTTAACTACGAGAAATTTATGCAAGTGAAAACTAGTTTCTGACGAACGCTATTTTTGCGCCTAACAACACGTTTTCAGCAAGCCGACCCTCAAAGGGTTATCACTTTTTGCTGTCCACTCTGATAAAAGAGTGAGCCTTACAAGAAGATATAATCACAACCAACATCAAGAAAATTAACGATGCGATCACTGACTGCGCTTACATAATCGAAAATGCCAAAACTAAAAAGCAATACACAATAAACCCTGAGACAAATAGGCAAGTATTGGCTGACTTCAAAGTGACCGTATACCCAACCAAAGTATTTCAAACCGAACAGTTTAAATCAAACATACATCATAAGAACATAACTGAACACCGAATCAGTAAAGAGGGGGGGCGCAATCATCAAACCCATGCGCGATAAATATCCAACACGGTATGATTTTGAGAGATTTCAAAAGGACAGCGATCAATACAATAAATCACAGCAAGGTCACTAGTCAGTTTTAGGTGAGTAAGGAGATCGAATTTAGTCAGTTTTGAGTGAACTAGAGCAAAGTCGTCAAAATATGAGAGAGTTTCTAGGGCAAAAAAATTATTAAAAACGATGAAAAAATAACGTCAAATGCATTTTGTTGAAAGCTTAGTCAGCTTTAGGTGAGTTTCGTTAAAAACTCGCGAGCCATTGTTAATAAGTTAGTCAGTTCTGAGTGAGTGCTAAATTAAGAAAACCCAAATTAGTCAGCTTTGAGTTAGGCACAGCTCTCGAGAAACTTTTTACTCAAGAGAAAGTGCCAATAGAATATTTTATTATTCACGACTTCCGGCGAATTTGTCGAAGCTTGTCGGCTGGTTTAAAAATCCCCGACCATGCAGCTGAGCAGTGTATGAATTACAAGCATAAAGGTGTTATTGATACTTACAATCGCTACGGTTACTTGGATGAACAGTGTGAAGCACTTGATCAGCTTACAAACCTTATGGAGTTTACGATTGGCTCTCCTAGCGCATATACCTCATTTTTAATTGTGATTAATTAGTAAGATATTACATGATTATTTTCTTTTACTTAACAGTTAAAGAAAAGTCTTTTATTGCTGGATAGGTTCGATCATTTTTAGAAAAATATTGAATCATAATTAAGCTCAGGTATAACTAGCAATAATCAATCGTTTGTTTGATGTTTGCTGATCCAGTCTAGATGCCTTGATCCTAAAAAAGGACTTCCACCATTGTTTAGTATAATAACCAGCCCCATTGTAGTCATCAGTCTTATGCTGAAGGCTAGGCCTGTATTTGCTCAATTTAATTTCAAAATAATAGGGCAATCAAACGAACACCTTGAGCGACCTGTTAAGTCGTGCGGAGAATGAAATAGATTTTAGCCATAGTAAACTGATTATTGATAGTGTCGTTGACAATAGTATAAGGTTTTTTTAACGAGACAAGATGCTTAAATGCTATTGTTAACAATATTGAAAAACGCTGGAACCCAAAGACAAGCCTAGGGAAAAAATACGCTCTAACGTTATCTAGGTGGAAACTTTCTATTTATTGGTATTTGATAGTACCTACCCTTAAGCTAATATTAGGAGCCAGAATGTAATCTATGATCGCGTTAACTAGTTTATCAAAGCAGTTAAATAACGGAAAAACGTCGAACGAAAAATATGACTCAGCAAGCCTCAATATTTCCTTATGTGATTTGTGATGCACATCACCATTTGTGGAATTTGAATATTGTTCATTACCCGTGGCTCGCCGCTAAAGGAGTGATGCGCTTTTTTGGCGACCCGACGCCGATTCAAAAAGATTATTTGGTGGCTGGTTTGCGTGAAGATATCGGCAATTTGCCTGTTGAGCAATCAGTTCATATTGAAGTAGGGGCTATTGAAGGTCAGCATTTTTTGGAGTCTCAAACGGCGCAAGCGATGTCTGATAAGCAGGGCTTAGCTAATGGGATTGTCGCCTTTGTAGACTTACGCAGTGATGATCTTGCAGCTAAACTTGATGAGTTTGCCAAGCTGCCAAATTTGCGTGGCATTCGACAAATTGTCGGGCGTTCACCAACAGAAGACAAGGTGACAGGCACAGGTTCATTGATACATGACCCTAAGTGGTTACGTGGCCTAAGCATGTTAGCCAAACGAGGCTTAAGTTTCGATCTGCAGTTAATTCCTGACCAAATGGCTGATGTGGTTGAGGTGTTGAGGCAAGTGCCGGAACTAAACGTGGCACTATGTCACTGCGGTTCTCCCTGGTACAAGGCGCAGGTAGATGAGCAAGGTTGGCAGGTGTGGCTTGATGGTTTACAGGCTTTTTCTGAGTTGCCAAACACAGTATGTAAAGTATCTGGCTTAACCATGTTTGACCATGATTGGACCGTTGATTCTCTTAGTCCAATTGTCGAAACGGTGATTAATACTTTTGGCGCTGAACGTGTAATGTTTGGCTCGAACTTTCCGGTTGATAAGTTGCACGCAACTTATCATGATTTGTGGCACGCCTACCTGAGCGTCGTGGATAATATGCCTAATTTAACGGCCGTGCAAAAACAGGCCATGTTTGCAGATAATTGTCGGCGTTTTTATCGTCTCTAGCGGTCTTTCCCTTGGTTGTTCCTGCGACGTCTAATTCTTGTGTCGGTATAGTTTTTTGCGTACCCATTCAGAGCTTGATAGTGACAGCCTGAATTGGATTGCGAGTGCTCGAACCGCAAACACTGCGGTTAAGCCACAACTGAGGGCCACTGTGTCGTTAACCTCATATGCTAACAGCGCGTAGCCAATGCTGGCACCGGCTAAAGCAGCGGTTGCATAGATATCTTACTTTCAGTAAAAGTGGTGACGCGCTACAGACGATGTCTCGAATTAATCCGCCGGCGGTTGCGGTGATTGTGCCCATCATTACAGAAGCAAGAAAGCCATGGCCTAGGCTGAACGCCTTACTTGTTCCTATCATCGCGAATAAAGCTAGCCCAAAGGCATCGGCCCAGACTAGGAGTTTCATTTGCGTCCACGATTTATAAATAATAGCCGCTAAACCACCCAAAAGAGCGATGTAAACAACCCATGGGTCGTTAAGCCAAAATACTGGCACGTCGAGTAACATGTCTCGTAGGGTGCTACCGCCGATCGCTGGTAAAAGGCTGATAACCAGAATTCCAAATAAATCCATATTATGGCGAATGGCGACGAGGCCACCCGATATCGCAAATACGAAGACTCCGAGGTAGTCAGCTAGCTCTATAAAACTCATTCGCTCCCCTCGCCAGCTGGCTCTGAAGTTTAAACGGTTTTGTTTTCTAAGCGTGCCCGAGCAATTTGCGTCATGATGGCAATTTGGTCGAACACTGTCCATTCTTCATTGATTTTGCCGTCTACAAGGCGATACTGGCTTTCGCCTATGATCAGTATATCCGCGTCCGTAGGTTCTCCGAAAAGCCCGCGACCTGTGTGCTTGCCGGTCATGGTCCAGCGCACGGCTACGTCGTCCGCGTCCGTCATTGAGTTCGTGCAGCTGTAATCGAAAGCAACTTTTAACTCTGAAAAGGTGCCGAGAAAAGAGCCATAAAATTGTACGATTTGTTCTCGGCCCAGAAACTCTCGATTCGCTGAGGCATGCAGTTTGGCGTCTTCGTCGTAAACCTTGTAAACATCGCCCATTAAGCGAGCGTTCCAGATATTCTGTAGGGCCGCGAGTACAAATTCTTCCGAACTATTGCTTGAGTTAGTTTCCGCGCGGTGACTTAGGTTTAGCTCTGATACGCGCGTGATTTCAGACTGCATCCAAGCGTCAAATTTTGGTTCGAGTGGAAGGCGGGCGATTTGTTTGGCAACTTTCTTTGGCTTGTAGCCGAGCTGTTCTACCAAGGCGTAGTTGTCACGGACTAACCATTCTTCAACAATTTTGTTGTTTTTGACAACGCAGTGCGCAATTACTTTAAACTGAGCTTTGTTGCCGGTTGCTGGGCCAAGCTCGGTATCGCCTAGATTGGTCATGCGCGTATCGATCAAGTGAGACGTATGATAACCGTCAACATCATTGCCCCCCCAAACAATATTGTCGGCATTCAACGTGCGATCGGGGAATGCGGCTAGCGTGTTTAAGGTGTTTTGAACTATTTGGTCAACCCCCTCGCCATAGCCCGCAAGTGTATAGACCGGACAATCGACAGAATAATAGTCGTGACACAAGCCAATCTGTTTGCCTTCCCAGATGCGATAGGTGATCCGAAGAATGTAGTCGATGATGTCGGTAAATTCGGAGTCAAAGCCTTGCATATTACCTAACCGGTCGGCGTTAGCAGGGGCGCTATCGTAATGGTGTTCAAGTCTGTTCATTAGGGTTTATTGAAAAGAGTTATGATCGGTTGTAATGGTCGAGCCTTTTGGGGGAAGGTTATCGAATTCTTTTTGTGGCGTAAATAAAAGTCGCTTTTTCAGGTGAGTTGCCTCGACGAATAACCCAAAGCTTGGCTATGTTGCCACCATTGTTGGAATAAGAGCGAGCCGAATCAATTGGGGCCGTAAACATGTCACCCTCGTTAAGTGTGAAGTTGCTATTGTTGCAACTGACGGCAACAGCGCCTTTGTGGACAATCACAACTTCCTCTTCGCTGCGCCGATGACTCTTGATCTCAGCGCTTGCTTGCATTTCGATGGCGCGTAAATGGAAACCATGCGACCAACCAATCTTAGCTTGTTTGATGCCCTCATTGTCGTTTGCGACGCCAATAATAGCTCTTTCACAGATTCCTTCTAAGCGGCTTAAGCCGCCTTGTTCTGCTGAAGAAACTTCGTCTGCACTAACGACACAGCACTGCATAGCATTCAAATCCAGGCGATCTAAGCTTTCAACATCCTGTTGCGAGGTTGTTTTCATTACGACGCCATTGCTGGGAATATTCATGCCGGAAGAGGTATCAATAAGTCTGCCATCTTCTAATAGTACCAAGCCATGATCTTTAGCTTGTTCAAATACGTAAGGAGCCCACATAACCTGCCCGGCTGACCCCGACTCGTTAAGCCCGAGAATTGAAAACATAAACCCGGGTTCATCACCGACATTCTCAAACCCTCGAAACATGTTGGCTGGTATCGAAATGGTATCGCCCTGTTTGAGAATAACCTGGCCGTCGTCACCTGTTTCGCCCCAAGTGAATAGCCATGTGCCAGAATGAATCATAAATACTTCTTCTGTATCGTGGCTGTGATGAGAGTTTTTGCAACCTTTGGGTTGTCGTGCTGCGCCAACATTGAATCCATGAGGGATATCGATGTGCACAATTTGATCTGGGTTTTCTGTGACGCCTTCTCCGATCAAGCAGAAATTCTCTTTTTGATCACTGCCAGGAGTATTGGCATCTATAAACGCTGTCTTGCAAGGAACCATTTCAGTGAAGTGAATAATTCTACTTTTAATATCCGGTTCAATACTCATGCTTCTTTCTCTATAGCGTTTCGATTAAGGCGCGCCTGAGCGCTAAGGTTAGATTCGCTTTTTTGTAATTTTCGAGTTAGGAAGAGGCCAAACTCAAAAACTAACATTACAAAAGCCGACGTCAACGTAAGTGTAAAGTATAAGGTACTTCGCATGCAAAAATATTTATTAAATATTGATTTAAATTCAGAAATAGCCTGATTTTCTCTTAAAAATTCGAAAGTATTTAGCAAATTCACCTCCTATTTTTATAAGAAAAGATAGCAAAAATTCAATTAATATCAATAAAAACAATAACCTATGGTTTTTTGCATCAAAATCTAAGTTTATTGACTTAATATTGCATCCGAAGTATAAATGATTTGTGCATCTTGATGTTGAGCGTCAGTATAGTCACAGCATCAAAGAGAGCAGCTTTTACACCAGATTTTCCTTCTTGGTCATTTAAGTGGTATTTGTTGAGATCGCTTGTTTTGATTTAAAAGGGTTTGCTTGGAGAACACCAATGCTTGAGCGGTGCCTGAATTTTAAGGCAGCGTTTAGGATAAATTTAACGCCATACGCGAATATATTAACGTGGCGAATAGAAACTGGAGAACACAGAGAAATGAGAGTGAAACCGAATAAATTATCATTAGCTTGTACGCTAGCAATGGTGACAGCTTTTAGCGGCGCTGCGCATGCTCAACAAGTATTAGAAGAAATAATCGTTACTGCAACTAAGCGATCAGAGAGTATTCAGGACGTGGGTCTTTCGATACAGGCATTTGATCAAAGTTCATTGCAAGAAGGCGGCATTAGCGATGTCTCGCGTTTAGAACTACTATTGTCTGGCGTAAATTATGCGTTTGTTGGCAACGATGCCAAATTTAATGTGCGTGGTGCAAATTCCTCGAACACCTTTGGTGACAATGCTTCTATTGTCGGTGCCTTCGTTGATGGGGTATATAAATCTCGCGCATCGCAGCAAACGCGTGCCTTTTTCGACGTAGAGCGAATCGAGTTTTTGAAAGGTCCTCAAGGAACTCTTTATGGACGTAATACCTTTGCTGGCGCTCTTAATCTATATACAATTGCGCCGAGTTTGGAAGATGGTTTTTCAGGCAATGTTGAGTTAGGCTTTGAGAAGTTCGATCGAACCAAGGTTCGTGGAGCGCTAAACGTTCCAGTATCTGGCGAGTTTGCCTTACGTGTCGCTCTCTCAACCGATCAAAGTGACGGATATATTACTAATCTTGCTGGCCCCGATATTGGTGCTCAAGATGACCGAAGTGTTCGCGTAAGTGCTTTGTGGAGACCTAGCGATTCTACCGAGTGGAAATTACGCTATCAACGCAGTGAAGAAGATGGGCGAGAAGCAGGCCTATTTGGGTACACTTTTTTATGCCGTAATGAAACGGCAAATGGCCTTACTGATCCGTTTGGCCCAGTGCAAAACTGTGCTAATCCGGTGCGTGGCTCTGGCGGAATACCCAGTGCAACCGACTTTGACCCTGCATATACTATTTCTCAAGACTACGCTCCAGAAGTAGATTTAGTAGAAGACTCGATTACCTTAGAAGGTAATTTTGACTTTGGTGGTTTCTCGCTGAAATCAATTTCTAACTACACTGATTTTGAAAATCTCTTTGGCTTTGACTTCGATTTTAGCCCAACCCCAAATTCGGTTGGTGGTTTTGATGAAACGCTTGAGTTTTATTCTCAGGAATTCCAGTTTACTTCAAATGGAGATGGGCCTTTGAAATGGACTGGTGGCCTTTACTACTCAGATGAAGAACTATTTACCAGCTTTTCGATCTTTCAACAAACACAACGTGATGACAGTGTCCGAGGGTCAGCTATTGGGCCCAATGGGCAATCTTTTACTATTCTTTCCGGCACCCCGATTGTGTCACGTGACACCAATATCAATGGTTTCTTTGCTGACAGTGCCTTTATCGAAACTGAGACGCTTGGTATCTATGCTGAATTTGACTACGAGTTCACCGAAGCCTTGCGCCTAACCGCCGGTATTCGTTATACCGATGAAGAAAAGCGACTTGATGGCGGCGGCAGTAATTTTACCGGTGATACGAATGGCGATGGCCAGGTT